>DATDRM010000001.1:0-4790 GCA_035291705.1 Anaerolineales bacterium
GTAAACTATGTCCCGGACGGTAACGGGCTGTTGACGGTCAGCTTGCGGGGGCGCACCTGGTGGCGCAACCTGCGCGGCGGCGCTCCGGTCACGATCCGGCTGCAAGGGAGAGAATTGAAAGCCACGGCAGAGGTGATCGAAGATGATTACGCCGTGGCGACAAGCCTGATGGCTTTATTGAAAGGCGCGCCCGGCTACGCCCGCTATCTCCAGGTGAAGTCCGATCCCGATGGCCAGCCGGATTTTACGGATGTGTGCCGGGCCGCCCAGGCGCGGGTGATCGTCCACACAAGGTTGCCACAGTAGCGGTAAATAATTGATAGCTGCACGCACTCTGTGGGTCAGGCAATAAGATTGAACCACAGAGACGCAGAGAACACGGAGAAGACATCTGAATCAAAATAAGGAGAAGAACCAATGGCTGAATCACAAGCAAGCAACCAGATCGTGAAGGATAAAATCAGCATCCCGTGGAAAAAATTGCTCGTGCCTGGCGTGGTCATGCTGGCCTTTTGGGGCGTGGCGACCTGGGGCTTTTTGGCTTCAGGCCATCCCCGGCCGCTGATTATGTTCGGCTACATCGGCAGCACGCTGGGCCTCGGGCTGGGCTTATACGCCGTGCTGCCTAAGCAGAAGAAACCGATCAGCCGGCGCCTGACGCTGTTTATGGTCGGCGGTTTCCTGTTCATCTTTGCGGTCTTGATGGGCGTGGAGAACACCCAGATTGAAGGCTTCTTCTTCGGCCTGCTGACGGGTGTGATCCAGATGGCGGTGATCCACTATTTCATCGCCAAGATCATCGGTCCAGTGCTGTTCGGGCGGCTGTACTGCGGGTGGGCGTGCTGGACGGTCATGGTGCTGGACTTGTTGCCGTTCAAACGACCCGCGGGGCGCCTGCACGGGCGGTGGGGTTGGCTGCGTTATCTGCACTTCGCGCTCAGCCTGGTCCTTGTACTCTTCTTCGTCTTTGATTACACCGACGGCGCGGCCGGGCGGACGGCGGTGATCTGGTTCCTGATCGGCAACCTCGCCTATTACGCCCTCGGCATCGGGCTGGCCTACGCCCTCAAAGATAACCGCGCCTTCTGTAAATACGCCTGCCCGGTCAGCGTGCCGCTCAAGATCACGACCCGCTTCTCGCTGATGAAAATCGGCGGCCAGGCTGAAAAGTGCAACGATTGCGGCGCCTGCGTGAAGACTTGCCCGATGGACGTCCGCATCCCTGAGTACATCCTGAACGGCCAGCGGGTGCTCTCCACGGAATGCAGCCTGTGCCAGACCTGCATCACCGTCTGCGCGCACGATGCTTTGAAACTCTCGTTCGGCTTCGACCTGGGTGGGAAGGACCTGCTCAGGGAGAGAGCAATGACAGCCTAGATTTTAAATTGATGATAGCAGCAAAGGAGGTTGACATGTCCGAGACTGCCCTGCAAGAGATAAAAAATCAAGAAAGGAAATCCTCTTCACCAGCAGGTTTTCTGAAACGGCATCCACTGGCTTCCTACTTTATCCTGACGATGATATTCTCCTGGCTGATCGAGCTGCCACTGGTTGCTGTCGTACAAGGGTGGACCGATCTGCCAATTCCCTTCGCCATTCACTACCTGGCCGCCTTTGGGCCGATGCTGGCCGCCATCGTCGTAACGTGGGTTGCCGCGGGCACCGCTGGCCTGCGCGAGCTGTTCAGCCGGGTCTTTAAGTGGCGGGTAGGGCTGGGGGGGTGGTTTTTTGCGGTTTTTTCGTCGGTGGTGCTTTTCGCCCTGGCGGCCATTATTTCGCGTGCCAGGGGGAGTGAATGGCCAGACCTGCGGCTGCTGGGGGAGGTCAATTACCTGCCCTACCTGGGTGTCGGCGCGTTGGTACTTTGGACGCTGACTTATGGCTTCGGTGAGGAGATCGGCTGGCGTGGTTTCGCTTTGCCCCGCATGCAGAAAAGATGGAACGCGCTTTCAGCCTCGCTGATCTTGGGCTTGCTGTGGGCATTATGGCACATCCCAGCCTTTTTCTACCTGGAAACTTATGTAAAAATGGGCCTGGGCGTTTTCCCGGTGTTCTTAATTGGCGTACTGACAGGATCGATCGTCTTGACCTGGCTTTACAACAGTACCGGGGGAAGTGTGTTGCTGGTGGCTTTATGGCACGGGGTCTTCGATTTTCTTTCAGCCTCGAAGGCGGGCGAAGGAAATATTGCCATGATCATGAGCATCGTTATAATGGTCTGGGCAGTGCTCGTGGTGATCATCTACAAGCCGGCCAACCTTTCTCGCTCAGAGAGACAGATGCTGTGAAACTTCTGTAATGAGGAGATATAAATATGGCAAGTCAATCCCTGGCTGACACAAGTCATCCAACCCGACAGGCTCTTCTCGTATGGGTGGTCTTCATCGTACTTGCCATCATTCTCAACGGCACGATCCTGTTCGTCCTGGGCGCTGACTTGCAGCCCTGGACATTCTCGATTGCGAAGGATATCTTATTCGGCCTGATCATCTACGGCGGAGTGTTTTTAGTCATTCCGTTGATCCTGGTCAAGGGATGGCAGACCGTTCGGCAACCTGGCTTCCTGCTGCCGCTGCTCCTTGCAATCGTCGCAACCAGCTTGTGGTCCGTTTTCAGGGGCATTGCAGCCATCGCGGTGTTGGTGCTGGCTTACCTCCATTGGCGATTCGATCTCTCTGGACTCGGCCTGCGATCAAAGGGATGGAGGGGCGATGCAGCTGCCATCCTTCTCTATGGCCTATTAGGTGTCCTTCCGAGCCTGCTGCAACCGGGCTCGCTAACCTTTGCCCCCGGCAGTGCCCTGCTGGCCGGTTTGGACCGCCTGTTCGCCAATCCTGGCTCGTCCGTCGAGAATATTTTCTACTTTGGCTTTCTGGCCGAGAGGTTGTCCCACAAATTTGGCATATTGCTAACCACCGTGATCATTGGCTTGATGTATACTGCCCATGAGATGACGAATCCCGAGTACTGGTACGAGGGTATGAACTTCGCTATTACGCTGGTGGGTGTAGCGCTCGTAACAGCACTTTACTTGTGGCGGAGGAACGTTGTGGCGATCTGGCTCGGCGACGGGCTGCGCCGGGTCTTGATGGTGTTGTTCTGACAGACTGTATATGGTATCCAATGAATGACGTGCTAACGATGCCTCCGCTGGAAAGCGGTTACTGCGAGATCAAGGTCAAAGATCATTTAGCTCTGCACTGGGCTGACTGGTTTCCAGGGCTGTCGATCGTTCACTGCGAAGATGGCAGCACGCTCCTGTCTGGCCCGGTGACTGACCAGGCTGATCTGCTCGGCCTGTTGAACAAGGTGCGGGACCTGGGGCTGACCCTGGTGTCAATCGAGTTTTCGCGCGCAGCATCGCCATGAAGATCATCGAATACGATCAAGTTGATCCGCTGGGCGTGCTTCACCTGAACTTGCTGAGCCTGGGATACGCGCTGACGCCCGAGAAAGTGGCGTTAATTCGCCGGTTAGATCCCACGGTCCGACCTTACAAGATTGTTCAGCTAACAACCGTCGGGAAGGCGTTTAAGCCTCCCCAGGCATGGTAAAATCCTCCAGACAGTCCTCCCAATTGGGGAAGGTTTTATCCAGTAGATCTGGAGGCGAGGCATGAGTTCGGCTTATATTCTGGTCATCGAAGATGACGAGCTGGTCGCCCGGACGATCGAGCGCAGCCTGCGCGGTGATGAGTTCAAGATCGCCGTCGCCAGAGACGGCGAAGACGGCATGAAGATTGCGCACAAGCGGCCGCCAGACCTGATTATCCTCGACATCATTATGCCTGGCATGGATGGATATGCGGTATGCCGTGAGCTGCGCGCCGATCCCCAGCTCTCTGAGGTGCCGGTCTTATTCCTCACTGCGAAAATCAAGGATGAAGACAAAATCGCCGGCTTCCAGGCGGGGGCGGATGATTACCTGACCAAGCCTTTTAACGTGGATGAACTCGTCCTGCGGGTGCGCGCCATCCTGCGCCGGGTGAAATTACAGGGCGCCGCACTGGCCTCTGACAGTCCAGTCCGCCCGTTTGATGAAATGGAATTGACCCCCAGCGCCCGCCAGGCCTTGCAGCAGATCCGATCCAAAACCAAAGCGCCTGGCACCAACCATTGCCTGGTTGTCGGGGATTATGTCTTGGATACCCATTCCTACGAATTGCACACCCCGCGACGCGGGAAAGTACGGCTGACACCTGTGCAGTACGATCTGCTGTATCACTTGATGAGCCATCCTGACCAGATCTACTCTCCAGCACGGCTGTTGGATGAGGTTTGGGACTATCCGATCGATACGGGTAGCCCAGACCTTGTGCGAGTTCACATCAAGAACTTGCGTGAACGGGTGGAATCGGATCCCAGCTTACCTGATTTCATCCATACAGTGCCTGGGTACGGTTATACCGTCAGTGAAGCCAAGAGGCAGGAATGACCTCCTCTTGAAACAATGAAATCTATGCAGCTCGCAGACTTGCCTGGAGAAGAACTTCAATCGAGCGTTAATGCTCCATCTGGGATGAGCGGAAACGACTTATCGATGGCTGCCTTGTCATTTTTAGGGAAGCTGGTCAGATCTGATCTCACCTCGTTAAAAACCCAGGCCTGGTTGCTGACGCAGCTCTGCCAGATCTTAAACGCTGAGGCGAGTATTTTATTCTGGCTTGATCAGATTGAAGGTAGAACAGTTGTAAAGAAGACATTAGGAGGGAAAACCACTCGAGTCGCCCTGATCTCTCAGGTAGTGGAAACTGGCCTGGTGGCCGAAGCCATCTTGACAGGCCAGCCAGT
>DATDRM010000002.1:0-3919 GCA_035291705.1 Anaerolineales bacterium
CGCTGGCCAAAATATGGGATCATGCGTTGCTACTGAAAGCTATCGAAGATGAAGATCCGGCGATTCGCAAGCAGGCAGTCAGCTTATTGAACGACCACCAGCCAGAACCTCCCGAAGCTGTCGAGGGCTTGCTTAAAGCGCTTCAGGATCAGGACGTGGATGTGTTCCTTTACGCCGCCACTGTGCTCGGGCAGCGCAAGGAAACCGCCGCGGTGCCGTTCTTAATAGCCGCTTTAAAGAACGAGGAAAAACGCTTCTACGCTATCATCGCCTTGCGCGATCTCGGCCCCGGGGCGATGGAAGCTGTCCCTGGCCTGATCCAGGTTCTTGAGGATGAGGGCGTGATAGATTGGCAAAAACGAGAAGCTCAGGATACGCTGAAAGAAATCACCGGGCAGGATCTTGGCGAAGACCCCGCCACCTGGAAAGAATGGTGGCAGAAACAACAATAATTCTTGCTTGAACAGTTTTCGAGCGCCTTCTCCACGAAGAAAGCGCTCGAAAACGAGCACCCCCCACCAATTATGAGGTGAATATATGACACCTCACACCCCACTGACCCCCTGTCAAATATTGAAACTGCAATGTCTACCGGCCAACCCCCGCTTTCGTGGGCTACAATTAATAACGCATGAGTTACAGATCCGTTACACTTTTTGTGATGCCGACTTTATTGAAGATTGTTCCTGAATAGATACCAATCTAAACCAGGCTCTTTCAATTTTTCATCGAAAGGCCTGGCAAAGGGATCTCCTCCAAATCACGATTCTCGACCTTCAGTTCTCGATTCAACCAGGAGGGTTTGTGCCAATGGATATCGTCAATTTTCTAATCCTGGGCGGCTACGGCAGCACAGGCCGCCTGATCGCCGGGCTGCTTTTACAGGAGACGAACGCCAGCCTAATCCTGGCTGGGCGTAACCTGTCCCGGGCGGAAGCGACTGCGGCTGAGCTGAACGCTCAATACCCTGGCCGGAGAGTTTCGGCTGCCTGCGCCGACGCAGCGGATTTCGCCAATCTGGGACAGGTTCTGGAAGGGATCGATCTGGTCATCGTGGCTTCCAGCACAGCGGACCGCGTGGAGACCGTCGCCAAAGCAGCGATCGAGAAGGGCGTCGATTACCTCGATCTCCAATATTCGACCGCTAAGCTGCGCGTTTTACAATCGTTGTCCCCAAAAATCGAATCTGCTGGCTGCTGTTTCATTACTGACGGCGGTTTTCACCCGGGGCTTCCAGCAGCCCTGGTGCGCTATATCGCCACCCGTTTCGACCGCCTGGAAAAAGCCCGGGTGGGGAGCGTGATCAAGATCGACTGGTCAGGTTTAGACCTGGGGATCGCTACCATCGAGGAATTGCTGCGTGAGTTCCTCGATTTCCAGATGCTGATCTACCAGGACGGCGCCTGGCGGAAAATCCCGCTGGTGAGGATGCTGATCCCGCTATATATGGACTTTGGTCGCCAATTCGGCCGCCAGTACTGCATGCCCATGTTCCTGGAGGAGATGCGGGCGCTGCCGGAGATGATCCCTGGCTTGCAGGAGACCGGCTTTTTTGTCGGCGGTTTCAACTGGTTTGTCGACTGGTTCGTGACTCCGCTGGCGTTGATAGCGCTGCGATTCTCACCCAAGCTGGCGCTGCGACCTATGACGCAACTGATGTATTGGAGCCTGAGACGATTCTCCAGGCCTCCCTATGGCACACTCTTGAAGGTGGAAGCCCAGGGGATCAGGGAGGGCCAGGCCGGTGGAGAGGATCTCACCCTCTACCATGCAGATGGCTATATGTTCACCGCCATCCCGGTAGTAGCCTGCCTGCTGCAATGGCTGGATGGCTCCATCCGGCAGCCAGGTCTGTGGTTCCAGGCGCAGATCGTCGAACCGGAACGCCTACTGCGCGACATGCAGCGCATGGGAGTGTTGCTCGGGGAGCGGTAAAGACCGCAGGTAATCCAGGCGGGACTGTGCAATGGCGATCTCAGCAACCTAACCTAAACCGTGGCCTGGACGAACAGCCGCTCAATGGCTGGACGAACTGCTTAATAGCTGGACCAACTGGCGCTCAGCTGTTGGACGAACAAGGGTGATTACAGGGGTTGGCGTCCGGCGAAGCCAGAGTCGAGGTCGTGCCAGTAGCGGATGCGATCTTCGTCAAACTTCCAGCACAGGTAGATTTCCCGCCCGTCGCGCAGCCCAGGAAAGTCGATCAAGCCAAGATCGATATCCTTGAGCACTGCGCCGGTGGCTTGCAGGCGGTGGACAAGCTGGTTGAGGCGGTGGAATTCAGTCTCTACCTGATTGGCGGCCTGGCTTCCGCCGTTCCCGGCCGCTTTGGCTAACACTGGCCAGACCTCGGGTTGCTTCTCAAGGATCGCCTGGCGGATCTCCTGGATCTCGGCCAGTAGGGGGCGGATCACAGCCAGCGTTGCGGTGGCTTCGTCAAGGGTGAAATAGCGCGGCATGGTCTGTTAGTCGTTATCTTCCCGAAAGCTTGCCTGCTGGGGATGAAAGAACCAGGCGGGGAACTTGTACCTGATCGCTTATCTTTCCTACAGGCAGCTTTCGGGAAGATGAAGGACATCAAGGCAGTGTAGGTTCGTAATAGAGGCCGGTGACAACTTCGTAGCACAAGGCATCGACCAGATCCGGATTGCCCTCGGGTTCGTCTTCGTGCACATAGGCGCAGTCGTCCGAGGCATCCTCCCAAACCTCGGTGCTCCGGTCCCAGTACAGGTTCGAGGCGTCATTGTCACCGAATTTAGTAATCACCTTGACAGTTGAATAAGCGCGCAGGGTGAACTGGGGGAAGACGAAGATATTACGCTCGCCCTGGCGCGGCTCATCCTTAAGAGTCCAGTCGGTCATGTCCACGCTTGCATTGGTGTCGTTACGGATGGCCACGTATTCATCCAGCGGGCCTTCTCCCGGGTCGGGCTTATAGTGGATCTCCTTGATGTAGATGCGCGGGACAGGGGTCGGGGTGATGGTGGGAGTTCGGGTGGGGGTAGGGCCGGTGGGCGTGATGGTGGGCGTCAGCGTGATGGTAGCCGACGAGGTCGGGGTGCTCTGCCGGTAGACCAGCGGCATATAGATGAACTCCTGCAAGGCAGCCTGCGCAACCATCACCACGGCCAGAGCCAACACGATGCCGAAGGCCCATTTCAACTGTTTCGACATACTGCACGCTCCTTTTTGATCCACGAAGGTCACGAAGGAACACGAATTTCCTGTTTGTCCAGCAGTTCAACTGCTGGACAAACAGCGGGGCTATGGGAGGTAAAAGGAACTGAGACCGTAGCACAAACTGTCGACCAGAACATAATCGTTATGTTCGTCGAGCATGTGCAGGTAAATGCAGTCTCCAAAGTCGTTCCACACCTCCTCCGAGAGCCCCCAATACAGGTTGCTGGCGTCGTTGGTCCCGGAGCCGGTCCATACCTTGACCCTGGCGCCGGCGCTCAATTTAAAGTTGTTGGGGAAATAGTATCTATGCGTGCCCTCATCGCGTATCCTCCAGTCGGTCATGTCGATCGTTTCGTTGTCATGGTTTTTGAACTCGACCCATTCTTCCAGAGGCTCGATGGGATCCGGTTCATAATCGTAGATGCGTATGTCGGGCAGCGGGACGGGGGTGGGGGTGCGCGTGGGCACGGTGGTCGCCGTGGGGGTTCTGGTAACGGTGGGTGTCACGGTGGTGGTCGGGCTGGGAGTGGGCGTGTTCTGCCGGTAGACGATCGGCAGATAGTAAATCTCCTGCAGGGCGGCCTGCGCCACAGCCACGATGCTGAAGGCAAGCAACAAGCCAAGCAGCCATTTCAGTTTATCGGACATAGTTTTTTCTCCTTTTTACTGGGTATATTATACCCATAATTGACGGGCGCTGCCTTTTGCGGTACAATCGGGACTGGTGAGAACATATGTT
>DATDRM010000003.1:0-3492 GCA_035291705.1 Anaerolineales bacterium
CAAAGTCTTCCAATGTGTCCGCCAGTTTGTCAAAAAGTTCGTGAAGTTGATAGAATTGAGCGCCCTTGACGTTCCAATGGGCTTGTTTGGTTTGACCGTAGAGGTCAAAAGTATCCGCGAGTTGTTGATTGAGTAGCGCAATCATCTTCTCTCGCGTCTCCAAGGGGAGATCAATCCGGGTCGTAAACATTTTGGTGGTTAACATAGTAAACTCCTTTCGTTTCTTTACCTCTCTGTTATGTAGCGGCCTGCATAGCAGGCGTTTGACTTTCTCTGGAAGCATCCTACCATTCCAGATCTGACCAAGTCTTTATAAAAGCATAAGGGTGACCTTCTTGGCTCTGTAACTATCCTATCACTCAAGCTGGAGCAAATCTTTATCAAAGCATAAAGGCGATATTATCGAAATCTTATCCTGATAAAACACGGTTCAATGCGAAGATTGCAGGAAGAGTCGAAATGACCAACCGTCAGGGCACTTGGCAAAGATTTTTATCCCGTGTATACTTTCGTCAGTATCCACATGATGGTTTTTCCTGATAATCTGAGTTGGGAAAGGGTGGGTTCCATGTCCAAATATATCTTGCTGGTAGACGACGACGCGTTGATGCGGCGCAGCCTGGCTCTTATCCTTGAGCAGGCTGGTTACCGCTCCAGCACTGCCGCCAACGCCGAAGACGCCCTGGCATCGGCCCGGCGCGATCGCCCTGATCTGGTTCTGTTAGATATCGGCTTGCCTGGGATGGATGGCCTAGACGCGCTGCGCCACTTCAAGGATCAGTTAGGTGTCCCGGTGATTTTTCTTACCGCCCGCCGGCGCAACCTGGATCAGATCCTGGGGCTGGAACTTGGCGCTGACGATTACATCACGAAACCCTTTGAGGCCGACGTACTTCTGGCGCATGTCAAAGCTGTTCTCCGCAGGATAGGCGCCCCACCGGCTGTACCTGAGCAAATAGCCCTCGTGACCGTAGGCGATATACAAATCGATCCTTATGCCCATACAGCAACTGTGGGTGGCAGGCCGGTTGAACTCACTCCCCGCGAATTTGATCTCTTGCACACATTTGCCCTGGAACCTAATCGTGTCATCTCCGTAGATGAATTATTGGATCGCGTGTGGGGAGCGGAGTTCATCGGGCAACCACAAGTGGTTTACGTTCACATCCGCTGGCTGCGGGAAAAGATCGAGATGGATCCAAGCCACCCCCAACGGATACTTTCTGTGCATGGTGTGGGCTATAAATTGAATCCTAAGGAAGCTTGATGCTCCGGACCCTGCGGAATCGCCTGATACTCAGCCATGTTCTCCCGCTCCTGATCATTATCCCTTTAATGGGTGTGGCGATCATATATGCCTTGGAGACCCAGGTCTTATTACCCAGCCTATCCAAAGAGTTGGCAGGGGAGGCAGGCCTTTTGGCAGAGATTGCCAGCAAACAGCCGGAGATTTGGGAAGACCCTGCTTTCGCCCAGGATATACTGACCCAGGCAAGGCCGTACCTGGCTGCACGCGTGATGTGGTTAGCTCCAGATGGTCGCCTGTTAGCTTCCAGTGATCCCTCCGATGCCGACCGCCTGGGACAATTGCTCGAAATCCCCGATTTCACAGATGCCCGGCTTGGCGAAGTTAACTCGCGTACCAATTTCAGCCAGCGCTTGCGAGGCGAGATCGTGGATGTTTATGCCCCTGTAATTGCAACGGAAAACCAGCTTGTCGGTATTGTGCGCTTGTCTTATCGCTTTGCCACAGTCTATGAGGATTTCTTGCAGTTACGGTATTTAATCACAGCGATCCTGATTGTCAGCTTGCTGGCGGGCGTGCTGCTGGGCTCTACCCTGGCATTAAATATCAACTCGCCGCTCCAAAAAGTGATCGACGCGGTTTACGATCTGGCGCGCGGCTCCCGCAAAGCAGCCCTAACCGAACAGGGACCGCAGGAAGTCAGGCTGTTGCAGCGTTCGGTTAACCATCTTATCGAACGTCTTCACAGCCTGGAAGAGGCTCGCCGGCGATTGCTGGCAAACCTGGTGCACGAGATTGGACGTCCATTGGGGGCTTTGCATGCTGCCGTGCAGGCTTTGTTGCTCACCCCGCAACCAGACCACCAAGTGTTAGAAGAGATGCTGGCTGGGATGAACGATGAGACCAGCCGCCTGCAACGCTTGTTAGATGAGCTGGCGCACCTGCACGATCTGGTGTTGGGAACCCTGGAATTGGAGCGCCAGCCTGTGGCCCTGGCTGAATGGCTGCTTGGCGTCTTGCGCCCCTGGGAGGCGGCGGCCCACGAAAAGCGTTTGCATTGGGAGATCTCGCTCCCTTCCAGCCTGCCAAGCGTGGATGTGGATCCGCTGCGCCTGGCCCAGGTTGTGGGCAACCTGCTCAGTAACGCCATCAAGTACACACCTGCGGGCGGGACAGTTTCAGTGGCAGCCGGGATCACAGAAGGCAAAATCTGGATCACAGTTAGCGACACAGGGCCAGGAATTTCCAGCGAAGAACTGGATAAGATTTTTACCCCCTTCTACCGCTCTCCTCATGAGAGGCGCATTGCCCAGGGTATGGGCCTGGGTTTGAGCATTGCCCGTGATCTGGTCGATGCCCACGAAGGCCGGCTGGAAGTCCAAAGCCAACCAGGCCTGGGAAGCCAGTTTACCATCTGGCTGCCCCATACAACCCCAACCTCCCCCCCGTAACCTAAAAACGCCAATCCAACCCGATACCCGCTGTGGCCTTCTGATGCCGCTGTGAGCAATTCATGGCGGTAAATCATTTCTAAAGAAGACATTTAGATTCTCGTTGAAAACCGGAGCACTTTGCGGATGGATATTTAATCTCTCCATAAGGTCTTGATAAGCATTTCATAGAGACTTAAGGGAGGATTACCGCTAGGATAACGGTAATGCTTGATTATCCTGGCAACAATGTTTTTTTCATGCCTGGCACCTATTGGTCATTATTCCTACTTTTCGCCCTCTTCGTGATGGTGACATCAATGGGTGTGTTTGTATTTCTCAGGCAGAAACAAGAAAATCGAGCAGGTTACATGGATAGCAGCGCCTGGTTCATAATCATCCTTCTCATTGTAGCGATTTTGAGCATCGGCATATTCATCGCTTTTATTTTCCTGCGCGGTATCGTTATTTGAAGAACAAGGATTGCAGGTGCGGTCAGGCAGAATGCTGCCAGTAAAGATCTTACCCTGTAACTTAATGATTTCTTAGGCATACTTGCAGGCTTCTATAAGGACTTAAGCTGCCCTTGGGGGATACACTAATTGCGAAATTCATCCGGTAGAAGGAAAACAAAACCATGCAAAGTGTTGACTATCGAACTGCCATGTTATCCATTAAAGATAATGAATCATTCCGAACACACGACCTGGTTAGAATTGCATCCCATTGGGACAACGCCATCACTCGTGAGCTGCGCCGGTTTGCTCAATATCTATGGCCAAACACCCGTTTGCTGGGGCTGATCCCCATCCACAG
>DATDRM010000004.1:0-7442 GCA_035291705.1 Anaerolineales bacterium
TGCTGATCGAACAGGCCCTCCCCCAAATCGAAACCAGGGCTAATGAGGTTCTCGACCGCCTGAGTATGGGCACCATGTCGGTGAACTTTGTCACCCAGGCGGCTTACAAGGACAAGCACCGAGGAGATTTAAAGGAAACGCTGGATATCCAGATTCGCGATAGCGCCGGGAAGCGTGACTACGAAATGTTCAGCGGGGGTGAGGCTTTCCGAGTCAATTTTGCTATCCGTCTGGCCCTCTCTGAGGTGCTCGCACAACGCGCCGGCGCCCGCTTGCAGACCCTGGTAATCGACGAGGGCTTCGGCAGCCAGGATACTCAGGGACGCCAGCGCCTGATCGAGGCGATCAATCTGGTGCGCCAGGATTTCGCTAAGATTCTTGTCATCACCCACATCGATGAACTCAGAGACGCTTTTCCAACGCGGATCGAGGTGGAGAAGACTGCCCGCGGATCGATCGTACGCATCGTCTGACGTGGTGATAGAGATGATCGTCCTGGAGACCCAAAAACTCACAAAACAATACCAGATGGGAACGGTAATCGTCACCGCTCTGGATGGCATCGACTTCAGCGTCCAGCGCGGCGAGTTCATCGCCATCATGGGCCCCTCCGGGTCTGGTAAATCCACGCTGCTCCACCTGCTGGGAGGCCTGGACAAGCCCACCTCGGGGGAAGTGATCCTGGCCGGGCAGCCGCTCTCCCAGCTCGGTGACGACGAGATCACCCGCTTCCGCCGGCGCAAGGTAGGGTTGATCTTCCAGTTCTATAATCTGCTGCCTACCCTGACCACCGCTGAGAACGTCGCTTTGCCACTTTTGATCGATGGCCAACCGCTTGGGCGCCACCGCCAGCATCTCGCCAACCTGCTGACTCTGGTCAACCTGAGCGACCGCGCCGATCACCGTCCTGACCAGCTTTCCGGGGGCCAGCAGCAGCGGGTGGCCATCGCCCGCGCCTTCGTCAACGACCCGGAGATCGTCCTGGCCGACGAGCCTACCGGTAACCTGGACTCGCGCTCGGGCGCGGCTATCCTGGAGCTGCTGCGGCGCGCCTGCCGCGACCTGGGCGCGACGATCGTCATGGTCACGCATGACCCGCGCGCCGCTTCTTACGCCGACCGGGTCGTGTTCCTCCAGGACGGCCAGATCGTCCATCGCCTGGAGAACAACGGCGAAGGCGTATCGGTCAACAAAATCGTAGAAGTGATGGCAACCCTGGAGCTATAACGTAAAACGTGAAGCGTGAATTCACGCTTCACGCATCACGAATTACGCAGTGCCCACCCCACACCTATGCTTACCTCGCTGCCATTTCTGGCGCCTTTCTTCCTCGCCCTGCGTAATATGCGCACCCGCCTGGGGCGCACGCTGCTGACCGTGGTAGGCATCGTCCTGGGCGTGGCGGTCGTCCTGGCGGTGCAGGTCACCAACCAGTCCACCCTGGATTCCATCCGCCGGGTGTTCGATCGCGCTGCCGGGCAGGCGAATTTGCTCATCGTCCCGGTCAACCAGGGGAGCGATGTCCTTGAAGAAGCCCTGCTCGCGCAAGTCGAGCGCGCCGAGGGGGTGGAGGTCGCCACGCCTTCGGTGAAAGTGCAGACATTGCTGGCCAGTGAGGCCGAATCCTGGCAGATCGCCTTCACGATCAACGGCCTTGCCTCCGGGAATGTGCTCGACCTGTACGGCGTAGACCCCGTGCTCGATCCCGAAGTGCGCGTTTATCAGCTTTCCATGGGGCGCACGCCCGACCCCGAGGCTTATGAAGTCTTGCTCTCCAGGAAATTTGCCCAGGAGAGGAGTTTGCAGATTGGGAATGACCTGGTGGTCTTAACCCCGGACAGCCAGGCGCGCCTGGAAATTGTCGGCTTGTTGGCCGAAGAGGGCGTGGGCTTGCTCAACGACGGGGTCGTGGCCTTCGCTCCCCTGAGCGTCATCCAGGACCTGTACGGGCGCGGTGGCGAACTGGACGAGATCGCCTTGCGCATCGACCCTGCCATCAGTGGGGACACCCGCCAGATCGAATTGCTCAAAGAAAGCCTGGCCGGGCGGATCGGCCGGCGCGGCCAGGTGATCTACCCGGCTGCGCGCGGCCAGCTGGTGACGCAAATGCTGGCCACTTACCAGCAAGGCCTGGCTTTCTTCTCCATGATCGCCATTTTTGTCGGCGCTTTCCTGATCTACAACACATTTTCGATGACCGTGGTGGAGCGGACGCGTGAGATCGGCATGCTGCGCGCCATCGGGATGAACCGCTGGCATGTCTTGGGCATGGTCCTGGCCGAGGCTGGTATGCTGTCTGTAGTCGGCTCTATCCTCGGTCTTGGGACCGGGCTTCTCCTGGCGCGCAGTCTCACCACCTTGATGGGCGCTGTCGTGACCAGTTCTGAGAGCGTGCTGAGCGTCCCCTGGCAGGGATTAGTCCAGAGCGTCGTCGTAGGGATAGGGGTAACACTCAGTGCAGCCCTTCTGCCAGCTGTTCAGGCGGCGCGCATCTCTCCCTTAGAAGCCTTGCGCGCCCGCGGTCGGAGCGTGCAGGCCGTGCGGCCCACGATCTGGGTTAGCGGCCTGGCGCTGCTCTTCGTGGGCTGGGCGGCCTTGTATCGCCTGGAATGGCGGCCAGAGATCAATTTCCAGGCCGGCAGTGCCTCTGTATTAGTGATCCTCTTTGGCGCTACCTTGACGGTTTCCCTGGCAGTGATCGGCCTGGAACGTCTGACCCGCCCGCTGGCTGGGGCGCTCTATGGTGACGAGGGGCAGCTGGGTTCCGCCAATATCCGCCGTTCGGTTGGGCGCACCACCCTCACAGTCGCCTCCTTAATGGTGGCGCTGACCATGATCATCGGTGTCGGTTCTCTAGCCTATTCATTCGAGCAGGACATGGTCACCTGGGTAGATACTGCCCTGGGCGGCGACCTGTACGTGCGTTCGCCGATGACCATGCGCGCCTCCTTCGCCCGCCAGCTGGAGAATATCCCCGGCGTAGCCGTGGTGACTCCGGTGCGTTATCTGACCGTGCGCCTCACCCCAGGGATGTCCCCTGCCGGTGAGGGTGAAGGCGATAGCTTGTTCTTCGCGGCCATCGATCCTTGGACCTTCCGCCAGGTGGGGGCGATCGAGTTCGCGGCTGGCAGTGGGGATCCGGAGCAGAACTGGGCGCGCCTGGCGCGCGGGGACGCCCTGTTCGTTTCCACCGTGGTGGCCGATCGTTATGGCTTGAGCCAGGGTGATAGGATTTCCCTGCTCACCCGCCGCGGCGAGCATGCTTTCACCGTGGCGGGTGTGATGATCGATTTTACCGGGCAAGGCTACATCGTCTACAGCACCTATGCTGACTTACAGCGCTGGTTCGGCGAAGGCGGCGTCGACCGCTTCACGGTGAAGATCGCGCCGGGGTATGCCGTTTCGAGCGTGGCACAAGAGATCGAAACCCGCTACGCCGCTCGCCGCCATATCAGCGTCCAGACCAGCGAGGTTTTCAAGACCAACATCCTGAATTTGTTGGGCAGTTCTTTCCGCCTGTTCGATGTGCTGAATTTGATCGGGGTGATCATCGGTGCTTTGGGCGTGATTAACACACTGGTGATGAATGTGGTGGAGCGCCAGCGCGAGATCGGCGGCCTGCGTTCCCTCGGGATGACCCGCCGCCAGACCACCCAGATGGTGCTGGCTGAATCGCTGGCCATGGGCCTGATCGGCGGTGTCTATGGCCTGGGGTTCGGATACGTGGTGGCGAAGATCATGATCTACGCCATGAATGAGTTGAATGGCTACGATCTCCAGTTTATTTTCACCCCAGGCCCTTACCTGTTGGGCGTACTGATCGCCCTGGGCATCTCCCAGCTGGCCGCATTGTATCCGGCGCGGCGCGCCGCGGCGGTCAATATAATTGAAGCCATTAAACATGAATAAGTTCTCCTGACCATGTGACTACGCCGATGCACAGCATCGGTCGATACACAACATCGGTCGATATACAGCATCGGTTGACTATCTGACTAAATAAGCTGCTCGCACTTCATGGGCCATGCAAAATTGTCGATCTTGACTATCCGACTATCAGACTATGAGACTACTCGACTTAAAAAGAGACAGATATGAGCAAAAGACGAATCATCGTCGGCATCCCCGTCGTTTTAATTCTGGTCGTTATCGGTTACTGGGGCTATCTGACTTACCTGGCTCCGCAGCCTCTCCAGCCCACCCCTGAGCCGGAGACGGACACAGGTGAAAGCCCTCCTGGTCTGGTCTCGGCCGAAGGTAGGGTGGTGCCGGTCCAATTCGCTCACCTGAGCTTTAATACCGGCGGGTTGGTTGAAGAAGTATTGGTTCTTAAAGGGGAAACCGTCGCCTCCGAGGAAGCCATTGCCCGTCTGGACGGTCACTCCCGCCTGGCGGCCGGCCTGGCTGCCGCCGAACTTGAGCAGCTATCCGCCCAACAAGCCCTCGACGCGTTATACGAGGATGCCGGGCTGCGCGCCGCCCAGGCATTGCAGTCTATGGCTGACGCCCGGGATGCTGTGCGCGATGCTGAACGTCACCTGAACAACTTGAACAGCGCTTCCCCCCAGGTCGACGTCGACCAGGCCCGGGCTAACAAAGTCCTGGCGGAGGAGCAGCTTGAACGCGCCCGCGAGGCCTTCGAGCCTTTCGCCGGTAAGGCAGAAGACAACCTGACCCGCGCCCTGCTGCAGAGCAAGCTGTCCCAGGCTCAGAAAGAGTACGATGACGCCGTGCGCCTGCTCAACAACCTGTTAGGGGCGACCAATGCGATCGACCTGGAACAGGCCCAGGCCGACTTGGCCCTAGCACAGGCCCGCCTGGGCGATGCCCAGCGCGCCTATGAGGACTTGAAGGATGGCCCCGACCCTGACGAGGTCGAGCTGGCGAAGGCGCGCCGGGCGAACGCCGCAGCCCAGGTCGCCGCCGCGCGCCATGCCCTGCAGGACCTGGAGTTGCGCGCCCCCTTCACTGGCAAGTTGGTGTCTTCTGATTTGAAGGTCGGTGAGTTTGTCTCCCCCGGTATGCCTGTCGCCACCCTGGCCGACCTGTCTACCTGGCAGGTGCAGACCATTGACCTGGCTGAGAGCGACGTTGCCCTGCTCTCGCCCGGCATGGCCGCCGAGGTCACCCTGGATGCCTTCCCCGGCGAAAGGTTAACTGGCGTGATCCGCGAGATCGACCTGCAGGGCGCAGACCGCCGCGGCGACATCACCTACACCGTCACCCTGGACTTCGACCCCGGGGGGATTCCCGTGCGCTGGGAGATGACAGCGTTTGTGGATATCTCTCTTCCTTGATGTTCTACTATTCCACAATGACCACATCGCTGCTGCTGCGACCGAACACTTCTGGCGCGTACATCTCCTCGGCTTTGGCGGGTGGTGCAACGAAGGTGCCCGGCGTGGTTGCCCGGGCAATATAGGTATATTGATAGACCCCATCCCACAGCAGGGAGGTAAAGGCCTCGGCTCGTTCGTCGCGCAGGTTCTGGTGCTCATACCAGCTCCCCCACCACCACCAGCCGTAGCGATAGTCCGGGCTGTTCGGGTCCTGAGGAATGCTTCCGGAGACTTCTAAGCCAGGGTTGACGATCTCCAGCCCAGCTGGCAGCGGGTCGACCAGCGCCACGTGATAGCGGCGGTTGTCTGCCACCATCGTCAGGCACACCCGCACCCGCGCCCCGGCTTTGATATGCCAGACGCCGTTCTCATCTCGAGTCACATCCTCGGGGTCATCGATCGCTTCGTAACTGCGCTGGACGATAAAGCCCATGTCCACCGGGTCCAGGTCAAGGTCTGCCGGCGCGTAGCGCAGCCCCAACCGGTAGTACAGCCGCCCAGGGCCTTCCTTGCTCAAGATCAGGTCGCGCCTCCCACCCCCGCCCAGGGTTTCGTCCACCAGGTAAATCATGGGGATCACGGTCTCATGCCGCTCGGTGGTGCGACCGCGGAATTCGTGGTCGCCGGCGTATGTCTCTCCCAGCCAGATGCGGGCGACGAAGTCTGGCGTCTGTGACTCGAAGGTGTTGAAGTAGCGGTCCAGGGCCAGCAAAACGAAGACGTTCTCCTGGGTGTTTGACCAACGCCCCTTGGTGCGGTGCGCCAGCAGCCCATTGACCACCTTGGGGATCAGGTCGGATTGTGGATCGTCGCCGATCAGGGCATCCAGCAGGATGGCATCCGTGCGCCGGTCTGAGCTGAGCAGCAAGTAGGTCTGGTCGTCGTAATAAGTGGTGAAGTTGGCCGCCCCAGCCGTTTCCACGACCTTGTTGTTCACATGGCGGCGAATAGCCTCCAGCTCGTCGCGGGCCGCGGAGTAATCTTGCAGCACCGGCCACAGCCAGCCCACCGCCTCCAGGCTGAGTCCCTTCAGGCCGGCTTTTTCGATCAGGCGCAGGGCTTTGTCTGGGTCGCGGTCGCCCATCAGCTTGCGCACATAAAGTGCATAAGCGGATAGCGTCTGGCGGGTGCTTTCGTCGTACCACGTTGGATAGTAGCTTTCGATTTGGCGCAGGTGCTCGCGCAGGCTCTGCTGCATCTCAGCCGGAACCGCAAAACCCTTGAGCTCAGCTCGCTGCAGCGCTTGGGCGACATGGATCGTATTAAACGGGATCGAGTCCTGGCCGCGCCGCCAATAGGGGAAACCGCCATCGCTGTTTTGCAGCCCCTTCAGCCGTTCGATATCCCGCTGGACAGCCGCCTCCATCTCCGCCGGTGAAGGCAACCCCTCGGCCTCGAAGGCGGTCAGCACGTCGCGTAAAGCCGCCACGGCCAGGATGCGCGAAGCCAGCTGCTCCGTACATTCAAAGGGGTATGCAACCAGGTAAAGCACCGCATCGGTGAGCGCCTGCAGCGCCGTGGAGGAGGTATTGATCTCCAGGCCACCGTATTGTGGGAAGACGCCATCGGGCGCAGCCACGGGCTGGGCTACAGCCCCCTCGTCGACCACGCCGTAGGTGGCGAAGGCCTCGCTCGTCGCCGGTGTGTAAACCGGCAGCTCCACGGTTGCCGCGTCGGCGTAATCCCCCGCCACTGCGGCGATCTGCAGCCGGGCCGTGCCCGCCATTTGAGTGGTTGCCGGGAAGCGCACTTCCACCCGATCACGGGGTGGTACAGCCACGCGCAGACCGGCGTTGCCGGTCAGCTCGAGGTTGCCGACCTGGACGACAACCTCGACCAGCAGGGATTCGTCCGTCTGGTTCTGCAGCACCACCGGCAGCTCGAAGCGGTCGCCGAAGTTCAAGAAGCGGGGAGAAGAAGGCCGCACCATCAACGGCAGCCGGGCGACCAGGTTCGTCTCCCCCATCCCGAACTGGCGACCCTCATCCACAGCTACAACCATCACGCGGTAACGCGTCAGGTTGTCGGGCAGTTTCACTGCTACCCGCGCTTTTCCATCCGCGCTGGTGCGCACCTGCGGGGCAAAGACAGCTAGCGGGTTGA
>DATDRM010000005.1:0-9104 GCA_035291705.1 Anaerolineales bacterium
TTGTGAACGGAAGCCAGCCCCTCCAGCGCCTGTATCCCGAGTGATCCATTCGTTGTTTTGCAAATCTTCAGCGATAGTGATTTTCCACGGCTGGCTGGCGCGGATTTCATCGTTGATCCATCGCAGAAGGTTCCAGCCATCGGGGAGGTCGTGGACGGGATCATTGTTATTGCCTTTCCAGTTGCGGATGTTGACCACGGAATCGAAGCGCAAGCCGTCCAGCCGGTATGTGTGCAGCCAGAAGAGGGCGTTGTCGCGCAGGTACTGCCGTACTTCAGGCCGGCCGTAATCAGGACGGGGGCCCCATGGTGTGCGGGCGCGGGTATTATCGTAGAAGTAGATCCCTCCATCGTGGTCGGGATCGCTCCACCCGTCGAAGCGCCACAGGTCGAGATCGCCGGGGCCAAAGTGGTTATAAACCACATCCAGAATCACCGCTATGCCCTGCGCGTGAGAGGCCTTAACCAATTTTGACAGACCCTGCGGCCCACCCAGCGCTGATTCCACCGAGAAAGGCTGCGCTGGATTGTAACCCCAGGAGAAATCCATCGAAAATTCGGCGACTGGCATGATCTCGATGGCGTTGATCCCCAGATCGCGCAGGTAGGGCAGCTTCGGTATTATTGCATCGAACATGCCGGGGCCAAGTCCGGGTGCGTCGTTGAAGGTGCCCACATGCAATTCGTAAATCACCAATTCATTCCAGGCTGGCATCTGGAATTTGTCACCCGTCCAGTCGAAGTCCGGATCATGGATGATGGCGTTGCCGGACGAGTTGACCACCTCGCCGGCGTAAGGGTTCTTGCGCCAGAGCTGCTGCTGGGCCCCGGTGTGGATCACGAACTGATATTCATCGCCGATTTTCGCCCCTGGAACTTCCACATACCAGTAGCCATTGCCTTCACCGGTAAAGGGATTGGCCGTGGGGCTCCATTGGTTGAAATCTCCCGCGGCGAAGACCTGCGAGGCAAAAGGAGCCCAAACGCGAAAGGCGACGCCTCCTGGAATAAGGATGGTGCCCATCCCTGGATGGGGGGACGGAGAAACGGGTGGGGGCGGTTCGACTGGATTCGTGGGCATGGAGGCTTCCTTTTTGGGTTGGGAGACGGATTGCCTCTCATTACTCCCTGCAACATTCGATTTTACCCTAAATCTGTCCGGTTTTCCGGAAGGATAGCTAAGCATCCAGCTTTCTAGCGTGGCGAAGAGGGAGCGCTGAAGACCCGAGCCCCAGAGCAGCAGGGGGTTGAAAGCTGCCATGACCGCCGCCACCAGAGCCAGGCTGAGCAGGCCGAACTGGTGGCGGCCGAGCTGGCGGCTGAAAACGGCTTAGAACAGACCGGCGACGAAGGTAATATTGAAACCATAAAAACAAACCCAAATACGATCGCCAGAGTGCCACGGAGTGAAGGCATTTCCGCAAGGCAATCGCCGGACTTAAATCAGGAGGCTTAACTTCCCTGGTGTTGGCATCAGCAAGCCTTATGGCTCATCGGGACACGTCTTAATGTGCAGATACTGCTGGCATTCCTCGGTCGTTAGAGCGCGTGTTACACGTTGCTTGGCAAGCGTCACCAAATCTTCGAGCTTGAGCAGATAGATGCGATTGGTGCCATCACGACTGGCAGTCGCCAATTGTGAGCCATCCGGGCTGAAGGCCACGCTGGTGAGTCCATCTGGTGCATGGAGAGTGAGCAATTCCTGGCCTGTTTGGGCATCCCAGAGTTTTGCTGTTTTATCCCCACTGGCGGTGGCGATGGTTTTGCCATCCGGACTGAAGGCAACACCAAACACACTGCCAGAATGACCGGAAAAGGTGAGCAATTCTTTCCCCGAAGCTGCATCCCACAATTTGGCGCTGCCATCAAAACTGGCAGTTGCCAGGCGCGCTCCATTTGGACTGAATACGATTTGCCGCACCGTATCTGGATGACCAATTAAGGGGAATAATCTTTTACCTGTAACTGCATCCCATACAATGGCTGTGCCGTCAAAACCGGAGGTAGCGATGCGCGACCCATCCGGGCTGAAGGCCACATCTGTGAGTCTATCTGGCGCATACAGGGTGAGTAGTGTCTTGCCAGTCCCAGCATCCCATATTTTCGCGGTCGAATCCAAACTGGCAGTAGCCAGGCGGGAATCATCCGGACTGAAGGCTACGCCAAGAACCGAGTCATCGTGACCGGAGAGAGTCAGTAATTCCTCGCCAGAAACAGCATTCCACACCTTGGCAGTCCTATCCCTGGCAGCAGTCGCAATGTGCGTTCCATCAAAGTTATACGCAATGAAATTCACACCATCGGTATGTCCGGCGAGACTGAGTAACAACTTGCCATTCGCCAGATCCCATACCTTCGTTGTTGGGTCAGAATAAGCCACTGCCAGTCGGTTGCCATCCGGGCTGTAAGCCAGTTTGGCTTCAACAGGGGATGATATTACCGGTACATTTACCAATGTTTGGTACTCCCGGCTGGGAGAAACGCTCCACACTCTCGCAGTCCTGTCCTTGCTGGCTGTGACAAGGCGGGTGCCATCCGGGCTGAAAGCAACGCTCCAAATGTCACGACTGTGCCCCAGCAGGGTAAATAATTCCTGACCCGTAGCGGCGTCCCAGACTACTACCTGTCTATCCCAGCTAACTGTGGCGATGCGGGTGCCATCCGGATTGTAAGCCGCGTTGGTGACTTTATCCGTATGACCATAGAGCGTGATCAATTCTTTGCCGTTATCGGCATCCCATATTCTGGCTGTTTGATCATCACCGGTCGTGACAATGCGTGTTCCGTCAGGGGCAAAGGACACACTTCTCATGTATGCATTTTGATGAGGAAGGGTAAGAAGCATTTGTCCCGTCACGACATCCCAAATATTTGCCCATCCTTCAATACTAGTTGCAAGATAGGCGATGGCAATGCGTGAGCCATCTGGACTGAAAGCCACCCATTGAGGGATACCACCGTCTCTTGCGGATATTTTGAGCAGTTCCCTGCCCGTGAGAGCATCCCATACTTTTGAAGTTCCATCATCGCTGATCGTGGCCACACGACTTCCATCTGGGCTGAACACGATCTGATAAACATCCCTGGAGTGACCCGATAAGGCAAGCAGTTCTCCGCCGGTGCTCGCATCCCAGATACGGGCGATTTTGTCCTGGCCTGCAGTTGCCAATAATTTTCCATCTGGACTAAACACGGCATACCAGGCAACGC
The DNA here is from genome assembly GCA_035291705.1 of Anaerolineales bacterium. Lineage (GTDB taxonomy): Bacteria > Chloroflexota > Anaerolineae > Anaerolineales > UBA4823 > DATDRM01. Next base: position 3,210 of record DATDRM010000005.1, read on the forward strand.
CGTACGAAGAGCCTTTCAGAGTCAGTAATTCTTTGCCAGTAGCCGCGTCCCAGATCTTTGCCATCCCATCCGCGCTGGCTGTGGCGATGCGTGTACCATCCGGGCTGAAAACCGCACTCGAAACAAAATCTGCATGACCGCGCAGGGTTAACTCCACCCGCGACGCCTGGACTGCGCGGTGCAGCGCATCTTCTGCTTCCGGTAGAACGGTGTGATCTAAACCATAAGTCTTGTTCACAGCTTGTAATGCAAGTAAAATGCTGAGTTCAGGATCAATTTCCAGGTTTAGATTAGCCGAGCTGGATAGTTCGCGAACAGCTGAGATCAATGCTTGTTGTCGTGAGGTGCTGGCAAATATACCCGCAAAGATAGCGGCAATTATTGCCAATACTAATGCACTGGTGAGAAATATCCTATGTAGACGTAGTCGTTTCACTGAAGAGGCCTGCTCCTCAGCGCGTGCTTTCTCCGTCTCAGCCAACTTTTGGGCAGTTTCGAGTTCACGCTGACGTTGCGCTTCGCGTTCCAGTGTATCGTGTTGCTCCTGATCAATGGACGCAGCAAGAAAGGCTTGTTCCGATGCATTCAATCTTTCATTATTGGCTAAAGCCCACTCACGCGCCTGTGCCAGGCGTGCGCCGCGATACAGCTCGGATTGATCCTGCTCACGTGCTTCCCATTCATGTGCGGACTCTGTCAGATGACGATGTAAAAGCAAACCTTCGCGGTCTTGCGTTAACCATTCGTGAAGCCTATGCCATTCGCGAATCAACGCTTCGTGTGCGACTTCAGCACTGTCCTCGTTCAATATGATCAGGCGCGACTCTGTAAGGATGTTCAGCACCGCTCGCAATTCAGTCGCTTCGGCAGATTGGCGGACCAACTCGTTCAATGCGGTGCGCCGCCGAGTATCCTCTGTCCCTTCGCCTAATTTCGTGAGACGCAGAAAGACATCGCGGGCGAGTTCCCGCTGGGTCTGATTCAATTGATCGTTGAAAACGCTCTCGGCGGTCTCTGCAATCGCCCCACGCACGCCGCCAGAAGCATGATAACCGTCGAGCGTCAATATTCGTCCACTTCGCCGCTCCCACGTTGCGTGCAGGGCATGCGAGAGTAGAGGAAGCGCGCCAGGTTCAGGTTCGCTTGCACCTTGTGCGCCGATATCATTCAACAACACATCCACGAGACCGGGTTCCAACTCCCAGCCGCCACGTCTGGAAGGTTCTTCGATAGCTCGTTTCAGCTCTTCGAGGGTCATCTGCCCAATGTATACCTGCTCTGCAGCAACCGCCTGGCGCAACAGTGGATATTGCGCGCAGTAGGAGTAAAAATCGGCGCGCAGGGCGATCACGACAGTCATTTTTTTCGATTCATCTTGAGCAGCGGAGAGGAGTTTTTCAATAAAGGTGATCCGTTGCATTTCATCGTGACACAATGTAAAAACTTCTTCGAACTGATCCACAAGGATGAGGGCTCGCTCTGCGTTTCCTGTGCGCGCCAGGTCGAGATTCGCTTCCAGCCTTCCCAACGGATTGGCAGTGGGCGTGAACACCCGCGCCTCCCAGCCGGCGCGCTGGAGTGCGACGGCCAGTCCCGCACGCACCAGGGAACTTTTGCCGCTACCGGAGGCGCCGACCACCGCCAGAAAGCGGGTAGATGTATCTTTAGCGAGATCAATGACATGTCCTGCGAGCCGCGCAGTGAGCGCTTCGCGTCCGAAGAACAGTTCGGAATCTGATTCATCAAAGAACAACAATCCTTTATAAGGGGGAATCCCTGGCGTGGGTGCATCCAACTGCCGCGCCGTTTGGGCTAATTCCATAAAGCGCGCGATCAGTTGGGGTTCATCTTCAAGATGCAGGGCGGGAATAAAGAGCGCCTTGAGGACTGTGAGGTCGGGGGTTCGCTGGTTCTTCTCAAGGCGGCTGATTTGCGCTTCGCTGTAACCGACGGCAATCGAGAGTTCGAGTTGCGTGAGGCGTTGATGACGACGCATGTATTTCAGCAAATCGCCAAACGTAGTAAACGAATTAAGGGAGATTGGACTGAGAGGCAGGTCCATGAACGATCATACGCAAATCATGGTAGGGGTATTAAGTCATTTTCATTGTACTCTTCTCGGGGTCTATATTCAAGACTTTATTTATCTAATTGGTCATTTTGGCAAGAAATGTCATCTTTTCAGCCGAGGTTTTGGCAAGGAATGTCATACCTTTGGCGAGTCTTTTGCGTAAGATGGGGACAAGTTCGAATCCGAAGTAGATAAGGAGATTTAATCATGAACCAATTGCAATCCTGGCTGATCAGATCGTCGCTAACTTTTCTTGTACTTTTGCTAGCCCTAACTCCTAGATCATCCACCCTGGCAATGCCGCCAGAATTCTCCTCAGTATTCCTCGATGCGACCTTTCCTATCGCCGGCTGTGATTTCCCAATCGAAGCTCGGCTCACGGCAACCTTAAAAGTCTTCGTTCATTTCGATCAGAATGGCGATTTTAAGATGCTTATCGAGCGCGTACTCCCGAAGGATTCACAATCAATCTACACAAACCTAGAGACGGGGGCTTCTATATCCTCAAGTCATGGCTCTGGAATTGACAAGCTCGTTATGGAGGAAGACGGAACGATTACATTTATGGTTATGGGAGTGTTTGACATCCTTCCGGTGCCTGGGCAAGGCCTCGTGGTTCAGAATGTTGGTCGCATAGTTTTCGATGCATCCACTGGCGAGATCCTCTTCAGCGCCGGGCAGTTCACCGTTCATGGCCCCGGAAGCAGCGTCGAGGGGCTCTGTGGGGCATTGGAGTGAGCAGCATAGATATCTCCTGCAGAATTACGATTGAGAGCAAGAGCAGGGATCGAGTTCCACGAACCATAGGATAGGGCAGTGAGAAAGGAGGCGACTAATGTTTACATTTTCCAGAAGAGTCTCGATATATTCGATTTCCCTAATCCTATCTATATTGCTAGTTTCCTGTAGCGGCGCATTGGCACCCGAACCTACAAGACAGACCACTCAAGCTGTAAGTCCTATAGTCACTCCACCGGTCGTTAGCCTCCCAATGCAAGCGACCGTTTCTCTGAGAGATGTCACTTCCGAGGTTGACATTATGCTTAACGAGATGGCTGAGCAGAACCTTTTCAGTGGTTCGGTACTCATTGCACGAGAGGGTGAGATTCTTCTCAGCAATGGGTACGGTATGGCAGATCGCGAGAAGAACATAGCAAACACTCCGCAAACCAAGTTTTACCTCGGCTCGATTACGAAGCAATTTACTGCGATGGCGATTCTCATGTTGCAAGCAGAAGGCAAACTCAACGTGCAGGATCGCATCTGCCAATACATCTCGGATTGTCCCGCTGCCTGGCATGAGATTACGATTCACCAACTCCTGATTCATACCTCAGGTATCCCCCATTTTATGGATTTCCCTCTGGATCGGCCTTCAACCTCGGCTCAGACCATTGCACGGATCAAGGACAAGCCATTAGACTTCAAGCCGGGCGAAAAGTGGAGCTACAGCGGTTCTGGCTATAACGTGCTTGGTTACATCATCGAGCAAGTAACAGGCAAGAGATATGAAGTATTTTTAGAGGAAAAAATTTTCGAACCGTTGAAGATGATAGATACTGGTTACGCTGCCAGCAATGACAACTTAGCTGTGGGATATGAGAACAACTTCGACCTAGCCGACAACATTGATATTTCCAATCTATATGCCTCCGGGGGACTCTATTCTACCGTTGAAGACTTGTACCGATGGGATCAAGCGCTCTATACCGAAAAATTGATCTCCAAGGAGGTTCTGGACGCGATATTCACATCTTACATTACCATCCCACCTGAATCAAACGGGGAAAGTTATGGCTACGGTTGGGTGATTGCCAAAAAGATCAATCACCGATGGATCGGCCACGAAGGTGTAGTTCCAGGATTTGCCTCCGAAATTGATCGCTATCCTGATGATAAAGTTACCATTATTCTGCTAAGTAATGAGCAAGATACGAGTCTTCTCGCGATTACCTCCGCGATAGCAAAGAAAGTCTTAGGGGAGGAGTAATGTTGCTCAAGAGCACTCAGTCAGACGAGTTCTCGCTTGATGCGCACAAGTGTCAAAAAGAAGGCCTGCCAGGAACGGCCTGACTATCATTCTTTACCCATTCCCGTTGTCGCGGCACCTTATTACCTGGATAAACTCCCTGCGGAGATCCTCACTAAGCACCGCTATTTGCTCGTCACTTGATAAGCCGAGCATCGTGACCACATCTCCGAGCAATAGCCCGACGCTCGCCTGAACGTCAATCAAGCTCTCCCCATCAATGGATTCCTGCCACTCTTGGTGCAGTAGAGCAAGTGAATCAACTACATCCGAACGGGAAATTCCAGGTTTTGTATGAGTGACGGTCCTCAGGTGCAAAAGCGAAACAATTGGTGCACCATCCACTCAGTGGGAGAAAAAAAGCTTGGCCATAAGCGAGATGAAAATCCCCCTTTATTCACATTAACCCACCAGCCAACTAAATCCCTAATCTGCTTTGAGCAGTTATGATCTCGGTGATCTTTTCCACGAACTCTCTCGCAAATGCAATTGCCTGTTCGGCTTCCCTTTTCGAAACCAATCCGGCTACCTCATAAATCACCCGATGTCGCTTACGCCGCATCTGATCGAATAACCGCACCTGGGCTGCATAAGCCATTCCCAATCGTTCCTCAAGAAATTCGACCACCGTTGCATGCTGCTCGCCACCCCGTGGCCGGTAACCATCAAAAAACATCAACGCTCGGCCGGCCTGGAGGATCGAATTATCCGTCATAAGGCATGATCCCCTCCGATTAACATGATCCTCGGAGCTCTTGTAACGTTCTCCCAGAATGGGTCGTTGGCAGCCGACTTTTCATTCCATTCCTTTTCGGAGTAAATTACATAGTTGATTGGACGGTTTAATTCTTTCTCCAGCTCAGAGATGACAGGCGCCAGTCGATCCAGGTCGATCTCGCCAATGATCATTAAATCAAGGTCAGAATCTGCATCTGCTTCTCCAGAAGCATACGAGCCATAGATAAAGGCTTCTTTTACGCCGTCCATTTCCTGGAGCTTTTCCTTAATCACCGTTCCAGCCCCCTCTGTCTTAAGAACGATCGACCGCAGTTCAGGTGCAATCGGACAGACTTTATTGACCTGATAATCCTTTGAATTCCCCCGCTGCTCACTGTGCAGAATCCCCAGCCCTTCCAGGCGAACCAATTCTTTCCAAACTGCGCTGTAATTCTCCCCCAATCTTCGCGCCAGTTCCCAGGCATTATGTTTTTCTCCTGGTGAAAGGAAGAAAGCAGCAAGGACTTTAGCTCTGACACGAGAAGAGAAGAGAGTTGTAAGCATTGGTCACCACTCTATCACAATTAGAGATAATTATATCCCTAAAACTGATAGTCAGGCAACCTAACATAGTTTGACTACGACAGCTAAGCAGCTCCTTGGTTTATTTCCTCTCCACCTCCACCCACAGCTGCTCCCCATCTGCCGTCAGCTCAATCCAGCCATTTCGATCGGTGCGCAGCAGGGTGTATCCCTTGATTGTTTGCAGAGTCTCCGGAGAAGGCAGCCCCTCCCGGTTCCCAGCGGCGATGCTGAACAAGACGACCTGCGGGCGCAGGTTGGCGATCCACTCGGGCGGGTTAGCGGGGGCGTAGCCGCCCTCGGCCAGGCGAGCTAGGCGGCCAGCTGGCCGAGGGAGAAATAAAGCGTCCCGAGCAGCAGCGCCAGGCCGCCCAGGACTATCACTGCCGGCTGGGCGGGCAGGATGGCCAGGTTAGCAATCAGCGAGACCAGCGAGAGCCGGTGGAAGTGGAAGGCGATGATCGGCAGGGTGGCGATCGAGGCCGCCAGGGTGAAG
>DATDRM010000006.1:0-8215 GCA_035291705.1 Anaerolineales bacterium
ATCCCGCCAGTATCGACGATGGTGAAAACCACGCCCGCCCATTCTGCCTCGGCCATCAGCCGGTCGCGTGTGGTGCCCGGGACAGCGTCCACAACCGCCAGGCGCTCCTCGGCCAGGCGGTTGAACAGGGTGCTTTTCCCCACATTCGGCCGCCCAACCAGGGCTACGATGGGTTTGGGCATTTCTACATCCTCAGGGCTGCACGGTCGCCAGGGGGGTCGGCAAGGGGATGCCGGTGGGGGTAGGTGTCGGGGCGATGATGATCGTCACCTCTACCGTGGTAGGTAAGATGGTTTCCACGCGCACGCGCTCCGGTAAGATATCCACCTCGGGTTCGAGCTGGTAGATGCCCAGGTCTAAACCGGCCAGGGCTACCACGACGCGGATATCGGATGGATCCAGCGAATTTAATATCGGAACCGGTCCTGAGAGGATCACATCCACGGTTTCGGGAGAGATCAGGGCGGCGTGAGTCGGCAGGAGCCCGATCGGGGTTACCGGCAGGGAAACGGTCAGGCTGCCTTCGATGGCGGCGATGCTTACCTGCACAAGCACAGCTTGATCGCCGACAACTGAAACGCCATCCGGGAGATTGAGCGCCACAAAACTATCGACGTCGTCTTCAGCACCGTCCAGGTCTACCGGTTGTGTCTCAACATAACCCGGCAGGTCGTTGACCAACTGCGGGTCCGTTGAAAAAACGACTACGTTGAGCGGCGAAACGGTGATATTGGTCAACTTATAACCGTTGGCCGTCCGTCCGCTGGTCACCACCTTCACGATCACATTTCGATATCCCCCCTGCAAGAAGACCGGTTGGGTCACCCGAATCTCATTTGGGGTGACGACCACATCGGGAACCGGTTCACCGGCCGCATCCAACGCCAGGGCTGGCACGTCGGTTTCAAGCGTCTCGCGTGAGTCTGATATATCCAGGGAGGCCTGCACTTCTTCGACTTGCGCCACCAGCGAAGCCGCGCCGGAGATCGTCACGAAAGAAGGATCACGCTCAGCTGTGCCCTTCTGGTAACCGATCGCCGGGTCGCCACTCACTTCCAGGTTAACGGGGAGCGTGAGGGAAACCAGCGGCTCCAGGGTCAGGTTGACGATTTCCGGATTGACCTGGACCAGACGCACTGGCTGGTATGTCTCGTCTATGCGGGTTTTCACTTCCAGGTCGTATGTGCCGGTCTCCAGGCCAGAGACATCGACCCAGGCGTCGATGGCGTTCTCTGTGCCAACCAGGCTATCGGCAACACTCCTGGGCGCGCGCAGCGTGATGCGCACCTGGGTGGGCACATCACTCACAACCAGCATATTCGCATCCAGTCCAAAAACCTCAAGTGTCACAGAACGGATGCGCTCGACATTGGGGTTCGCCGCGGTTACGGCCGAGATCCATACTACTACAGCCAGGGCGAAGGATAGGAGCAGTGTGCTGAGATTGCTAAACAACCAGCGCAGTAGCGCCAACAAAGTCAATCCTCCTTTCGCCGGCCAGGCGTAAAGCCGGGGAATAAACGCGCCATGAAACCCCTCAACCCTTTGTCGGCCCGCTCGGGTTTGTAGAGCGCCCGGAGGATGTTATCCAGGCGTTCGGCGTCCAACCTGCGGATCATCCGCCCGGCATGCACCACCGAAATCGAGCCGGTCTCCTCAGAGACGACCACCGCCACGGCATCGCTCACCTCCGAGATGCCCAGGGCGGCGCGGTGGCGCAGGCCCATCTGTCTCTCCGGCGACCGCGACAAGACGCCGCTGGACGAGAGTGGTAAGACGCAAGACGCAGCGGCCAGTCTTGAGCCAAGGATGATCGCCGCGCCATCGTGAAGGGGAGTATTGGGGTAAAACACCTGCAATAGAAGCTCGGCAGTGATGCGCGCCTCCATGCGCACGCCGGTCTGGATATATTCCTGCAAATTGTCATAACCTCCCAGGACGATTAAGGCTCCATGGCGCCGGTCGGCGAGGCGAGTCGTGGCGTTGACCACGGCACCGATCGAATCCTGGATGTTGCCTGAAGCCGTGGGGGTCGTCCGGCTCCCATCCAGGATGGCGCCCGCCCTGCCTAACCGTTCCAGGGCGCGGCGGATCTCCGGAGCAAAAATCACGGGAATGGCCAGCAAGAGCGCTGGGAGCGTGGTGCGCATCAGCCAGGAGAAAGCCGGCAGCACTTCCAGGCTGGTCAACAAGCTGATCAACGCAATCAGCAAGAACACACCGCGCAACAAGACCAATGCCTGGGTATCGCGCAACCAGCGCAGAATTAGAAAGAAGATGGCGGTGACCAAAACCAGATCGATCACGCCCAACCAATCCAAGCGCTCGAGGATGAAGATCAGGTTATTGATCAGGTCAGAAATTATCTCCGCCACGAGCCAACCCACTCCGCCTATTAAGAGGCAAACAAAGGCTTCCCCCTCTCAACATCCAGCAAGGCCAGCCGCAGACCTTAAACCGGGCGCATGACCCTATCTTTGCGCAGCTGCTTGAATAAAAGCACTGTGCCAGAAGGCATCGACTCCTGGGCGGCTTCCTGCCAGGCGCGCACCCCCAGGCTGGGGAGCGTGCGCAGTGTGTAGCCCAGGGCGTGCCAGACGGCAGCCTGGCGGGCTATATGAGGAGGTAAAAACAACAACAACGCCTCACACTGCAATTCCCGGGAATTGCGCTCGATTTCCGCCATCAGGATCCGCATAGCCTCGCCCAGCGTGAAGCCCGGTTCCAGGTATATATCGGCCACGCGCGCCACCAGGTTTTCGACCTGCCAGCCAACCAGACCAACCAATTTGCTGTCGGATTTGAGCAGCAGGAAAGCTTTCTCGCCGAAAGCGGCCATGACATCCTCACGCTCCATGCTACGCCGCCCCTTGCTGATGCGGGTGATAAAGGCCGCGATCTCCTCTGCCTGGCGCGGTCCAGCCCGTTCGACGACCGGTACACCCCTGGCAGCTGGCGCGGTTAGTGTCGGGGCGATCGCCGCTGCCGGGACGGTTCTCTGCCAGGCCGCCACGACCTGCTGCCAGATATCCTCAAACGATCCGGCGTTCTGGATGACGACATCCGCCGCAGCGATCTTCGCCTCCTGCGGGGATTGGGTCGCGATGCGCTTGCGAGCCTCCTCCAGGCTCAGGCCTCGCTTTTCCATCAGGCGCGACACCTGGGCTCCTACTGGCGCGGTGGTGACCCAGATGCTGTCGCAGGCGGACCGCAAGGGCCCTTCGAGCAGTTTGATGGCTTCCACGACGATCACCTGCTGTTTGGCGCGGCGGATCAAGACATCGATCGCTTGCCTGACCAGGGGATGGACGATGACTTCCAGCCGGGCGAGAGCCTCCGCATCGGAAAAGACAACCCGCCCCAACCGGCTGCGATCGATCTGCCCATCCTGAGCGACGACCCACTGCCCAAAGGCCTCTACCACAGGCTGGTAGCCTGGCGCGTCTTGAGCAATCGCACGGTGCGCCAAAGCATCGGCGTCGATGCCATACGCCCCCAGGTGCTCTAACATCTTGCGTACGACGCTTTTTCCGGTGGCAATGTTCCCGGTTAAACCGAGGACATACTTGCCCGGCCAGGCGCTCATTATCCTTCCCGCTCTGAGGGGCTTTGTAATCATCTCCTAAATTGTAGCCGGGGCAGGGGAGATTGTCAAAGGTAACTCATCCAGTGCTTTGAATCCTGACCATCCGGCTGGGACTCTCGAGCACGCATGGATGATCTGTATGGTTTAAAGAAATTGTTCAGCGTAGTGACAGGCCACAAGGTGCCCGGGGCGCAGCTCGCGCATTTCTGGTTCATCGTGGGAGCAGTTGTCTCGAGCGATCGGGCAACGAGGGTGAAACCGGCATCCAGAAGGCGGGTTGATTGGGTTGGGAATTTCCCCTTCAGGCATGGGCTGAGTCCGGCGCTCATGGGGGTCAGGCACTGGTACAGCGGATAATAATGCCTGGGTGTAAGGATGCAAGGGATGGGAATAAACCTCGTGCAGATCACCGATCTCCGCCATTCGGCCTAAATAAAGTATGGCGATGCGGTCGCAGATGTACTTGGCTGTAGCCAGATCGTGTGTAATGAAAAGATAGGTGAGATTGAGCTCCTGCTTCAATCTATTCATCAGGTCTAAAAGCAATGCCCGTACGCTGACATCCGCCATAGCGATGGGCTCATCGGCCAGGATCAGATCAGGATTCGTCACCAAAGCCCGCGCGATCACCACCCGCTGGCGCTGTCCGCCCGAAATTTGGTGTGGATATCGGTTATAAAAAAACTGGGCAGGGATCAATCCAACCCGCTCCATGATCGCCATTGTCTTATCACGCTGCTCAGCAGCTTTTGCTGGGTAATGGATCTTCAAACCGTGGGCGATTGAATTGCCAATCGTCATGCGCGGGTTTAAGGATGCCATCGGATCCTGAAAGATGACCTGCATCCGCCGCCGCAAACGGCGCATCTCTTCTGGAGAGAGGGACTGCAGATCGGTTCCATCAAAACAAACCACGCCTTCCGTTGGCTCAATCAATCTGATGACAAGCCGGCCGATGGTCGTTTTGCCGCTGCCGCTTTCCCCAGCCAACCCAAACACTTCCCCGCGCCGAATATTAAAGGAGACCCCATCCACTGCGCGCACATAGTCCAGGTGACCCGCTAGAAGCTGGTCGAGGAAGCCCTTTTGGACGGGGAACCACTTTTTCAGGTTTTTAACCTCTACCAGGTAATCTAACCCCATGTCACCACAGGACCTCTTTTCGACGGTCATGGCCGCACCTTGATCGTCGCTCTTTCTTTTTCTGGATGGTCCTGGAAAAGCCAACAATGAACAAAACGTTGCGGTGCGACTTCGATTAGATCTGGCTCATGACTAGAGCAGATCTTCATCACCCACGGACAGCGGGGATGGAAACGACAACCAGACGGGGGGTGGGTTAAGTCTGGAGGCTCCCCTGCCATTTTATACAGCACCTCAATCAAATCAATCCGGATGCTGGGGACTGATTGCATCAGGCCCTGGGTATAAGGATGCAGCGGATCATCAAAAACCTTCTCACAGCTACCAATTTCGATAATCTCACCGGCGTACATTACCGCAACCCGGTCGGCAATCTCGGCTACCAGGGCAATGTTATGCGTGATCATCAAGATGGTCAACCCGAATTCGTCCCGAATTTCACGCAGCTGGTCGACGAGCTTGGCTTCAACGATTACATCCAGGGATGTGGTGGCTTCGTCAGCGATGATCAGACTGGCGTTGAGCACCAGGCCCAGGCCGATCATCACCCGCTGGCGCATGCCGCCCGACAGCTGGTGAGGGTATTCGTTTAATCGGCGGCTCAAAATGCCCAAGCGTTCTCCTAGCTGCTGGATGCTCACCATGGCTTTGGATTTCTCGACCTGAGATTTATGAACCGAAACCGCCTCTAAGAAGTGGTCACCGATGCGCTGGATGGGATTAAGCGAGGTCATTGGATCCTGGAAGATCATGCTGACGCGCTGGCCGCGGAAATCGCGCAATTGTTCCTCGTTGTAGGTCAAAATATCCTCACCGTCGAAAATAATCTGCCCGGCTATCTCTGTACCACTTGGCAACAAGCGCATCAGGGCTTTGCCAAGAGTGCTTTTACCGCACCCGCTTTCCCCGACCAGACCGAGGATCTCACCCGGATAGATATCCATCGAGACATTGCTGACAGCCTTCACCCAACCGGCGCGCGTACTGTAAGCTACGCTCAGATCGCGAATTTGTACAAGGATATCCTTTTCTTTCGACATTGGCTCACATAGTCTCTTGCAGACGGGGATTAAGGATTTCCGAGAGACTTTCTCCTAACATGCTAAAAGCCAGTGTGACGAAGGTAATCATCACGCCGGGAAAGGTAACCAACCACCAGGCTTGCCGCATGAAGTCCTGGCCGGCTGCAAGATCAATACCCCAATCGGGAGTGTCCGGAGGCAAACCGAGCCCAAGAAAGGCCAATCCGGCTTCGGTCAGGATGGCGTCAGCGACATTCACTGAGAAGATGACGACTAGCGAAGGGATAATATTTGGAAAAATATAGCGGGCCAGGATCTCCAGTGGCCTGGCACCCAGGCTGTGCGCAGCTTCTACGTAAAGGGTCTGTTTGAAGCTTAGCGTCTGGCCGCGCACGATGCGATAATAAGTCGGCACATACAGCGTGGCGATGGCGATGATGATGTTGAAAATGCCTGGTCCCAGGACAGCGGCAATGGCAATGGCCAGGATCAAGCCGGGGAAGGAATACAGGCTGTCCATCACCATCGTCAGGGAACGCTCCAACCGGCCACTCCAATACCCGGCAACCAAGCCCAGCGGAACTCCAATTGCCAGAGCAAACAGTGCAGCCGCGAAAGCGACAAGCAAGGCAATGCGCGTCCCCCAGATGATACGGCTGAACAAGTCTTGCCCGATCTGGTTGGTTCCTAGGTAGAAGGGCGTTTTAGAGGCGAAAGTTAAAGAATCACCCACGATTAGATCGGAGGTGCCGGAAAGGAGACCATCAATGGCCGTATTCTCACTCACCACCGAGGTCACTTCGCCAGCTCGTAATGCGGCCAACGCCTGCTCCATGTTATCATAGCGCCTGATGCGGGGTCGGATGCGTATAGTCTGTCCCTGCTGGCTTAATTCCTCAGTACGCTTTTCAGCAGCATCGCGCAGTACCTGGCTGGATTGGCTGCCTGCAACCAAACCAACGCTTACGGCATTGCCCACCAGCTCGTCCAGCGTGGTTGGCCCGCCCATTTGACTGACTAGTACAAAGAAAAACGATTCCCCCCCTGGCGCGATCATCCCCGGAGCCACCTCAGCACGCGGGTCATAGGGTGCGTAAAAGCCAGGGAAAATAGCCACACTGAAGATGAACACGAGCAGCACACCGCTGGTGACGGAGAACCACCAGTCAGCACCATACCAGTGGCGCGCTTTCAGCAACCTGCGCACGAGGCCTACCTGGTCCAGTTCACGCTTCCAGTCGGGTATAGTCTCGACAGCAGCTGGTTGAGAAGTCGTCATATTCTTACTCTCTTATGCTCATTTATATCTGGATCAAATTATTAATAGCGAACCCGAGGGTCAATTAAGGCATAAATTATGTCGGTCAATAAGCTGATGATCGCTACCGATAGTGCAAAGATGATGATCGTTCCCTGGACAGCGGTGTAATCCCGTTGGCCAATCCGTTCCACTAGGTAGAGACCCATTCCCGGCCAGCTAAACGTGGTTTCGGTCAAGACAGCGCCGGCCAGCAGGACGGAGACTTGCAGGCCAACCAGCGTGACGATCGGGATCAAGGCGTTTGACAACGCATGCCGAAAGACCAATATGCGTTCATCGATACCGCGTGCCCTGCCGGCCAGAATGTAATCCTCCACCAATGCTTCGATCACGTTGATTCGGCTTAACCGGAGGAAGACACCCATCAGGATCAGACCCAGGGCAAGCACCGGCAGGATCAGGTGATGCAAAACATTGCCCAGGGCCTCCCAGTTGCCGGCCAGGATTGAGTCCACGATTAACAGGTTAGTAATCCTCTCCAGCCCGATACCCACCACCGGATCGATCCTCCCAGCCACTGGGGCCACACCCAGGCGCAGGGAGAAGACCACCTGCAAGATCAGGCCTAGCCAGAAGACGGGCATGGCGTAGGCAGTGATGCTGAACAGCCGCAGTCCGTAATCCACAGTCCGCTTGCGCGCCTTGGCGGCATACGCGCCGAGCAGGATCCCCCCGCCGGCGGACAAGATCATTGCCGGGATGATCATCTCGAGGGTGGCCGGGAATCGCTCACTCAGCTCATCTAGGATCGGGCGGTTGCCGAACACCAGCGACTCGCCTAAATCTAGTGTAAAGACGTCGCCAAGATACCTCGCATATTGAACCAGCATAGGCTGATCAAGCCCCAACTGCTCGCGCAGGCGCTGGCGCACTACCTCGCCGCCCCGCGGGCCCAACTCGCTGGTGACGGGGTCGCCGGGAATGACCCGCATCACAAAAAAGATGGCTGTCACCAGGATGAACACCATGGGCAATGTGAGAAGCAGACGCGTCAGGATGTAGCTACGCAGGCCGGCGCTGCCCCGCACGAAAGCGTAGAGGATAAAAACGCCTACGGCGAGTAGCGAACTAACGCAGATCCCGGTCAGAGGCGACATTCACTTGCTCCAACTTAATGACCAGACAAACCAGGGAATTCAGGGT
>DATDRM010000007.1:0-4233 GCA_035291705.1 Anaerolineales bacterium
CTGCGCGCCCGGCTGGGAGAGCTGCTGGAGGCCCGCCAGCGCCTGATCACCGAGCCGCATTCCCCCGGCCGGGAGCGCGCTTTGAAACGAGTTACGAATGAACTGCGAGAGTTGGGCCGCCTGCGCTCACAAGCGGATTGATTAAAACAGCCCCCGAGTTCCGCGGAAACTTGGGGGCTGTTTAGATCGAGTGCGATCCGGATCAGCGATTAATCCCATATGCTTAGGTGAATGTAGGCGGTTCACTTCGTACCTCCTACTGAAAAGTTGAGGCCTGTATCGATGCCGACCGGAGTCACCTCTCCGGTTTCCAGTGAAATGGTTACTAAGCCTGCCCCCTCCCGAAGGAATATTAATCGCGCTCCATCGGGGCTCCAGGAAACACCTAAGTCTTGAGGAGGAGCAGATGTCACCCGTAAAAATTGGTCCACTTGGTCGCTTAAGATCCAGATATCGTAGAGATATCCTGGGCGCTCGTAATGCCTCGTCGCATTTATCGCCAACCATTTCCCGTCTGGTGACCATTTCCAACTTGCTATGGTCATATCCTGAGTCAATTGATTTCGTTGTCCATTCGTTATGGAGATCATCCATAAATGCTCAGCCGAGTTAGGCCTCCTCATTTTTCCTTCAGGAGAAAGGTACAACAATTGTTGTCCATCTGGTGACCAAGATACACCGCTGATGGGATATGAGGATGCGGGTAGAAGCAAGCGAGGCAGAGATAGATTTTGAGGATCGATTGAGAAGAGTTCGGGGTTGATCCCCATCGGCTGCGTTATCAGGTATGCAAGCATCTTTCCATCAGGCGACCAAGCCATTTGAGCTACACTTTGGTTTGGAATTGAAGGATCCCCTTCTGCAATCTTGGTCTGTTGACCTGATTCCAGATCTGCTATCCACAAGGCACCCTCGTTTAGAAATGCGATCCGTTTCCCTTCGGGCGACCATACAGGTTGATAGCCTTCAGAGATCAGCCTTAGATCGCCGGATTGGATATCAAACACAAAGATACTGAATTTAAACGGCTCCCCTTTGTAAGCGAGTTTGTTTTTGTCTACGACCACCAGCACCAACTGAAGTCCATCCGGCGATACTTCAACGCGCCGACCGACCCAGCAACAATCGCTACCCCACATAGGATGGCCTGTAAGCCATTGCCCAAGACTTTTATAGGTATCAAGCAGTAACTGCTTGTCTTTACCCTGATCGTTTATCCTCCAGACTTCATTGTCTTGCCAGTAGATGATCCAAAATGGCTGCTGGGTTTTGCCAACTACTGCGGGAATAATGGGAGGTTTGGCTAGCGGAATGGGCGTCACCACTGCTGTGGGGAGCGGAGTAGGAATGGGAGGCAAGGTTGGCGTCGGTGGCTCCGTCGGCTCAGGTGCCTCTGTCCAATCTGGAACCGGGGTTTCCTGTCCCGGTGGTGAACTTGGGGGATTGGTTGGATTATCTTCTGGGGGTGAATAAGCTGGAAGACTCTGGCTTGGCCTTGCCTCTGGCGAAATTTGCGGCCCCCTGCTCACCGCCCGGAACAGGACGACCATCCCAAGCACGAGCGCTGCCAGCAAGACCAACTGCAGCAGCGCTCGCAAGAAAGCGGTCGTGTTTTTCATCGTCCACCTCCCGGGTGAACCAGACGCCTAAACCTTCTATGTAAATTATCGCGCAAAATGGGGGGAGGTGGTCAACTTATTTCTGGCGAATCTCGATTCTCGGCTCTCTACTCTCGGATCAAAAAGCGGATAACCAATCTTTAATACTTCGCATTGATGGCGCGCAGGATTTCAGCGAGCAAATAATCTTCAGGCACCGCGCCGACCACCGCTCCCGCCCCGTCGTTGATCGTGGTCTGCGGCACGCCGCTGACCGAGTGGTGGTGGGAGAGCTCGGGGAATTCCATCGCTTCGACCATTTCGGCCTGGATTAACGGGCTTTCTAACGCCATTTGATGTGCGAGCACCACGGCTCGCGGGCAGTGCGGTCAGGTGGGGGTGACGAAGACTTGCAGGAACACCGGCTTGCTCAGCCTGGCAAGCAGATCACGGGTTTTCTGGCTCAACCCTGAATCGCGGCGGGATACCAGGATGAGATCGTGGATGAGGGAATTGAACTCGTGCCCGGCCGGGATGCCGGCCATGCGGAGGCCGTAGTCGTGGATCACCTCGCCATCGCGCGCGGCGAATACCAGGGCGGGCACTTTATCGACGTGATATCCCTGGGCAATTTCCGCATCGCCCTCCAGGTCGTAAACCTTCAGCTCCAGCTTGTCAGATAAGGCGGTGACCTCCTCCGCCAGCTGGCGCGTATCGTCACAATACTCACAATCCCTTTCCTGGCCAAAGAAGAGCACCTGGACAGGTCCCTCGAGCTGGCTGAATACCTCGCGCACCTGGTTTTTAATCGCTTCGTTCAACAATTCTGCCATGTCTTTTCAGTCAAGCCATCTGTGTTCATGGGTAATTGCATCTTTTTTGCTTGGCACATAGAGTGTTAGTGACATATCTTATGGACAAGATAGACCGAAATCGTACAATTGACACGACGAGATGTCATTCTGAGGGAGCGAAGTGACCGAAGAATCCCTGACACACTCGATTAAGAGGGTTGCCACAGGGACTCTTCGCCGCCTCCAGCGGCTCAGAGTGACATCCATGGGGTGAAATTGTCCGACTTTGTTTCGTCTACTCTATTAGATGCGGGAGTTTTGAAAAAGTTACAGTCCCAGGAAATCGTCCAGATCCAGGCGGTGGTAAAGTCGCTGGCGGACGTCATCAGGGAGAGCAGGATCGGCCGAAGTGGCCTGGTAAAGATAGATGGTTTTGCGCAGCGTATCCACCACGATGCGACAATTCTCACAGCCCTCCAGATGGCGGTCGATCTCGGCGCACAATTCGTCTTGCAGCGCGTCATCGACATAATCGGAGAGGAAGTTCAAAAGTTCCGGGCAATGTTCGTGCTTTCCCATAACCTCACCCTTGCACATGTTCGCCAAAATAAGTCGAAAGCTGTTCGCGCAGTCGCAGGCGAGCCCGCGAGAGACGCGTCTTGACTGCCATTTCGCTGATATTGAGCACCTCGGCCGTCTCGTGTGTGGACAGGCCTTCGATATCGCGCAGCACGAAGACTAAGCGCAAACTAAGCGGCAGACTATCGATGGCCTTGTCCAGATAAACGCGTCCCTCGGCCGACATCATCTCCTCCTCGGGCATGCAACACCAATCGACGATCTGCAGCGGCTCCTGAGGCTCAGTTTCGTTGGCCACCGGTTCGTCAAACGAGATCGTCTCGGGCCGTTTCCGCCGCAAAGACATCAAGGCCTCGTTGGTGGCGATGCGGTACAGCCAGGTGGACAGGCTGGCCCGCCCGTCGAAACCTGCCAGGTGGCGGTAAGCTTTGATAAACGTCTCCTGCAGCACATCCTCGGCGTCCTGCGGGTTGTTGAGAATCTTCATCCCTAAGCGGAACACCAGGGGCGAATAGGTCTCCACCAGGCGGGCAAATTCAGCCCGCTCCCCACGGCGTAAGGCTTCCAGTGAGATGGGTTCGGATCGATCCTCGCTGCTCATTTAGATGCGTCCCGTCGTAAAAGGTTACTCCCCACCGCCTCAAGCGATCCTGTCCAGCTTGGCGCGCAAGGCTTCGATTTGTTCGGCGAGTTGTTGCAAGTCTCGGCACGTCGCCACACCGCGCTCGGTTAAAGCTTTTTCGATTTCCACCTCGTTCGCTGCGCTAGAGCGGTCCACCCCGGGCAGCTCCTGAACATGGAGCTGGCCTGGCTGGCCGCCCGCCTGCACCAGTCCTGCCAGCACCGCCCGCGGCGCGGAACCGGCTTGTTTCTTCTCCTGCTCCAGGACGATCTGGGACAGGATGACCGCCGTCAGGTCCTCACCGGAGACGTGATCGATGACCTGGAGCTCGTGACCCTGGCGGATAAGATCGGCGACGCCTTCCAGGCAAACATATCCCCTGCTATGCGTGTTATACAGCTTGCGATTGGGATAGCGTTTGATCAACACCATAAGCTTGCTAGCAACTTCTTCCGCCTCCCGGATTCGAGGCTTCAGCCGGATATCCCGTTTGATAACCCCAAACGCTCACTCGCGCGGCTTCATCATCTCGTCCACCTTCTTGGACAGGGCATCGACCGCCTGGCTCAACGATTCGATATCCGCCTTGGTGGAAATGTCCATGCGGTCCAGGATCTCCCGCACGCGCTTGTTGACCTTT
>DATDRM010000008.1:0-4235 GCA_035291705.1 Anaerolineales bacterium
CGCAGGCTGCACGGACTGGGAATGACGATCCTGCAATTACAGATCCTTTCAGATGGAGGGGAAGCCGCTGAAGTCGAAGAACAACGCTAATGGAGTTCTAAAGGTGAACTTTGAGATGAATCACAAAAGCAGCGAAAGCCCGAATTCAGACACCAACGGGAGGGGTAATAGCCCTTCCCGTTGTGTCTTTTCCAATATTACATAATATATCGACGCGTTATACCTTCAGCTTTTATCGACTCAGCATTTCTTACCCACCGTGGAGTGGGGACCCACCCTCTCCGCCTTGGTAGATGGGGGTTAGGAGTAGAGAGTAGAGAATAGGGGATAGGGGATTGGGAGCGGGGTGGATCCAAAATCCTATAACTCTTGGGATTGTTTCCAGAAGGGATTAAGAGCGAAAATTAGCGTCCATTCGCGGAACGTACCCAAAGATCATTGAAAGAATATGCCATTTCTGGCATATTAAAGGTATAATCCACCCATTCCAATCCGAACCGACAGGCGCGGAGACCAGTAGCCAGACAGCCTCGCAGAGAGCCGCCGGGTGGTGCAAGGCGGCAGGCCGGAAGGCGAAATCCCCTCCGCCGGCCCTGATCAGGGCCAGTCGCTTCCGCAGGGCCGGGCAATGCATGAGCATTGCTGGGCAATGCAAAAGCATTGCACAGCGTAAGGGAGCCGGGTACGCCCGTTATAGCAGAGTAGAGGCCGCACTTTTTGCGGCAAAAGCAGGTGGCACCACGAGCGCCCCTTCGTCCTGCTGGCGAGGGGGCGCAATTGATTCACGCCAAGGAGGTGCAACCATGATCGATATCAACCTGATCCGTGAAAAGCCCGAACTGGTGCGGGAGGCGCTGCGCAAACGCCAGATGGACGACGCTCCGGTCGACCGGGCGCTCGAGCTGGATTTGGGACGGCGCGACCTGATCAAGCAGGTAGAAAGCCTGAAGGCCGAGCGCAACGCCGTCTCGAAAGAGATCGGAAAGCTGAAGGACCCCGCCGAGCGCCAGGCGAAGATCGAAGCCATGCGCGAGGTCGGCGAGCGCATCGCCGCCCTGGACGGGCAGCTGCATGAGGTGGAAGCGAAGCTCGAAGCGTTGATGGCAGAAATCCCCAACCTCCCCGAGGCGCGCGTCCCGGTTGGGGTAGACGAAAGCCACAATGTGGTGATCAAGACAGTGGGGGCTCTGCCGGAATTCGATTTCCAGCCGAAAGCGCACTGGGACCTGGGACCAGCCCTGGGGATCATCAATTTCGAGCAAGGGGTCAAGATCACCGGCTCGCGCTTTTACGTGCTCAGCGGAGCGGGGGCGCGCCTGCAACGCGCCTTAATTGCCTGGATGCTCGACCTGCACATCCGCCAGGGCTACCTCGAAAAATATACGCCCTTTATGGTGAAGGAGGCAGTCATGTTCGGGGCCGGGCAATTGCCCAAGTTCGCCGACAACCTGTACCGCGATCACGAAGAGGACTTATGGATGGTGCCGACCGCGGAGGTGCCCCTGACCGGCCTTCTTATGGGAGAAATCCTTGATGAGGCTGATCTACCTTTGCATTACGCTGCCTACACGCCCTGTTTCCGCCGCGAAAAAATGAGCGCCGGGCGAGACGTGCGCGGCATCAAGCGCGGCCACCAGTTCGACAAGGTGGAGATGTATAAGTTCTGCAAGCCAGAGGATTCGCCGGCTGAGTTCGAGAAGATGGTAGCGGATGCTGAGCAGGTGTGCGCAGAGCTGGGCCTGACATACCGCATCAACCAGCTGTGCACCGGCGACCTGGGGTTTACCGCCCAGATCACCTATGACATCGAGGTCTGGGCTCCGGGTTGCGGGGAGTGGTTGGAGGTTTCGTCGGTGTCGAATGTAGGCGACTTCCAGGCCCGGCGGGCGAATGTCAAGTACCGCCCGGCGGATGGCAGCCGGCCGCGCTTTGTGCACACCCTGAACGGTTCAGGGTTGGGAATGCCGCGCACCCTGATCGCCGTCCTGGAAAATTACCAGCAAGCGGATGGCTCGGTGGTCGTGCCGGAAGTCTTGCGCCCCTGGATGGGCAGCATCGACGTGATCCGAAGCGAGACTTAGCATGGCCACCTTGCTGAGCTTCTTGTCCATCTGGATCCCCCTGGTTTTCATGCTGGTGGGGCTGGTCGGATTGATCATCCCGGTCTTCCCGGGGATAGTGGTGATCTGGCTGGCGGCGCTGGTTTATGGGCTCGTGACCGGCTTCGAGACCCTGGGGACCGTGCTCTTTGTCCTGATCACCCTGTTGATGCTGGTCGGGGCGGTGATCGACAACATCCTGATGGCGGCCCTGGCGCGGCAGGGGGGCGCCTCCTGGGTTTCGATCATCCTGGGGATGTTGGCGGGTCTTGCTGGCACCATTTTTTTCCCCCCGATCGGTGGGTTGATCGCCGCTCCTACTGTGATCCTGCTCCTCGAGTATTGGCGCCGTCGGGATTGGGACAAGTCATGGCAGGCGACGCGCGGCCTGATGTTGGGCTGGGGTTTGTCTTTTCTGGTTCGTTTTGGGATCGGGTTATTGATGATCGCGTTGTGGTTGGTGTGGGCGTTTTCCGCTATCCGGGCATGAAGAATGTCATCCCAACGCCCATCCGCTCCAGGCCTTCTCCTGCCCAGTATTCCATCAGAGCCGAATCTTCGTCCAGGGCGTTGAACAGCGCCGGGATAGCGCGTGGATCGCCGATCCCGGCCAGGGCGCGCACGGCTTCCAGACGCGCCACTTGAGGGCCATTGCTCAAGATTTCCAACAGGGCGGGCACCGCCGCTTCGCCGGTGGTGATCAAGGCGTCAGCGGCCAGATGCGCCAGAAAACGGTCGGCATCGCCGAGGGCGTGGGCCAGGCCTGGGATAGCCTGAAGAGAAGGCTGCTGGCGCAGGGCTAGCGCCGCACATTGGCGAACCAGAGCATCCGGATCTTGCAAGGACCCCAGCAGAAGGGACACTACTTGCGGGTCATCGATCTCCGCCAGGGCGCGTGTGGCCCACCAGCGAAGATCAGGGTCAGGGCGATGGAGTAACTCTTGCAAGGCTGGCAGGATTTCAGGGCCAAAGCGGGCCAGGGCTCGCACCGCAGCCTCGGCTCTTTCATCCACCCCGCTGGTCAACTCCTCCAGCAGGGAGGCGGCGCTTGTTTGGCTCATTGGTATCGTTAGGAACTAATCTGGCGGTGGAATCGACAGGTTTTCTTTCGAGGTGGACTGCCACTTGTCGCCCTCCTCGATCAGCATCACCGGGATATCGTCTTTAATGGGGTATTTGCGCCCGCAGTCCTGGCAGATCAGCCAGGTCTCGCTGTAGAATTCGAGCAGGCCGTCTTTCTCGCGAACACAGTTGGGGCAGCGCAGTATGTCTAATAATTCTTGACTGACCATAGCGGTCTCCTGATTTTAGATTGCTGATTATCTACACGCGACCCGCCAGGCATCCAATTCCCAGCGTTTCTTCAGGAAGTCGAAGTCCATGGCATTAGCCTGGGGGCAAAAGGCTTCCGGCTCGAGCTCATATTCTACCCCAAACACGGCCTTTCCAGCATGGACGAAAGGCAGCAGCGTCCCGCATTCATTATACTGGAAACACTGCTCGTTGAGCGCCCAATCGAAGTAAGGGAGCAGGACTTCAACCTGATCCAGGTCGTTCTTCAGGCCTACGGATAGCCAGCGGGCATGAGCCTGTTCGGCCAGCCAGGTATTATAGGTGAGCTGGTGCTGACCGGTGAGGGGAAAGCCGCTGTCGTTGGTGTAGCCGTCGACGTTGTCCGGCTCGACGCCATCGCAACCTTTTTTCACGGCCAAGTCCAGGCGAGCTGTCATGATCGGACCGAGGACCTCCATCTGGCGAATATCCAGCCATTTCTCACCTGGCCAATCTTCCAGAGAGTTGCCTTTGACCGAATCAGGGAACAGATCGGCATCAGGGCGCCACTCCTCCCAACTCCCAGCGCTGAAATAGCAAATCACGACGCGTCCATCGGTGTGAAGTTGATCGACTGTGCTTTGTAGCGCGTCAAACAGGTCGATGTCGTACATCTGCACGTCGAAAGAGGTATCGATCATACCGGTTAGTTGCCATTGCCAGCTGGTCCCAGGCGCGGGTCGCCAGTTATCAGGCTGTGATGTGTTATGGACAATTGGTAAGTGTTGCTGGTGCGAAGAGCGAAGAGCCCAGGTACCTATTCGCGGGATTAAGATTACTAGCATTACAATCGTGCTAAAGACG
>DATDRM010000009.1:0-6322 GCA_035291705.1 Anaerolineales bacterium
TGCTCGTACTTCCCCTGTTTCGTAGTCAATGACCATCCTCAATTTGTGCTGTTCTTTCATTGTCAATGTCACCTTGTTTTCCATGGGGTGACATTTTCGCTGAACAGTCAGGGGGTGTCAATATCGCTGAACAACAACAGACGGCTTAAAAGGCTATTGACTTTCCATAAATTTACGCTATAATACTAGCAGAACTAGTACATTTTTCCTATTTCGGGAGGGACTATGATCTCAACTGTTACCACTTCCACTGTTTCTATCCTCTCCACGGTCACCCTGGCGGGTTCTCTGGCCTTGATTGGGGTCTTGCTATTGATCTCTCTGCTTGTCCAAAAGGAGCTGGCGACTGCCACAGAAGGCGCCCGCCTGCAAAAGCTGAGCCGAGCGCTCAACATCGGCATCGTGCCATTGCTGTTCGCATTCGTCCTGAGTGTATTTTTCAAAGTCGCCGAAGTCCTCAAGTAACTCCCAACTCGTTACAAAAAACTCATCCCAGGCAGAACGTCCGGGATGAGTTTTTATTTAAAACTAAAGCCTACACAGCTGATAACTGCTATTAATTGATCTTTTACGCTGCTCCTGTCCCCTGCGTGGGACAATGCGCTAACCCTGGGCGTATACGACCTGCGTGGGGAAGCCCCGCTGGTGGAAGGAGCAAGCGCAGCTTTGATCAAATCTTCGACCCTTACCCCAATCCAAAAACATATTTGGACTCAGGTGAGCTTCAGGCGTCTCAATCCATACCTCATCCTCATAACTTTCCCTTTTCTAATCATCCTGACTATGGTCGTCGGGGATGCTCTGGTCTTCACCTGGCGACCGGATTGGTTCCCTGCTCACATTTGGGCCCTGATGGATGCACCCGTGCATGTCCTGCTGGCATTATTGGTAGTATTCCCACTCTACACCCGGCGTGCCACCTCCGCAAAGTTGATCGGTCGCTTCACCCTGGCCTCGCTTGCGCCGCTCCTGATCGACTTGGACCATTTCGTTGCCGCCGGTTCGCTCTCTCTCTACTCTGCCACGACACTTGCCAGCCGCCCTGCCTCCCATAGCCTGCTCTTCGCCCTGGGCTTGGGATTGATCGCCTACCTGTTTACCCGCGATATCGGTGACGGCTACCTGCTCTTCGCCGTCCTGACCTCGCACGTCCTGCGCGACGCCTCTGTTGGCGGGAGTGCGCCATTCCTCTGGCCTTTCTCCTTTGACCATTTGCCGCTCCCGGTATACTATGTCTCGCAGCTCAACTTGTTCTGCATTGCCCAGATACTGGCCTGGATGCCCGGCAGAGCGGTGCACACCAGATCCGGGAGGATGGTGGTAAAGCCCAGCGGTTAATGTCCATTCACATCCTCAACTGCGCTGCGATGTCTCCCTGGTTCCCTCGTTGGCGTCTGGGTACCCCTTGCCTACTCGTGGATACCGATCAGGGTCCTATCTTGGTGGATACAGGGCTGGGTCTCCACGATTACGAACGGCCTTCCCGTCTCATGCGCTTTTTCTTTCTCGATTTTGGCATCTCCCGCGATTCAGAAATGACGACCGTCTGCCAGCTGCCACGGCTAGGCTGTTCACCGCAAGGCGTCCGGCATATTGTCCTGACCCACTTGCATTTTGATCATGCCGGCGGCCTGCCAGATTTTCCCCACGCCCAGGTTCACGTTCACAAGCGAGAATACGAGGCAATGTTGCAGCCTCCGATACTGGGTAAACTTACCTACGATCCCATGGACTTTGCCCACAGCCCGCGCTGGACACTCTACGAACAGACGACAAACCAATGGTATGGCTTCGACGCTATCCACCTGCCCTTCATTCCAGAGATATACCTGATCCCCCTCTTCGGGCACACTCCCGGCCACTGTGGAGTGGCAATCCAGGATGGGAACCGATGGCTATTTCAGTGTGCCGACGCCCTGCCGACGAATGCTAGGTTTGACCTGACCCCTGCCTGGCTCAACCGGTTGGTAATCGGTCCACACGTGCCACGTCTGCGCTCATGGTCTGCCGCTCATCCCGAGGTGTGCATCCTGGCTGGACATATGTGGCAATCCTTCTTTGAAACTTATAGAGTAGACAAACCAAAGTTGGACAATTTCACCACATGGATGTCACTCTGAGCTGCCGGAGGCGGCGAAGAGTCCCTGTGGCGACCCTCTTAATCGAGTGTGTCAGGGATTCTTCGGTCGCTTCGCTCCCTCAGAGAATGACATCTCGCCAAGTCAATTGTACGACTTCGGTCTATCTCGTCCATTAGATCGTTCCCGCTTGAAAAAACTCATCCCGGGTGTGTGCTCCGGGATGAGTTTTTTGTTTAAACCCCTTCGGTCGGGGTCTCGGTTGGTGCGGGAGTCGGTGGCTCTTCGGTCGGAGGCGGGGTTGGAGCAGGCGGCTCATCAGTTGGGGCCGGGGTGGGTGTATCGGCTGGCGGGATTGGGGTAGCGGTCGGCTCTTCCGGCTCAGGGGTGAACGTCGCTTCCGGCGTGGGCGGACCGGGAGAGGATGGCTGAGTTGGCTCCGCGGGCCCTTCTTCGGTCGGTTTAAGCGTTGGCTGCGGTGCTCTGTTCGGCACGTACAGTTTCTGCCCGATCGACAGGCGCACCGGCTCTTCCAGGCAATTTGCTATTTTAATCGCTAGGCCGCTGACCCCATATCGTTGTCCAATCGTGCTCAAGGAGTCTCCGGGGCTGACGAAGTAAGACACCCAGCTGGGAGGCGGGAGGCAGGCGGTCGGGCTAGCTGTGGCGGTGGGTGGCGCCACGGTCGGTGGAGGCGAGGGTGTGGCGCTCGGCGTGGCAGTCGCCGTCGGCGGAAGCAGGGTGGCTGTGGGAGTGGGAGTGTCCGGCGCAGGCAAGAGAGGGGTCGCCAGGAGGCGATTGGGATCAGGCGTCACCAGCGCTGCCGGAGCCAGGATATCGGGCGGGGCGCTGATCGGCGTCGCCGGCTGCGCCAGCAGGAAAGGGAATACCAGGTAGAGCGAGATGTTGGTCAGGCCGTGAGCCAGGGTTACTCCCAACAATGACCCGTCCCGGCGCGGCACCAGCAACCCGAAGATCATCGCCACGCCGAACACGAACAAGACATCCAGGATCGAGCGATACCCCAGGTGCAGCAGAGCGAACACCCCGGCAATGTAGAACAGCCCGCCGCGCCCCAGGTATTGCAGGGCGGTGGCTTGCATCAAACCGCGGAAGATCAGCTCCTCCAGGAAACCGGTGAAGAATAGCAGGATCAAGGCCGGCACCAGCACCAGTTCCCAGAGAAATTCCGCGACCAGCGGCTGCGGGCGCAAGATCAGATATTCGACGAAACCTAACATGATGCCGAACAATCCGATCAGCAACTGCCAAGGCCAATGGCGCACCTGCAACCCGATCGTCTCCCGGCTCAGCTTCGCCTGGCGAGCAGTCAGGTAGGCGGCGACGAACAGCGGAGTCCCCACCACCAGGTACCAGTAGACGAGCGGGAACTGGACCAGCGGCATGGCCAGGCTGAGCACGCGGATCAACGGCGCCAGAGATAGGGTGAGCAGGAACTTCTGCTGGAAACCGCGCGCCGCCAGGCTGGCGTGCAGCAGGAGCAGCACGAACACCACCCCGTGGGCGATCATCCCGGCGCGTGGCGCAACCAGCATGGTCATGGCCTCAGCCACCGCCAGGTCGAACAGGTAGACCAGGGCCAGCATCCAGGGCGAGGCCAGCAAGGCGGCGGTCGCCAGGCGCGCGCTGCTCCAGCTTTTGGCAAGTAGGCTGTTCAGCTGCGTCAGGTCAGCGTTCATTGATTCAAGGAGGTCTCGATCAGGCTCCTGATCTTTGTCTCATCTGGGATCATGTGACCCTGGCTGTCGAACGTCACCATGTCCGCGCCGACCTGGAGCATGGTGGTGTTCTCCCCGACGGCAGCGATCATGCAGTTCAGGTCGAGCAGCTGGGCCGGGCTCAGGTCGGTGACCACCAGCTGGTAGAACTGGCTGACCAGGGACGGGATGGCGGCAGCATTCTCGGGTTTGGTGATCTCATTCCGCAGGGCGGCTATAACCTGGTTCTGGCGCTTGAAACGCCCCCATTCGTCCGACTCAGGCTGGTTGTTGGGTTTCGTGATGCGGATGTAGTCGAGCGTGCGCTTCCCGGTGAATACCTGGCGACCGGCTTCAAAAACACCTCGTCCTTCTGCACTCCCATCGATCCGTTCCTTGAGGTTCACTTCGATCCCGCCCAGGGTATTCACCAGGCTAACGAAGACCGGCTCGTTAATTATCAGGTAGTGGTCGGGCGTGAATCCAAAGTTGTCCAGCAGGGCCTGGGCGATGACCTGCGTAGCCCGCTGGATGGCTTCCCGTGCGCTGCCAGACGAGGTTGTCTTGACTTGATAGTAAGCCCGGGTCAGGGTGGTGGAGTCGGAACCCGGGATGGCGGAGGTATTCACCCACAGACCCGGGGGGATCGACAGGATGGTCACTGCCTGGCGCTCGAAGTCGATGCGCAGCAGCCGGATGGCATCCGCGCCGCGTCGTTCTCCGGGATTCGGCGAGCTTTCCCCCAATAGGAGTATGGTCATCGCTCCCGATCCGCAGACTGGTTTGGCCTGGACGGTCGGATTAGCGTTGGGGGTAGTGGAAAAGGGAGCGGTCGAAGTGGCCGCGGTCGAAACGACCGTAACCGGGGGTGGGATGCTCGCCGCCTGGGTCTCAGCCCCCGAGGCGGTCTGCGTTCCCGCGGCCGGTGCTGACACTGCCGCTAGCGCTAAGGGCGTCAGCTTCAAGCCGGGTCCCAGCGGGCGGTTGAGAAACAAAACGCCCAAGCCGGCCAGGATCAGTCCGACGACCACCAGGCCGATCACGATCCATAGCAGTTTGTTCTTCATTGTTTATTGATTCAAAGACACCTCGATCAGGCTCCTGATCTCGGCCCCATCCGGGATCGTGTGACCCTGGCTGTCGACCGTCACCATGTCCTGGCTAACCTGTTGCACATTAATATTCCCACCGACAGCTGCGATCATACAGTTAAGGTCCAAGAGCTGGTTCGGGCTCAAGTTGGTGACGACGAGATCGGCAAACTGGCTGATCAGCTGCGGCATAACCGGCAAATTTTCGGGCCGCAGGATCTCGGCGCGCAGGGCGGAGATGACCTGGTTCTGGCGCTCGAAGCGGCCCCACTCATCAGGTTGGAGCTGGTTATTGGGCTGCAAAATGCGTACATAGTCGTTCGCACGCTGGCCGCTGAAGACCTGCGGACCAGATTCAAACAACCCTCTCCCTTCGGCGCGGCCATCCACCCGTGTGGGGACGGTGATCTCGATCCCGCCCAGGGTATCCACCATGCTGGTGAACAATAACTGGCTCAATGTGATGTAATGGTCGGGCTGATAGCCGAAATTGTCCAACAGGGCCTGCGCCGTAGCCTGAGTTCCCTGCACCATTGCGGTACGCTCGCCCTGGCTGGCGGATGCATCCTTGGCGGTGCGATAGGAGTTGGTCAGCGTGGTGGCCGTGACACCCGCCAGGTTTGGCGTGTTCACCCACAGGTCGGGCGGCATGGAGAGGATGGTGACGGCATCGTTATCGAAGTCCACCTTCACCAGGCGAATGGCGTCGGCGCCACGCTCTGGATTTTTCTCCAGCGAGCTCTCGCCGAGCAGCAGAAGAGCCATCTTCCCCGACCCGCCGCAGTCCACTGCGGCCGCCACATCGGTGGGAATTGGGATGGGTGTCTCCGTGGGCGCTATAAGGGGCGTCAGCGTGGGGGGTGGGACTTCGGTGGACGGGGGTGGGACGATAGGCTCCGGGGTTACAACCACGGTGACCAGCTGCGTCACGACGGCCGGTGCGAGCTGCAGGCCCGGACCCAGCGAGCGGTTGTAGAGGTAGTACCCCCCGGCCAGGCAGGCCAGCACGATGACGGCGGCCAAAAATCCGACGACGATCCAGGCAATTCTGTTCATGGTATCCCTCCATTCGATCAGTGATCAGTGATCCGTATTCAGTTTTCAGTTATTATTAGTATACAGGATGTGTGGGAAAAGGCAATAAGCAATTAAGCAATGGCAGGGGCGAGGGCAGGCAGGATAATCAACGTTCAGTTTATAACAATCGGATAAATTCCACCAGACATATTATTTATCGAGCTTGATAAATGTGAAATGATCAAGCCTTTATAGCTTGAACTCCAATTCCGTAACCATATTTAGCTAAAATCAAACGAAGTCTGGGTTCTAAAGACCGGGTTATTCTGATAACCACTTTTTGAATTGATTTTGGTGTGATCAGATTAAATGTAAATCCAGGAAGATAGCATATTCCAATCCACCTTTGGATTTCAAA
>DATDRM010000010.1:0-4558 GCA_035291705.1 Anaerolineales bacterium
GCAGCTGGCGCGCCAGGTGCGCGAAAAGGTCCTCGGTGGAGAGGATCGTCCCGCCGCGGGCGGTATCAAAGACCACGTCGCCGAAAACCACGGGCAACAGGCCGGCCCGCAGCGCGGCCTTAAGCGCCGCCAAATCCCAAGCCGCTACCTGCCCATCGTGGGCGATGAGGTTGGCGACCGGAGGCAGGGCAATAGCTGGCAGGTCAGCGGCGTGCAGCGCGTCCATCACCAGGCGATTGAGCGCTGAGGCGTCATACCATACTTCAGCAAAGCCACGCCAGCCTTCGGGCGAGTACACTCCCTGGCGTGTTCCGTAGCGCTTGCCGGTCACATGGCCGAAAGAGCCCGAGCCGTGACCGAGGATCAGCGCCATGGTCGGGTCTTCCGCCAGAGCAGCGGCGATCTCGCCCGCCAACCGCGCCAGGGATTCAAGGCGGGGCGTGCGGGGACGGGTCTTATCCGTGATCAGCGAGCCACCGAGTTTAAGAAAAGTCAACGAACCTGGAGCCGCCAATATTTTTCCTTCATCCTTTCCCTTCTCCTCCGCTCCCCACCTCGGTGATGATGATGCCTGTCGCCCCAGCCTGGCGTAGCGCCTGGGCAACCGTTTCAGTGAGTTCTGGCGTGACCAGGGCGATCAGGTTCCCGCCTCGACCGCCTCCAGATAGCTTGGCACCCAGCGCGCCGGCCTGGCATGCAGCTTGCAACAAGCGCTCCAACTCTGGCGAGGAGACGCCCATTTCGCAGAGCAGGGTGTGATTCTCATCCATCAAAGGGCCCAGTGATTCTACCTCCCCACGCTCGAGCGCAGCGCGGGCTGCCTGGACGATCCCTCCCACAGTAGAAAAGAGTCGTTGGTACCGATCGGGTTCAGCCTGCCAGGCACGGCGGACGTCCCCGACTGTGATCGCCGTGGGACTGGCTACTCCACTGTCGGCGATCACGATCGGAAAGGGTTTATTGACTCGGAAGGTCTCGATCAGGTTCCCCTCCTGCCGCCGGACGAAGTATACCGGCCTGGCGTAGGCGATCACCGTGTTGTCGATCCCGGAAGGAGTGCCGTGATGCAATTTTTCAACCTCGTAGGCCAGAGCAGAGACGCGCTCTGCAGGCAATCTGCGGCCAAGGAACTCGGACAAAGCGCGGATGATCGCCACGGAGACGGCTGCACCAGAACCCAGACCAGCTGCGACCGGAATCGTGGAAGTTACCCGGATAGTCAGGGCGGGTGGTTGGGAGAGGCCCAGCTCCGCAAAGACAAGCCTGGCCGCACTGGCTAAAGGATCCTGCGGCGGAAGCTCCGCCAGCCTCGCCTCCAGGCCGATGATCGGGGCTTGAATGCGCACGCTTCCAGCAGGTTGGCGCGGTTCAGCTGTGACGATAGCCCTGGCCCGAACCTGTGTCACCGGTACAGCGATCGCCGGTTGCCCATACACCACGGCGTGCTCGCCTAAGAGGATTACTTTACCGGGGGCGGAGGCGGAAATGGCGGGCATGAAAATAGGTAAACAAAGAAACCGGGAAACAGATAGCCTAAAATAGATAGAATATTACCAGCACAGTTACCCCCCACAGGAAGATGGTGAATTGGAGGGGACGATCGGCCAGCAACTCCTCTTCGGGAGCGCCGCCTCCCTGTTTGGTTTGGACAATATACAGATAGCGGAAGATGCCATAGATGGCGAAGGGAATTGTCAACATCATGGCATGGTTCTCGGGCAGGTTAGGGGCTGAGAAGGTGTACAGGCTATAAGCGACGATGGTAGTGGCGGAGACAATGGTGATGAACTGATCCAACAGCGGAATCGTATAACCATCCAGCACGCGCCGGTGGTTGGAGGCCTCATCAGCTAATAAAGATAGCTCGGCCCGGCGTTTCCCGAAACCAATATACAGGGCTCCCAAGGTAGTCACCACATAAAGCCAGGGCGAGAAGCGAGCCACCTGGATCAGGGTCAGGCCGGCTACCACCCGCAACAGGTAGAAACTGGCCAAAACGATGACATCGATGATGGCAATGTGCTTGAGCCACCTGGAATAGGCCAGGTTAAGCAGCAGATAGGTGAGTAGGACGGCTGCAAAGCCAGGCGAAAGGAAGTAAGCCAGGGGGACAGCGATCAGGAGAAGGATGGCGGTAGCCAGGATGGCCGCCGCCACCGGCAGCTCTCCAGAAGCTAAGGGGCGCTTCCTTTTTTCTGGATGGAGACGGTCAGCCTCTAAATCGGTGAGGTCATTGATCAAATACACCGCGCTGGCTACTAGGCAAAGCAGCGCAAAACCAGCCAGTGTGGTCCGGAAAGCAACCATGTTGTCCAGTTGCTGGTCGAACACCAACGGGACGAAGATCAGCACATTCTTCATCCATTGGCGTGGACGCATGGATTTAAGTAAAGCAAAGAGTGTTCGCATGCGCATGAGGGGAATTATACAATGGTTGCTCCTGTTATTGGAAAAGGGCTGCGCTGGCAGTTATGTAAGGTTACCCAGGTGGGCAAACCTGGCGTATAATCATGCCTGTGCAGGCGACAACGGCAAGGCAGTCCCCGCGTTTCATTCTCGTCGGTCAATTGCGGCGAGATTTTATCGTCTTGCCGACGGGCGAGGCGCGCCTGAACGTGCCGGGCGGAAACCTGATTTACGCCGCGGTTGGCCTGGCTGTCTGGGAGCCTGTCCCTCCCCCCGGGTTGGTGGCGCGCGTTGGTGAAGATTACCCCGAGGAGTGGCTGGCTGAATTCGCCCGCCGGGGTTTTGACGTGCGCGGCGTGCATATCTTACCTCAACCCCTTGATCTACGCGCCTTCTTCGCCTACCCGGATCAGACCATGCGCGCCAACGAGGACCCCATCGCGTATTTCGCCCGCCTGGGTTTACCGTTCCCCAAGGAATTACTCAGCTACCAGAACAGGGTTCCAACCTCGGACAGCCGGGCGCGTCTTTCTCCCACCTCGCTCCACCAGGGGGATTTGCTTTCCGAATACCTGGATGCCGCCGCGGCCCACATCTGCCCCCTGGATTACTTGAGCCACA
Organism: Anaerolineales bacterium; assembly: GCA_035291705.1. Lineage (GTDB taxonomy): Bacteria > Chloroflexota > Anaerolineae > Anaerolineales > UBA4823 > DATDRM01. The sequence continues at coordinate 3,028 of DATDRM010000010.1, forward strand.
GCTTGCTGCCGGCCGTCTTGCGCCAGGCGGGTTTCACCCTGGTCACCCTCGATCCATCTCCAGGTTATATGACCCCTTCTTTTCGGGATGAGCTGCCAGCGCTGCTAACCGGGCTGACGGCTTTCTTGCCATCCGAAGAAGAAGTGCGCGCTCTGTTCCAGAGTCGCAGCGAGGACCTGTGGGAGATGGCTGAGGTCCTGTCCTCTTACGGGTGCGAAATGGTGGTGATCAAGCGTGGCGAGCGCGGCCAGCTGCTCTATGACGCCGCCGCGCGCGCCCGTTGGGAAATCCCTGCCTATTCTTCCCCAGTGGTCGATCCCACTGGCATTGGGGATGCTTTCTGCGGCGGGTTCCTGGCTGGTTTTCGCCACACGTACGACCCGCTGCAAGCCGTCCTGCATGGCAATATCTCTGCCTCGATAGTGATCGAAGGCCATGGGCCATTTTATGCCCTGGAAGCTCTTCCCGGCCTGGCGCAGGCTCGCCTGGAGGCGCTCCGCCAATCTGTCCGCAAACTGTAAATGGATCCACGATTCGTCGAAAAGGTGCTCAATCTGGCTATCCAGATCCAACAGATCCCGGCCCCGACCTTTGCCGAGGCGGCCCGCGCCGCGTTTATCCGCGGCCGCTTCCAGAAAGAAAAGCTGGCGGATGTGAGCAGCGACGAAGTTGGGAACGTTTACGCCCGGCTGCCGGGGGCTGAATGGGCGTCCCCGGTCGTCGTCACCGCTCACCTGGACACGGTCTTCCCGGCCGCGACCGATCTGAGCCTGACCCGCGATTTGGAGAAAATCTCCGGCCCTGGGATCGGTGATAATGCCGCGGGGGTGGCTGGCTTGTTTGGTCTATTGTGGGCTCTCCGCCAGTCAGGCGAGCAGCTGCCCGGCGACCTCTGGCTGGTGGCCAATGTGGGTGAAGAGGGCCGGGGTGATCTGCGCGGCATGCGCGCCGTTGTGAAGCGATTCAAGCACGGACCTTTAGCATACATTGTCCTGGAGGGAATGGCGCTGGGGCAGATCTACCACCGCGGCCTGGCTGTGCGCCGCTATCTGATCACGGCTCGTACCCCGGGAGGCCATTCCTGGGTGGAGCATGGACGACCATCGGCTGTGCACGAGCTGGCGAGCCTGATCACACGCCTTTTGGAGCTGCCACTGCCCGCCGAACCGCGCACCACATTGAATGTGGGCGTTATCTCCGGGGGCATCTCGGTCAATACCATTGCCGCACAAGCTCACCTGGAATTGGATCTGCGATCCGAGGGCATGCATGCCCTGAATGACCTGGCCGGGCAGGTAACAGTCCTTGTTGAGCAAGCAAACCGGCCAGATATACGCGTGAGTGCCGAGGTGATCGGCCGGCGACCGGTAGGAGAGATCCCCTCCGATCACCCCCTGGTAACCCTGGCGACCCGCGCCCTGGAAACCGCCGGCCTCCAGCCCTGTCTCAATATCGGCTCCACAGACGCCAACCTGCCCCTCAGCCTGGGTCTACCGGCGATCTGCCTGGGCCTGACCCTCGGCAGCGGCGC
>DATDRM010000011.1:0-6485 GCA_035291705.1 Anaerolineales bacterium
CGCACCGGGCGCTTGACTTCCGGATACTGGACAGTCACCGGTTTTTCGAACATCGACTTCAACGTGGTCAACATACCACGCGCAAAATCCGTAACCACGCTCATCACGAACCTCCTACCAATATCAATACAACCGCTGTTAAAAACACATTCACTAAAGCGGCCGGCAGCAGGATTTTCCACCCAAACGTCATCAACCGGTCATAACGAATGCGCGGCAGGGTAGCCCGCACCCAGATCATCACAAACAGCAACAACAGGATCTTGATGAACAGATAAAGCGGCCCGAGCAAAGGCACCTGATCGACAAATGGGCCGCGATAACCCCCGAAGAACAGGGTCGCTCCGATGGCGCTCACCGCGATCATCTTGATATACTCGGCCATGAAGAACAAGGCAAACTTTAAACCGGAATATTCAGTATGGTAACCAGCCGTCAACTCTTGTTCAGCCTCGGGCATATCAAATGGCGCGCGGTTGACTTCCGCAATCACGGAGATGAAGAAAATCAACGCGCCTAATGGTTGGTAGATAACAAACCAGATCGGCTTTTGGGCGGCGACGATGTCTCCAAGGCTCATCGAACCGGTGATCAGGATCGGCCCAATAAAAGCCAGACCGAGCGCCAGCTCATAGCTGATCATCTGCGCCGAGGAGCGCATTCCTCCCAGCATGGCGTACTTATTGTTCGAGGACCATCCCGCCAGCACAATCCCGTACACCGAGATCGAGGCGATCGACACGATATACAAAACACCCACATTGATATCGGAAAGGTATAGAGGGATCTCCCGGCCAAATAGGAAGAACGATGTTCCCCACGGGAGCACAGCCAGGATCACCAGTGCAGGAACGACAGTCACGATCGGAGCGAGAATGAAAACCACCTTATAAGACTGATCCGGGATGAGCTCTTCCTTGAAGATCAATTTCAAACCGTCTGCTAAGGGTTGTAACCAGCCGCCCGGCCCGGCGCGGTTCGGCCCGATCCGTACCTGGATGCGCGCCAGTGCCTTGCGCTCATAAAAGGTCAGATACATAAAGCCGGTCAACAACACAATTAACAGGAAAACTGATTTAATCGTCCATTCCAAGAACAGCAGAGGATCCATTCAAACCTCGTCTCGCATCATATCTTCTACTTCACATTTCACTTTTCACGCATCACGATTCTCTCATCACGCAACGATCTTTTCCAAAACCTCGACCTCAACTGGCACGGGACCTGTGATCGGGATGCCCATACTGCGCGGCACAAGAGCCACATTCTCTGGCACGCTTCCATCCAGGAAGGCTATCACCGGGATCACCAAACCGTTCAGGTGCAAGTTCACCGGAGAGCTATCCGCAATGCCCATTCGCCCGGCGGTTTGGGGATGTAACACCAGGTGTGGCTCAGGTATGCGCTGGTGCAGAAGATCGGAGGGCATCACCGTCCGGCCGCGATCGTACAGGCGTGTGATCGGGACCGCCAGCAGATCCATATCCTCAGCCGAGACGACTTCAGACGGCTGTAGCCAGCCGAGTGGGATCTGCTCGCCTCTCTGGGCAGCCGGTTGCAGCTGCACTCCCAACCCCTGAGAATTTTCATAGGAGGTACCCCCATAATACAGGTCAGCCCGGGCGATGATCGGCCATTGGTCGACTACCTCCGCCAGTTTCTGGTACGTCACGCCGGCGTAGTCCGGCACCTGAGAAGCAATGCGCTCCATCACACGCTGGGGGTTCCTGTCCTCCAGGTCCAGTCCCAGACTTTCAGCGATGTGGGCCGTGATCGCGAAGTCCGCCAACGACCCTGGGCGTTCAGGCACGGCCGGATGATAGCGTTGCACGCGCCTTTCAGCATTGGTCAGCGTCCCCTCGCGCTCAATGAACGACTGAGCTGGCAGCACCACATCAGCCAACCTGGCGGTCTCTGTCAGGAAGAGCTCCTGCACAACCACGAAGTCCACCGACTTTAGCGCCTCCGCTAGCGCCGGGTCATCTCCAGCCGGATCAGCAGCCGCCACGTACAAGGCTTGGGCGGAATGTACCGCTGCACCCAAATCTTCTGCTGGAGTGAAACCCATGTCCCAGGCTCCCTGGGTGTTGGCGCTTTGCCAGACGCCGATCAGTCCATTGTTGGCTCGACCAACATGGTTGGTGGCAATCAACAAGTTAGCACAGGCCTGCGCCAGGGGCCGTGAGGTGGTCAGGCTGGTGCCCTCGCTGCCAAACATTGCCACCCCGTTTTCGGCCTCGGCGAAAGCCCGGGCAGCGGCCTGGACTTCGGCAGAGCGGGCCACCTCGTGCACCTCCTTGGGCAAGTCGGGGCGTTTGGCCGACAACGAATTAAGCAGCACCAGCACGATCGCCGCCTCAGCGCCATAAGGGTAACGCAGGGTGTGCGTAGCAAATCGATCGGCCTTAGTCGAGCGTGGGTTTGCGACGATCACCTTCGCCCCGCGCTCGGCGGCCTGTTTTACCCTAAGCCAGTAAATTGGCGCCTCTTCTTCCAGGTCACAAGCTACGACCAGGATGGCCGTTCCTGCCCCCATATCAGCGAAGTTAGTGCCCAAGCCCACACCTACTTGAGGCACCAGGTCGCCGCCAGCCAGGTTGGTGTATTGAACCGCCTTACCGTCCAGTGCTTCGGTTAACCGGCGCAGATTGAACAGATCTTCATTAGACAACCGCCCGCTCGCCAGGGTTATAGTCCCCTTCCCGGCCGTTTTCAGGCCCTCAGCGACTCGATTAAGCGCCTCTTCCCACGAAGCTGGGACCAATTCGCCATTCTGTCGGAGGAGCGGCTGAGTCAAGCGCTCTTTGCTCTCCGCATAATGGTAGGCAAAGCGCCCCTTGTCGCAGATCCAGATTTCGTTCACCCACTCATTCTGGCGGGGCATCACGCGCTTGACGACGATCGCGCCGCCCGATTTATCCTCCCGCCGTACGTTGATAGTCAGGTTACACCCTACCGGGCATTGTTGGCAGATCGAAGCGGCATAATTCAATTCCCAGGGTCGTGCCTGGAAGCGGAAGTCGCTGGTCGTCAGCGCACCAACCGGGCAAATATCACTCGTATTGCCAGAGAAGTATGAATCAAACCCTGGCTCGGAATAGGTGACAATCTGCAGCCCCCGGCCGCGCTCGGCAAACCCGATCACCGCGTCATCCACGATTTCTTTTTGGAAGCGAACGCACCGCCCACACTGGATACAACGCTCTTGGTCAAGGTAAATCAGCTCTCCCAGGGGGACGTGCTTGGACAAGTGCATCTTTTCATCGTAAATGAAGCGGCTCTTACCGGGACCGAAATCCATGGTCAGGTTCTGCAAAGGGCATTCGCCACCCTTGTCACAGATCGGGCAATCGAGAGGGTGTGAGGTGAGCAGAAACTCCAAAATGTCTTTCCGGCCGCGCTGTACTTTTTCCGTAAAGCCACGCACCACCATGCCTTCGGATACTGGAATGGTACAGGCAGTCTCCAGTTTCGGGCCAAACTGCACGTTGAGGCTGCCATCCTCTGCGCGTTCAAACTGGCCTGTCTCCCGGTTAATCACCGGACGACCGACCTCTACCAGGCACATGCGGCACATCCCCACCGGTTCCATCTTGGGATGGTAGCAGAACACCGGGATATATACCCCGGCTTTTTTCGCCGCATCCACTACTAGGGTGCCTTCTGCTACCTGGACCTCAATCCCATCGACTACCAGCTTCACCAATTTTGCCATCTCTGCTCCGTAAACCATCACGAATTACGCTTCCCGTATCACGTTTCACGTTTCACGTATTGCGTATCTCCATTTCCATGGCTGCCCTGATCTCTGCAGCCTTTCCGTCTGAAACTCTTGTCCTGAAGTCTGCCTCGAAGCGCTCGATGCCCGAAACCACCGCCTCGATGGAAAATTCGCCAAGCGCACACAGGCATTTGCCCTTGATCTGTTGGGCCACCTCATTAAGCAATTCGACATCCTGCCAGGCAGCCTCCCCGGCGTAGATGCGGTCGATGATGTGCCTCATCCAGTAGGTCCCCTCCCGGCAAGGGGTGCACTTGCCACACGACTCATGGCTGAAGAAGTGCAAGGTCTTGTGCAGCACCCAATCAATACTCACCGAGTCGTCAACCACGATCACTGAAGCCGATCCGAGCTGCGCGCCCAGTCTGGGGACGCTCTCATAATCCATTGGCGTATCCAGAGCCTCTTCAGTCGCAACGATCAAAGCCGAGGAAGCTCCAGCCGCCATGATAGCTTTGACCTTGCGGCCGTCCGGAATGCCGTCGCCATGGACATAGATCAGCTCCCGGAAGGGGGTGCCGAGCGGCAGCTCATAGTTACCAGGCCGGTTGACACGCCCGGATAGGCTGAAGATCTTTGTGCCAGGGCTCTTGTCGGTGCCAATCGATCGATACCAATCAGCTCCGCGCGCGATAATCAGCGGGACGTTGGATAACGTTTCAACATTATTGACCACGGTGGGTTTGCCGTACAGGCCAAATGAAGGTGGGAAAGGCGGTCGCAGGCGAGGCTGGCCCAGCTTGCCTTCCAGCGACTCGAGCATGGCGGTCTCCTCGCCGCAAATATATGCGCCCGCACCAAGGTGGGTATAGATGCGTAAGGAATAATCGCTGCCGAACAACTTGTCCCCCAGCAAACCGGCAGCCTCCAGGTCGGAGATCTCCTGATCCAGGCTCGCGGCGATTTTCCAGAATTCGCCGCGCAGATAGATGTATGCTGCATGAGCCTGGACGGCGTAGGCGGCGATCGCGACCCCTTCGAGGAATTGAAAAGGATTGCCCTCCATGATCTCGCGATCTTTGAATGTGCCCGGCTCAGACTCGTCGGCGTTGGCTACCACGTAATGCGGCCAGGATTTCTTGTCAGTGAAAGCCCACTTCATTCCGGTCGGGAACCCGGCTCCACCGCGACCACGCAACCCGGAAGCCTTGACAACTTCGGTGACCTCCTCCGGCTGCATAGCGGTGACTACCTTCTGGAATGCCTCGAACCCGCCGTGCTTTCGGTATACCTCCAGCTGGTTCAGATCGGGGATCTCACGATGTCGAAGAAGGATATATTGGCTCATGAACGCTATCTCGAAGTGATGTTTAATCTGCCAGATGGATTACCTGCCCTTGGCGTCGGGCGATCTCAATTGGTCAATCAATCCTAATGCACTTTCCATAGTCTGGTTCTCGTGGTAAGCGAGCCCTTCCCCGGATTGCACCTGGAACAGTGGAGCTTTATCGCACGCCGCCAGGCACATCACCGCCTCCACCGTCATCAGGCCATCCGAGGTAGTCTGGCCAACTTTGATCCCCAGGTTCTCGCACAGCTTCTCCAGGAACTCGTCAGCCCCCCGCAAGGCGCAGGGCAGGTCGGTGCAGACCTGGAGACGGTAGGTGCCGACTGGCTTGTCAGAGTACAGGGTGTAAAAGCCGACGATCGAGCCCACTTCGGTGGGTTCGACCCCCAAGATGGCGGCGATCTCGTTCATAGCCTGCTTGGTAATAAAGCCATCTGCGCGCTGCGCCAGGTATAGCAAGGGCATGACCGCCGAGCGTTTCTGGTCAGGCGGGTATTTTGCCAGGATGGCATCGATTTCCTGTTCGTATTTTTCAGAAAGCATAATCTCTCAATTTTCCCTGTTTACCTACTTCCTTGTTCACCTGTTTCCCTGCATCTCCATTACCTATCTACATCACCCAAGACGACATCCACCGTACCGATCAGGGCTACCAGATCGGCTACCAGATGACCCTTTGACAACAGCGGCAAGGCTTGCAGGTTGACAAACGAAGGTGTACGCCAATGAACGCGGTAGGGCTTCGGACCGCCATCGCTCTCTAAATAAACACCCAGCTCACCGCGCGGCGACTCGACCGGCACATAGACAGCGCCCTTGGGCAGATCAAAACCCTCCGTCCACAGCTTGAAGTGATGAATCACCGCCTCCATGCTGGTGGCCAGTTCGGAGCGCGGCGGTGGGACATATTTCCGGTTGTCGCTGCGCACCGGTCCACCCGGCAGGTTGTCCAATGCCTGTTGGACAATGCGCAGTGATTGGCGCATTTCTTCCATCCGCACCAGGTAGCGCGCGTAGGTGTCCCCATCGGTTTGCGTAGGGATAACGAAATCGTATTGCTCGTACCCTGAGTAGGGCTGCGCCTTGCGCAGGTCAAAGGCCACCCCAGACGCGCGCAGCGGTGGGCCGGTCACACCCCAACGGATGGCATCCTCGCCGGAAATGACACCGATCTTCCTCGTCCGTTCGAGGAAGAGTGGGTTCTTGGTCAGCAATGATTCATATTCGTCGATGCGGTCCGGGAAAAGGCGGATGAACCGGCGCACGGCACCCTCAAACTCATCCGGCACATCCCGCCACAACCCCCCTTGGCGGAAGTAGGTGGTCATCATCCTCTGGCCTGAGACCATCTCGAAGATGTCCAGGATAATTTCCCGCTCCCGAAAAGTATAGAGGAAAACCGACATTGCCGCCAGG
>DATDRM010000012.1:0-17007 GCA_035291705.1 Anaerolineales bacterium
ACACTAGTCAAGTAGGGGAACATCGTCTCTTGTAAATCCCTGACGGTGATACCGAAGCGCATCGCCAGGGAAGCGATTTGGATCATCTCTCCAGCCTCGGGAGCCAGGATGTGTGCCCCCAGGAGACGATCGGTATTGACATCAGCCACCAGTTTGATCAAGCCACGGGTGTCGCGAGCAACCTGGGCACGCGGCACGTAACTCATGGGTAATTTGCTCACCTTGACGTCGTATCCCAGCTCATGCGCCTGGGCTTCGGTCAGGCCAGCGCTGGCTATTTGCGGATCGGTGAAGGTGACACGGGGGATATAGCTGGTGTTGTAAACGCGCCCCGTTCCGGCGAGGGCATTCTCAGCGGCCAGACCGCCTGCGTAGGCTGCCACGTAGACGAACATATCTCGCCCGATCACGTCTCCGGCCGCGTAGACGAACGGGTTGCTTGTTTGCAGGGTCTCGTCGACCAGGATTTCCCCATTCTTATCCAAAGCAACCCCGGCCTTTTCTAAACCCATTCCAGCCGTGTTCGGGCGCCGACCGGTAGCCACGAGCAGCTGTTCAGCCTCGAAATTTGTCTCGTTATCATTCATCATCCCAGTTAACAGGTAGCGGCCGTCACGTGTTTCTACCCGGCTGGTTTTAAATCCAGGCATGATGTGCAAGCCCTGCTCCTCAAGATATCCCGCCAGGGCAACGCTGATCTCCTCGTCCTCGAAGGGTGCGATGCGCGGCAGCAGCTCCAGCACTGTCACGTATACTCCGGCGCGGGCAAAAGTTTGCGCCAGTTCCAGGCCAACGGCGTTGGCACCCAGCACGAGCATCGACCTGGGCAATTCTCTCAATTCCAGGGCTGTTGTGCTGGTCAGGTATCCGGCTTCATCAAGTCCCGGAACAGGCGGCGCCCATGGGCTGGCGCCAGTAGCGACGATGATCTTGCCAGGGGTATAGCCCTTGCCATCGATTTCTACGAAGTTCTTGCCCATCAGGTGGGCGCGCCCCTGGAGGTACTTGATTTCAGGGTAGGCGGCCAGCACATCGACGTATTTCGCCTGGCGCATTTCAGCGACCAGTTCGTCCTTGTGGACGATGGCCTGTGACCAGTCCAGCGTTCCCGGCAGGGTGTGGACGCCCTTGAACCGCGGCTGGCCGGCCAGGTGATACTGTTCAACTGATCGGATCAAGGTTTTGGAAGGCACGCAGCCGATGTTGACACAGGTGCCCCCGATCGTGCTGGCTTCCACCATCGTCACGCGGTGGCCCAGCTCCGCGCCTTTAATCGCTGCGGCAAAACCCGCCGAGCCGGCGCCGATCACCATCAGATCAGGCTGATCGCTCGGACCATCATTTTGGGAAGCCGGTTTTTTGGACGAACTCTCTCCCCGACGACCACTGAGCGTAGCCGAATATCCGACCTCTTGGACGGCGGCTGATAGTGCGTTGGCATCCATGCCCGTCTTGGCCGTGACCACAGCCTGTCCAGATTGCCAGCCAGGCACCCTGGCTGACTTCACGCCGAGCACGCTTTTGAGGGCATTCTCAACGTGCCGTGCACAGGAGTCACAAGTCATACCCCGCACGACAAATTCCATCTCCTCAATTGGTTGCATGGTTTCATTCTTCTTGCTGGGTTATTGCTCGTTGACTCACAAGGTGGCAGATGCAGTTCTTGCCTTCGACGTCATCGACGGGAAAAGTCAACCCCAGCACATAAAGTTGGCGCAGCTCCTTCTCCATTCGCTGTAATTCCGCGATGCGGATATGGATTTCGTCTGCTTTCCGTGCGAGCATATCTAACACAGTCCGGCAAGGGGCTTCTCCGCCATCGCGCATGGCTAAAATTTCGGTGATATCGTCCAATGAAAAACCCAGCCGGCGCGCCCCAGCGGCAAGTTTAACCCGAGTGACATCGCCCGGGTCGTATGCGCGGTATCCATTAAGCTTGCGGCGCGGTTGTGGCAGCACGCCGATAGCCTCGTAATACCGGATGGTTTTGGCCGGGACGCCTGTCTGATCGGCCAGTTCGTGAATTTCCATTCATGCCTCCTATGCAGGCGGAATGGATGCATTATAAACCTTCCAGTTACTGGAAGGTCAAGAGGGGATTCTAATGATAATAGAAAATAATAGGGCTAGCGGAGGTAATTAAGCGGGTTTACGTGCTTGATACAAAGCAAGCGTCCCAAAAATCGTCGCGTATTGGCCTTGTTCGCCTACCTGGTCGAAACCTGCGGCTTGTAACAGGACTGGCAGCCGGCCTTTGAAGTTGTCGGAAGCTTCTTCGAGCCTTGCCATGAACAGGGAGATCAGCCGCGCCCAGGTCGTGTTTGGCTTGCCGAAGTCGGCGATGTGCAGCTCGCCGCCGGGTCGCAAGATGCGCAATACCTCGGCCATGGTGCGCTGCTTGTTGTGCGTGGTCAGGTGGTGGAAGACCAGGCTGGAAAGCACCCGGTCGAACGAGTGGTCGGGGTACGGGAGATCAAAAGACATGCCTTGATCCAGGATGATGTTGACCCCAGCTTTCTGCGCCTTGGCCCGGCCGATTTCCAACACCCTGGCATCCCCATCCAGCCCCACCACCTCTGCCCCAGGGAAAGCCTGCTTGATCTTGATAGTGAGGGTGGCTGTCCCGCAGCCCAGGTCGAGCACGCGCATGCCTGGCTTGATCTGCGCCAGGCGGATCAGGTCGCTTTTAAATTGGTCTTCGTGCATGCCCCAGCGCATTACGGAGTCGTACAGGGGAGTCAACCAATCATAGCGGAGGGCCGGGATATATTTTTCGTGCTCGTTCATGGATTTACACCTCCACAAAACTATACCCCGCACCCACTCCCATTATTGGGCACTTTCTCTAGCAGGCCATTATTTGCCAGCCACTGGTGCACAGCCTGGAATCCGGTCCCCGAGGAGTAGTTGCCGCCGACGATTTGGCGGGCGTTCACCTCAGCAAAGTCCAGATCTTGTCCAGCCTTGAAGAAAACCGCCAGTTCCAGCGTCTGTTGTGGAAACCAGAAAGCGTTGATGTACTTGGCAGCCGTGAACATCTCTTCCGCAGATGCTCCCTGGGAGGCCATCAGCTCGAGCAGACCCAGCATTGCCATGCCATGATTGCAGTCGGGGAAATGAGTTGGATTGTTGCAGCATGGTCGGTAAACCGCCATAGCGACCTCTTGCAGGAGAGCTTGCTGGTCGGGGGTCAGGGTGACAATCGGTGCGCTGGCATAGAGCTCAGGGGCGGGCCTCGTCCCGATAGTCCAGCCGCCGGTGGAGGCAAAACGGCCAATCTTGCCTTCGCCATCCTGCATCATGGGGCCTTCGGTGAGGATTGGGTTTTTATTGGTCAGGCCAACCGCCCAGAAGAAGTTGAGCAGGAAATGGGCGTTCTCCTTGTTGATCACGATCAGTGAATCGCTGCCTTCCGTCAGGATTGCAAGTTGTTCGTTTGTAAGAGGCCGGCCGGTTTTTTCATAAACCTTCAAAAAACGGTCAAGATCGATCCCTCCAGCGGCCAATACCTGTGGCCCAATGTTTCCATATCTGGCAGGGAGGGTATATCCTTTGGGAGGATTGATCTGATCGATGACGGAGACAAGTTCATCTTCACGGTTCGACAGATATTTGCTCTCTCTTGCCTGGCGCCCCCATATCCAATAGCCACTTCCAAAACCAATAGCAAAGGTAGTCAAAATAACTAATGCCACCAGTTGGATACGACGACTAGCTCGATTGTTACGTTGGGGATGATTTGTAGATGTCGTTGATTGCACTTGAGAGGTTTCCAGTATGCCTGGCTCTAAGCCGGGTTGTGTCATGGGTGATTTCTTTCTCTGTTGGTTTAGGCTTGTAGAGAGACCGCATTCATTTAGAGATAGCCAAAAGGCGCAGGACTCCAGACCGAAAGGGATGGGATCGGTTTGGAGCCCTGGCAGCAGTTGAGAATATATCCAGTCATGAAAACTGGACTCCCACCGAGGACGAGGTCAGCCGGCCTTGTCCGTTACCCTAATGGTGCATGTGATGTTCGTGATCGGGGTGGTGTCCAGGATCACTCAGGTAATGTTCTGGATCCTTATCAAAGGAAGCCTTGCATCCTGGGGCGCAGAAGTAGTAGGTCTTGCCCTTATATTCAGATTTCCAGGCTGCAGTCTTCTCGTCGACCTGCATGCCGCAAACGGGATCGATAGCCATGCTGTCTCACCTCCTTTCGTGAGGGAATTTTAGCATATTTCAAACCCGCTTTATCAGATAATAGGCCGGGGTGGGTTGCCACGTTGGCTTTTCTTGACCCACGTTGTAACGATAGGCATGGAGACGATCAGACTGAGCAATCCCACCCAGGCCGTTCCACCCAGGCGCGCTACCAGCGGGTAGCTGCCAGCCAGGCTGGCCAAAAGCAAGAAGGACAGACCCGCAGCGATTGCAATGGGAATATAGATCCGTGCGCTCCGGCGGGCGATTTGTTTCTCAAACTGTTCTTGCTCTATGAGACACCTCCTGTCGGTCGAATTGGGCGATTTGGGATGCCAGGAATTGCGCTACCTGGGAGGCATCGAATGGCCACACATAGATGATCTGTGTCTCAGGATGCCTTTCTTGGGCGCGCTGGATGGCGGCCGGGATATCGACTTCCGAATGTTCGCCGCCGCGCGTCATCATCGGTGTGATAATGACGACTTTTTCGGGATCGGTTTCCAGCGCCTGTTCAAACGCCTCATCCAGGCTGGGAGCGCAGAATTCGTTGAAGCCGAGGATCACTTCATTTCCAGTGTATCGGCTGAGATGACCCGCCAGTTCAAGCGACCCGTCATAGAATGGATCGTTTTCTGCGGTACGCGGCCAGGCGCGCATTTTCGCCTCCAGTTGGGTATACCGCTCCAGGAGAGCTTCTTGGGGACCTCCGGAAGCGTGCTCCAAACGGGCGTGCAGATTGAATAGTTCAGCGATTTCATTAGGTGGGAAGTCATTTGGCGGGCTTCCATGCATGGCCAGCAGGATGGTTAATGCCATTTCTTTCTGCCTCGCAGTGATGGATTGAATTCCTGTGAGTTGAATGCAACGATTCTAACGGGTGATACCATTAACCACCAGTGGTTGGATACACCCAACTTTTGGGCTGTGAGGGTTCTGAAGATGAGAGTGCTCGCCGAATGGAGTTTTCCAAATCAGCATCCAGGCTTTGCTGAGGTGAATGCACCAGGGCCACCTGGGTTTGGCCATTGCGACCGTGGGCTACCAATGTGCCCGGTCTGGATGGATGGCCATACACCAGGAGCACAACCAGCTGGCAATCGCACAGGTCAGTTCCATGGTGGGGGCAGGTGCAGTGGGTGTGAGCTGATCGGGCTGTTTGCAAGTCAAAGGAGCGCATCACTTGCAAGCCGTAATCGCTCAGCTGGCGGCTCACCTGGGCGACAGCGGCTTCGCAATCCATGGGTAGATCTACGAGGGGAATGGTCTGGTTCATATCCTTTTCGCGATTGTCCCCAGTATAGAGGCTGGGCCGCGGAATTCCAAGCGCCATTTGTCGCGTTGGGAGACGAGCAATATTGCCTATCCACCTTGCTGCTGGAAAGTACATGATAACCCCCCAATGGTATCTGCTGTAAACGGCGGTAGCAGTTACCTCTGCCAAGTACGCAATAGTGCGATCACATCGTTAATTTGCTCTGCCGTAAGGATATTCTGGAAGCCATTCATGGCTGTGCCTTTTCGCCCGGCGAGAATAAATTCTATCAGCTCGGCGTCGCTTTTTGTTTGAACGAAATTGTTATCATGCAAATTTTTGCCAATGCCGCCGGTGCCATCGGCTTCGTGACACGCGGCGCAATAACCAAAGAATAACTCTTCGCCCATCTCGGCAGGAGGCAGTAAGCCCGTCAGGAGGGTCTTAGCTGCTGACAGATCTTTTTGATTGATCAAGTTCAATATCTCGCCGATCTCTCCGGCAACGGAGCCGTCACCTTCTGCCAGGGCCGCGTTCAGGTGATATTCAGCATCCAGTGGATCGAATTGTCGCAAAGCGAATGCCGCGCTCCGCAGATGTTTCTTGAAAGGGATGTCTGGTGTGACCGTTTCGCCTGCGCGCCAGGCGGAGATCAAGGCGACCAGGTCGTCAATCTGTTGAGGTGAGAGCACCGTGCCCCAGGTGGGCATCCCCTTGGCCGGCCGGCCGTAGGCGATGGTGTCGCGATACCAGGCATCGCCGAAGTCCTTGAGCCTGATGGGATCGTTTAATTTCTCCACGCGGTCGCTCCCCTGTCCGTTCTCGCCATGACAGATAAAGCACGTCGTAGCGAAGATGGTCGCACCACGCACCGGATCGGGTGTAAAGACCTCCGGAAGGATCTCTGGAGCAGTCGATTCCCAGGCGCGAATGAAGACTACCATTTGCCTAAGTTGTTCGTCCGAAAACGGGCCGCCGAATGTCTGTCCCCAGGCAGGCATCGCTGTACCAGGCACTCCGTTGCCGATTAGATTGAATAAAGCTTGATCAGAGGTTATCTCGAGCAGTAGCCGCGAGTTGAGCGCCGGTCCCACCTTCCCCTCACCATTCTCTCCGTGACATTCTATACAGTTTTGATTGTAAAGCTGACGACCAGCTGCTGAAGTTGCTGCCAGATCCACTGCCTGGACAGCCTGGACGCGCGCCGGTTCACGGATGAGGTAAATCTGGAAGGCGATCAGGATAGCCAGCGTCAGTCCAAAGGCTGTGCCGATCAACCGGTAATAATTCTCTTTAGGGCGCAAGGCAGCCTCCTCAAATCGTGGGAGTGGCCTGGGACGGCTCGAAATGCGTTCTCTGGGTGGGTTGGCTGGTATCCACGATGATTACGCCATTGGCGATCTCTACCGGGAAAGTGTCCAGCGGACGCGGGGCTGGGCCATCCAGTACTTCTCCAGAAGTATCAAACCGTGAGCTATGGCAGGGGCAGTGGAAAACTCCTTCGTCCTCTCGCCATGGCACGGTGCAGCCCAGGTGCGTGCAGCGGTGCCAAAGAGCCAAGATGCTCCCATCTTCCAATCGGGAGATAAAAAAACGACCACGGGGAACGTGACTGACCGTCCCTGGCTTAAATTCATTCACTTGTCCAGCGTTGATCTTCGTGCCGAACTCACCAGGGTCGACTCTCGGCCTGAAGAATTTTAATAGAGCTGCGCCAGATTGCCCGACCAAACCTACGACCGTGATTGCCCAGGCCCAGCCGAGAAACTCTTTGCGAGAAAGGATTGATTTCGAGCGCGTTCGTGTAATCATCTTTGCACCGTTTGCTGGTTGAAATTGGCCTTCACTCCAGGTTTAATTAACTGATTACAGCCCGTCCCAAGGATTGTATCCACCCGGCATTTGCCATGGCCAATAAAGCTTGAAACCCGGCCCACGGAACAGAAATCCACTTAAAGTGAGGAGGACTGCAGAAATAAGCATGATGGTGAACAAGGCCAGCATGACCTCACGCAGATGAGCTTTGCTCCGCCAAAGGACGAGTACCGGCAGGGCGACAAGAGTGAACAGGATAATAGCCGGCAACAACCCCTGCGCCACCCATTGGGGCGTAGTCTCTCGCAGCAATTCGCGCAAACTAAAGGTGTTGTCTAGCAAAATGTAGGCTGGAATGACCACTAGGGTGTAAGCCGTCGTCCAACCTACAATACGCCGGCCGCGGGTCGAGGAAAACCACACGCCAACGCCTTTGCGAGAATAGTCCAGATAGGGCAGTGTCACCAGGAATAAGACCAAGATCGTCGGGATGATCACCCCGGCCAGCGTGGGCTGCATGTGCTCGAGCAATTCCTGCAACCCGACGAAGTACCACGGGGCTTTGGCAGGGTCGGTGGTAACCATGGGATTGGCGATCTCCTCCAGCGGAGCTTGCTTGACTAGGGAGAAAAGGAAGATCGCCAGCGTCACGCCTAGCGTCAGAACGACTTCCAGGAGCAGCAGGACCGGAAAGGCGAAAACAGTGTCCTCCGGTCCTTTATCCACCAGCGAGCTTTCGCCGCGCACCAGCTCGACTAATGCGTAAGTCTTGTTGGTGTGCTTTGGGAAGATCTCTTCGACAATTGGTGCTTGGTCTGCCATTTTATATCTTAGTCCCTTGAATTGGGTGCATCGTTCACTGCCAGTCCTCCGTCTTTTCGCACGCGCCAGATGTGTAAGGAGACCAGGAGCGTGATAAGCAGCGGAAACACCGCAATGTGTAGAGTATAAAACCGGATTAGGGCGTTCTGGCCTACCTCGCTTCCTCCGAGCATCATCTGGCGCATCACCTGTCCCGCCAGCGGGGCGTAACCGGCAATATTCGTGCCTACAGTGATAGCCCAGTACGCCAGCTGGTCCCAGGGTAGCAGGTATCCAGTAAAACTCGCTCCGAGTGTGAGCAGGAGCAAGGCGACTCCAATAATCCAGTTAAACTCACGCGGTGGCTTGTACGCCCCGGTGTAAAACACGCGCGCCATGTGCAGGATCACCGCCAGCACCATAGCGTGAGCCGACCAGCGGTGCATGTTGCGAGTGAATTGCCCTAAAGGCACTGATAACTGGATCTCCTTCATCGTAGGATAGGCGCGCTCCACGGATGGCACATAATAAAACATGAGCAGCACGCCGGTCCAAACCAGCACCCCGAAAAGAATTGTCGAGATAACCCCCAGGCCGAATGAGTAAGACCAAACCAGGCTCTTGCGGCTGACTTTGACCGGATGCAGGTGAAAAAAGATGTTGCTGGTCATCGCCAGCGAACGATCCAGCGGGTTATCTGGCCAGCCGTGCCGGAAAAACGAACGCCAGAGACGGGACTCGAATAGTTTACTGGTGAGCGAGGTGAGATTCACTGGGCTTCCTTAAGTTGGGGGTGGCGTCTTGCAGGGGCATGCCACCTGCAAGACACCGAAAACCGCTCCATTTATTCAGGTGTGGTCATTATTTGGTCGGCAGCGTTTGAGCATAGGCCAGTAAGTTAGCAATATCCTCCAGGGAAAAACCCAAGGCTACGCCGGCTGGCATCGGTGCGCCTGGATGACCAAAATGGGCCTTATGGAAGAATTCCCAGGGGTTGTCCAGGGCGATTGTGCCGACAAACTCCGGTTCTTCGGCACTGCCAAAATTCCTTTTCATGCCCTCAGGCCCGTGACAGGCTGCGCAGGTCTTCTCGAATTTGACCTGGCCTCGGGCCGGATCGCCGATGGCTGTCTTATCGGCATTAATATATGGAGCGCTATCGAAAGTCTCCTTCTGCATAAACGTCACCAAGGCATTGAGGGCAGCCTCGTCCAGCACAGCCGAATAATCGTGGTCTGGGTTGCTCTTGCCCGTCAGCCAGGCGGTGAGCTCCTCGGTCGACATCGACGCCGCTTCCGAGATGCCCTTGAAGCCGGTCATGTGTGATCCAGAGCCATACGCACCTTCAACGCCGCTGTAATCCCAGCCGTGACATTCCTTGCAGCGCCAGGTGTCCGCGCCGGTGCGTGTGTTCGTGGTCTGGGTCTTCCAGAGCGGCTGGTCGGTTGTTGGCTCATCCAGGCCGAGCACATCCCACCACTTGTCGTAAAGTTGGCCGCCCCAACTCACAGCGGATGTGGTAGGCAGGCTTTGGGCGTAGGCCAACACATTGGCGATATCCTGGTCTGTCCATTCGTTTGTTATGGCAGAAGGCATAGGCCACCCCGGCTGGCCGAAGCGGACTTTGTGGAGAAACTCCCAAGGATTGTCTTTGGCAAGATGCCCTATGAACTCCGGCTCGGCCAGGCTGGCGAAGTTGATGGCATTGCCTTCTGGACCATGGCAATACCCGCAGACTTCGTCGTATTTACCCTTCCCCTGGGCAGGATCGCCCTGTGACGTATTATCAGGATTAACGAAATTGGTTGCATCGACCAAATCCTGAGACATGAACAGCGCCAGATCGATTAAATCCTGGGCCTCCATCACGGATGAGAAGTCGTGATCGGGGTTGGTGCTACCTTTCAGAACAGCCAGCAGTTCGGCGACGGGTTTGCCCCTGGCATTGAAGACTCCCACAAAGCCGGTCTTATGCGATCCAGAGCCGTAAGCGCCGTCCACACCTTTGTAGTCCCAGCCGTGACATTCCTTACAGCGCCAGGTGTCCGCGCCGGTGCGTGTGTTAGTAGTCTGTGTTTTCCATAAAGGTTGGTCCGTTGTCGGGCCTTCCGCCATGTGCTCTTCTTCACCCGCTTCATGTCCTCCAGCTTCCTCACCGGTCGCTGGCACCGCCCACCACTCATCGTATAACAAACCGCCCCGCACCGGATCCCCGACCAGTTCGGGGGACTCGGTGCTGATGTTCTGCGGTATTTCTGTCGGGGAAGCCTCAGGTTGGGGAGTCGAACAACCCCCCAGGATTCCGGCGAACAAAAGTCCGATGCCGGCTGCGATCAATACTGATTTCAGATGTTTCTTCATTTTGCATTCTCCTCGATGTTAGCGAAACATTACTGGTGAAAGGTGTGTCTCCTCGTTTGCGAATCTCTCATTGCCCTCCTCTTCCGCTCAGAACAGGTTGCTTCAGGTTGCTGCCCTTATCTTCAAAAGATATTTCTTCGGTAAAGCGGAACGATTCCATGCGGACAGCTTCCGTTGGGCAACGGGCGGCGCATAGGCCGCAGCGGATGCAACGCGTCGGGTCAAGCAACATGGCGCTGGCCGCAGGCCACTCGGCCGAACGCAATTGGATCAGCGCAGCTACTGCCTCATCCCCCCCTAGTGAGGAAGCCGGCACCAGTTTAAGGCAGTCTGTGGGGCAGACATCGACGCAACCATTGCACAGGATGCACAGGTCACCATCGAAAATGGGGTTGAGGGTACAGATCAGGCAACGGCCACCCTGCTCTTGCGCGGTAGCTTCATCAAATCCGAGCTCCACCCGTGCTACGCCGATGCGCCGCTCCACCGCTAAAGTAGGTGGCTGGCGGCGCGGCCAACCCAGGTAATGGCGTAACGGCCCTAGGTCAGGATACTCTCGTCTGGAGATGGCGGTGAAAAAGCCCTTGCGGACCAGGCGAGGTCGGGTGTGTTGCAGGTAGGCATGGATGCCGCGCGCCGCGTGCTGACCATCGGCGACGGCGTTGATGATCAAGCGCGGACCGAATGCGATATCGCCTCCGGCGAACACACCTGGCGCAGTGGTCGCTAAAGTCTCACTGTCCACCATCAGGGTGCCCCGCGGGGTAACCTCCAGTCCATCTTCAGGCTGGATCCATTCGAGTGCACCCGTCTGGCCAATAGAAACGATCACGCTGTCGCCTTCCCAGACTTTTTCTGAGCCGGGAATCAATTGGGGGTTGAAACGCTTTTGATCGTCGAAGGCACGGGCTACTTCCAGGGTTTCTATGCCAATTGCGCGTCCATTCGTGCCCAGAATACGTTTCGGCGCGACATGGTTGTGAATGAGGATGCCTTCTGCCTCTGCCTCGGCGATCTCGAAAGGGTCGGCAAGCATTTCGTGGCGATCCTCGACGACCAGGCAATGCACTTCCAGAGTAGCACCGAGACGGCGAGCGGCCCGGGCCACATCTAACGCCGTCTCTAAGTCACCACCGGATTGCGCCGGGTAGCCGATGCGGGCCGCAGTGCGAGCCACATCCATCGCCACATTGCCACCACCGATCACCAGCACTCGCTGGCCCAGGTCGAGGTTATAACCGCCCAGGTTGATATTAAGCAAGAAGTCCACCGCCGAGAGCACGCCATCCAGCTGCTCGCCCTCTACATTGAGTTTCCGGCTCCGGTAGGTACCGATGGATATGAATACAGCGTCGAAATCGGCGCGCAGCTCAGCCAGCGAGAAGTCTCGGCCAAGGGTGTGGTTGAGTAGAAGATGAGGACCGAGGTTGAGGATGGCCTGGATTTCGAGGTCGATCAGCTCGCGGGGCAGGCGGTATTCTGGGACTCCCAACCGCAGCATCCCCCCTGCCACCGGCGCGGATTCGTAGATCGTTACGTCGTGATTCAGCAGCGCCAGGTCGTGAGCGCAGGAAAGACCGGCTGGTCCTGCCCCGAGGATGGCAACGCGCTTGCCGGTCTTGCCTGCACCAACCGCAGTCGAAGTGTCCCCGCTCTGGCGAGCCGCGACCAATCCTGACCGGCTGGTAGGAAAAGTCGTATTACCCAGGTCGAAAGCGCCTGTCGGGCCAACATAGGCTGGCCAGGCTGGGGGCTGGTGGGCGGCGCCCGTCTCACCAAGATACACGCCGTATTTGTCGTTGACGAACCGTTTGAGGGCGCGGATGGCAATCGGCGCGTCGATTTTTCCTCGCCGGCAGGCGGCCTCACACGGCGCGCCGCACACCCAACCACAGGTGGAGGCGAAGGGATTAGTCTCCCTGGCGATCAGGTAAGCGCGCTCGTACTCGCCTCTGGCAATGGCTGTGACGTAGGCGCGCCCATCGGTACGCACCGGGCAGGCAAACTGGCAAGCGACGGTCTGCTGATAGAAATTGAGATCGGGAAGAAAAACGCGGTAGTGGGCCAAGGTAATCTTAGCCTCCATTACCGTTTAGTTTAGCAAGGAAAGGTCTGGAATTAGTCTAGAAAAAGTGTGGGTTTCGTGGAGATCGCAGCTATTCGAATCGATACCCGTAACCGCGTTCGGTGAGGATATGCTTGGGGTCACCTGGGTCGGCTTCGATCTTCTTTCGCAAGGCCCAGATGTAATGCTTAATGTGTTCTATCTCGCCGATATATTGGGGCCCCCATACCTCGGCAAGTAGCTGTTCGTTGGGAACAGTGCGGTTTGCCGCGCGGGCCAGGATTTCAAGCAAACGATATTCTGTTGGTGTGAGGTCGATGATGTGTCCAGCTGACGATACGCGGTGCTGGTCGAAATCGACTATCAGCTCATCGCTGGTCACCTGATGAGATAATCGCGTTGCGCGCTGAGTGCGGGCCAGGACTGCGCCTACGCGTGCCACCAGCTCGGCGAACGAGAAAGGCTTGGTGACATAATCGTCCACCCCCAAGCGAAAGCCACGCAGTTTATCGAGCTCTTCGCCTTTAGCGGTAAGCATGATAATGGGGAGGTTTGATTTCCTTCGTAAGCGTGCGCATACCTCCCATCCGTCCATACCGGGCATCATCACATCCAGGATGAGCAGGTCAAGCTGAGCCTCGTCTGCCAAGTGCAGACCGGTAGCCCCATCGGTCGTAATAAAAGGGCTGTACCCCGCCATCTGGAGATGGCTGGAAAGCAGCTCAAGCAAGATGGGGTCATCATCGATGACAAGAATTCGTTTGGGCATTTCTCAAAAGTTTAACGGATGCCAATTCATATTTGATGCTCAGGATAATCAGGAGGGAGCAACTGGCAAGGTGAAAGAAAAGACTGCTCCACCTTGAGGATGGTTATCGGCCCAAATGCGCCCACCTTGCGCTTCTACAAGCAAACGGCAGACGTAAAGCCCAAGGCCATAGCCGTAGGCGATTTGCGCGTCACTGCTATCAGTGCGGTAAAACTTTTCAAATACGCGCTTAAGGTCAATCGGAGGGAGACCCGGGCCAGAGTCCCGGATTGAGACGGCGACTTCAATATCGTCCGCGCGCACTTCAATGGCGATATCCTTGCCAGGGGGTGAGTATTTGTCGGCGTTATCGAGCAGATTGACCAGTACTTCTGCCACCCGGTCGCGGTCGGCATAGACGAGCGGCAGCCCAGGTTTTTCGGGTACGCGAATTTTGCGACCGTTTGCCCGCGGTCGCACCTGTTCTACAACCTGGAGGAGCACTGGAAAGATCGATATGGGCTCAGCGTGCAACACCAGATCGCCGGATTCGATGCGGGCCGCGTTTAAAACATCGTGTACGAGAACATCAAGCCGCTCGACTTGTTGATCTAAGATGGCCAGCATACGGACACAGGTGGCGTTCATCGCCGGGCAATTGAGTTCAATGTTTTCAACCGCTCCCTGCATGTTGGTCAGAGGGGCGCGCAATTGATGAGAGACCAGGGAAACAAATTCTGTGCGCATTTGGTCCAATTGCTGCAACTCCGTGTTCGCCCTGGCGAGTTGTTCAACTTTCTCGGCCAGATCGCGGGTTCTCTCAGCCACTTGCTCCATCAGGCTGGCATTCAGACGACGGATCTCTTCTTCCCGGCGCTTGCGCTCCGTTATATCCCGCAAGATGACCGATATTCCGAAAGGCTTTCCACTTTCATCATTCAGAGAGGTTGCCGTCAGTTCCACAGCCACCTGCCGCCCATGGATATCAGAGCAGATTGTCTCATGTTCTCGAAGGAAGCCAGCCTGTTCAACGCGTTTTACCAGCCAACGGAGCTCGACCTCGGCTGCCTCGCGGCTTCCGAGAAGGTCGGTCAGTGGTCGGCCAAGGATTTCTTTCGCGGGGTAACCGAAGATCAGCTCAGCGCCGTGATTCCAGGATTCGATCTTTCCTTGAGAGTTCAGGCTGAGGATGGCATCGGCTGAAGCGGCTGTGATCGCAGCCAGGCGTTGTTCGCTGGCCTGGGCTTGTCGCTCAACCAATTCCTTTTCTTCCAGCCATTTGCCCAAGCGGGTCAACGTCCAGTAGGTGAGGAAGGGGCCAGCAGTGCTATAGAACAGTATCTCGACACCATAATGAATGTTGTGGCCGTATTGGTCGTGCACCCAACGCGCCAGTCCCAGCTGGTACAGCCCAGCTGATAAAGCAAAAGCCAATGGAAGGACCCACCTTAATAAGGCAACGCGTTGCCTGAGGGACAGGCTGCTTAATTTCATGGCGATCACACTTTCCCTGCTATATTGTTTTTACTTTGTTAGTTTCAGTGGAAGCTGCGACGAGGGTATCTGATTGTGGCGAGGAACTTGAGTTGCCGTTGAAGGGGGTATTCTTGGGGGCAGAGAGGATTTGCAAGTGCTCACGCAGCCTGCTCATCGAGCCCTCCACCGCCTCTTCGGTTTCTTGCAGCACCCTTGCTGTTCCAGGAGAAGTTTCGCGCAGGGTAGACTCAAGCGAGGTGAGTACGACGCTCACTGCGTAGAGCGTTTGGAGGGCGTCGTCGCTCAGCTCGCGGCTCAACAAAAGATTCTCACGCGTTTCCGCCAGGATCTGCGCCTGCAATTCACTGGTTTCCCTTTCCTGGATCCACCGCCCCAGATAGTCCAGCACCAGGAAGGCCAGCAGAGGCCCGCCGGTGGCATAGATCAGGATCTCGGCGATATTGTGAGCTTGGATGCCAAAGGTATCCTGAATCCAGCGCGCAAACACCAGCTGGTAGAAGACCACGAAGGCGGCCAGGGTTAGAGGGACTGCCCAGCGCAGCAAGTGCATCCGTCTGGAAATCTTGCGAGGGTCCATAAGCAATGTTTCGTAAGGCTCTCGATGCGATCCCGATGAAATAATGGAAAATATCGGGAGATATTCAAATTAGTTCGATTTTACGATACCTAATCCTACCGGAAAAGTGTGGATAATCACTTTAAGCGGGTGATCTTGCGCGTGTTAAGGTGAAAATAAGCGCTTTTGCGTATTGTTATACAGGCGATTTGGCGCTCGGCAGGTTCATTGGTTATGTTTATGATCAGGAATGACGGATAGCAGGTTGTGACAGGTAATTTAAGATGAAATTCATGATCCACGAGCAAGATCATAATTGAAGAATAGTTACATATTTCGTTAAATAGGACGATTAACGTCACTGATATATACGAAAAAAAATTTATATGATTACTGCAAATGATTTGCAACAAGCGAGGCTCACGTGGGTAAATTGGTACAGGAGATCAACAAGCGCCTGCGCGCTCACGGCGGTAGGATGACAATCCAGCGCCGCCTGATCCTGGAAACCCTGGAGACGCTCACCAATCACCCCACGGCGGAAGAACTCTTCGCCCTCGCCAGGCAGCGAGACCCAGCTCTGAACCTTTCTACGGTCTATCGCACTTTACGCTTGCTGGAACAGGAAGACCTGGTCAGCACGCGAATTTTCAATGAGGAACGGCGGCAGGAACGCTTTGATCCGGCTTACCCGAGCGAACACCATCACTTCATGTGCACTGCTTGTAAAAGCGTGATCGAATTCGAGACGGACTCGATCGGCCAGATCAAAATGCAGTTTGAGCGCCGGTTTGACGCCCGGGTGGAAACCGGGTCGATTGTACTTTATGGCTTGTGCGTCCAATGCCGCCAGGAGGGGAATCCCACCAAACCAGGAACCGGAGATCGTTGAGCATGCACTGCCACACCCCCTCTGAACCTGATCTACCATTCAATGAGGGCAGCATTGCCCTGGTAGGCCATCCCAACGTAGGAAAATCCGTGATCTTCCAGAGACTCACCGGGCAGCACGTGGCGATCGCCAATTATCCGGGCACAACGGTTGAACTGGCGCGTGGCGCGGCGCGGGACCTGCCGGAAACGGTCCTGGTGGACACGCCTGGCGTGATCACTTTTCCGCCCCAATCCGAGGACGAGCGCATCACTGCCCGTGTGCTGTTGTATGAACCGCTGAAGGCCATCTTGCAGGTGGGCGACTCCAAGAACCTGCGCCGGACACTGCTGCTCACCGTGCAGCTGGCCGAGATGGGGCTACCGCTGGTGCTGGCCTTGAATATGATGGACGAGGCGGAGACGCGCGGCGTGGTTGTTAACCAGACCCTGTTGGCTGAATATCTCTCTATACCGGTTATCCCGACCACGGCTACCCGCGGCCAGGGGGTTGAAGAGCTCAATCTGGCGTTACAGGCTGGGTGTGCCCCGCAATTCCGCCTGGTTTACCCACCTGAGATCGAGGCCGCCATCGCCCAGTTTTGCACGTGGCTGGCCGAGGCGGGCTTGTTGCGAACACAGGTTTCCCCGCGTGCCCTGGCTCTCTTATGGCTGTGCGGCGATGCGGTGACCGAGGCCTGGTTGAAAGAGCAGCTGGGTGGAGAGCCGTTCCGAGATTTACAGGCGCTGCGTTCGGACTTGCAACTTTCCATTGTCGAACCCCTCCCGGTCGCCATCCAACAGGCACGCTTGGGGTATGTTGAACGCCTGGCTTCGGCGGTTATCGTGACCTCCGG
>DATDRM010000013.1:0-2640 GCA_035291705.1 Anaerolineales bacterium
GCCTACCACCTGGCCGGGCGCTGCATCGGCTGCGATGAGTGTGAGCGCGTCTGCCCGGTGGACATCCCGATCAGCTTGCTCAACCGCCTTCTCGCCCAGGAGGTCGAGCGCGCCTTTGGCCACCGCGCCGGTTACGCCGTCGCGCCAACCCCATTCGTGACGGTTTTGGCGGGGGAGGAAGCGCAGTCATGAACCAGAGCAGTTTCATCACCCACGATCAACTTGTTGGCTGGCTGGAGGCTCTTACAGGAGAAGCTACGCTGATCGCCCCGCGCTGGGAGCAGGGCGTGCTGCTCTACCGGCCTGTCACGAGGGACCTTGATCTGGCCTGGGAGTTCACCCGCCCTGTCCTCTCGGCCAAGGAGTTCTTTTTTTCCCCCACCGAGCGGCTTTTGACCATTGAAAAGACCGGGCAGCAAATCAAATTGACCGAGACGCTGCCAGAGGGCCGGCAGGTGATCTTCGGCATTCGGCCGTGTGAGGCGCGTGGCCTCCGCCACCTGGACGCGCTCTTCCTGGAAGAGGAGCCGCGCGACCCGTATTATGCCCGGCGGCGTGAGAAAACTACCCTGATCGGCCTGGCATGTAAAGAAATGGGCGCGACCTGCTTCTGCACCAGCTTAGGCGGCGCCCCCGACGACCCGAGTGACGTAGATGTGTTGCTTACCGAAGTCGATGATGGCTATGTCGTTCAGGTAGTTACAGAGAAAGGGATGATTTTAATTACAAGTTGCGATTTGCGAATTGCGAACTTCGAACCAGCCAGCACCTCGCAATCTGCAACTCGCGACTGGCCTCAACCCATTCCTTTGCCGTCTAAAGATAATTGGCTGGCGCGCTTCAACGATGAATACTGGGAGCGAATGTCCGAACGCTGTTTGAGCTGCCGCTTGTGCACCTACATCTGTCCCACCTGCCGCTGTTTCGATGTGCGGGACGAAGCGCTAGGAGACAGCCAATACGAACGGATTCGCTGCTGGGACAGCTGCGCCGGGGTTGCCTACCGGCGCATCGCTGGCGGCCATAACCCGCGTGCCGCCAAGGGTGAGCGCCTGCGCAACCGCTTCTTGTGTAAGTTCTACTATTACCCGCAGCAGTATGGCCTGGACTCCCCAGCCTGCACCGGCTGCGGGCGGTGTATCGATCTTTGCCCGGTGAATATCGATATTACCGAAGTACTTAGTTACATCGGTACATAGGTAAACAGGTAGTCAGGTAGCGATGAATTCAGTCGCTTTGTACCTTACCACGAAGATACAAAGACACGATGAGACTAAATCTCGAACTTCTCGACTTCGTGTCCTGTGCCTTGGTGGTGATAAGTGAGGGAAGAGAATTATGCCATACGGAAACGGCCACAATCCCATGGTTCCCTACTTAGGCCGGCTTGTTGAAGTCAAAGACCTGGCGGCTGAGATCAAGCTTTTCGCCGTTGGGCTGCTCAACGGGGGAAGCCAGGCCTTCGCCGCTTACCAGCCCGGCCAGTTCGCCTTCCTATCCGCTTTCGGTGTAGGCGAGGCCCCCTTTGGTATCGCCTCGACCACGGAGCGCGGGGACGTGCTGGAATTTGCCGTCCAGCGCCTGGGGAGCGTCACCACCGGGCTGCACGAGCTGGGGCCGGGTGACATCGTCGGTGTGCGCGGGCCGCTGGGCAATCATTTTCCCCTAGAGGCTTTCATCGGGAAGAACCTGATTCTGCTGGGCGGGGGCATCGGCGGAGCTCCGCTCAGGCCGGTGATCCATTCGGTCCTCGATCACCGCGCTGACTTTGGTCACTTCACCATCCTGTGGGCCGCCCGCCACCCTTCGCTGCTGGTCTTCACCGACGAGTACGACGAGTGGCGTGCCGCCCCGGATACCGAGCTGCACCTGACCGTCGACCAGCCTGACCAGGTCTGGGACCACAATGTCGGCCTGATCACCGAGCTGCTCGAAAAGGTCGCCCCCTCGCCGGAGAACGCCGTCGCCATCACCTGTGGGCCGCCGGTGATGATCTATTACGCCAATAAGCTATTGGGCAAGCTGGGTTTCACGCCCGAGCAGTGTTATGTCACCCTGGAGGCGCGCATGCACTGCGGCCTGGGCAGGTGCGGGCGCTGCAACCTGGGCGAGAAGCTGGTCTGCGTCGACGGGCCGGTGTTTTCGATGGCGGAGGTAGGGGGGTTGATGGAGAGCTTCCTGTAGCGAGTCAACTTCCTAGGAAGTTGGCATTCCCTGCTGTGCTGAATGCATACCCAACGGTTGGCGTTAGCGTTGGTGGGGTGGGGAGTGGACCAAGCTTGAGAGCAGAAACCACTTAAAACCAGAAAAGGCCCTGAAAAACGCGTAGACTCCCCACCATCCGCTGCACGCTGTGTTGGGCGGAAAATGTTGGACAAGGAAATTTTGCTTAAGACACTACTAACCAATGGTGCTAGTTCATAGACTAAACTCTGCAATGGATAGGTGAACGAAGCCATTTTCGTCAGGCTTCAGACCGTTCCACTGAACCAACAGGTGGAAAGCGGCCATCGTGAAGGCTAAACGAGCCGTGAAGTACTCCCAAACACGATGGCTGACCCGCTTGAAGTGACAGATAGTGGTCAACATGGAAAGAACTGTTTCAGCAATCATGCGCACATTCCAGCTTCCCCGCTTACA
>DATDRM010000014.1:0-16299 GCA_035291705.1 Anaerolineales bacterium
ATCAGCTCCCCGGTGGGTGGCAGCGAAGAGGTTACACGTCTTATTGGAGAAGGTTGGGAAAGACAAGTGGGCGCCCGCCTGGAGTTCGAGCTGGACCCGCAGCAGATGCTCGCCAAGGCGCTGGCGCATATCGATAAAAAGCGCGCCGCGCAGAACCTAGCTCCTTACGACCCGTCTCGATTCGGCGCCAGCGGCGACCGGCGAATGCACAAGTTGATGGACCTTCCGCTAAAAGAGCGTATGGAAGCCAGCTATGGCAGGGTAAAGCCGTGAGTGTTTGGGCGAATCCTAAGTTGGGCGGCCTCATGGAGGCTGGCAAACCCGTTATAAACAACCCAGCCAATGATTTACGATTTGCAAGGAGGTAAAGATGAAGGTCAGAACCGACGAAATTATGAGAGAACAGCGAGTTGATCTCTTGATCGCCATTCTGGTATTTGGTTCCCTTTGGGGTCTATCGGAGGTGGTCTTGGGCAGCGCGATTAGAGCGGCAGGGCTTCCATACCGGGCTGGCATCCTGACCGGGGTGGGGATGGGTATCATGGGTATGGCTATAGGTATTTTCAGGAAGCCAGTAATGCTGGCAGGGATTGCATTAGTAGCGATCTTGTGCAAGCAGCTTGCAGTCCCTATTCTCCACGCCTCGGTAATGTGCGAGGCAAATTCCTGTCTGGCTGTGATGCTGGAGGGGCTTGCTCTGGCGGGAGTCGTATCCCTGGCAGGACGCAAATTGGATAGGGGATACCTGATAAAAATAGTAAGTGGCGCGTTAGCCGCGCTGTTAGTAGCGGCTGCTTTCTTCTTTATCGGCATGCAGGTAGCGCCATGTCGGTATCTTCTGTCCTTCAACCGCCCCGGTGGCTTTATGGCATTTCTAGCTGTCGAAGGTCTGGTATGGGCGGCCTTCTCAGCGACGCTCTTCCCCCTAGGATACTGGGCGGGGGCACGGCTCAGGGACGTTGTTCCTGTTTTTGGAACGAGGAAGCCCTGGCTCTATATTACTTCTGCGGCCCTCGTAGTTTGTAGCTGGGTAGCGAGTGCCTTGGCCATTGCTACTGGGCTCTAGCCAAGAAACGGTAGCTGTTCTCGGGTGATGTGCTAATGAAGGCAGAGCCATTCATTGTGATACTTAGCGGGGAATCTGGCTCCGGCAAGACCACTATCTGCGCACGGGTTGTATCGCTGACCCGGGTACGGGGTCTGGAGGTAGCTGGCCTCCTCACACCACCCCGCCTTGCCGGCGGTTGCAAGGTTGGCTTGGACGTGGAAGACATCCATACTGGCCAGCGCCGCCCACTGGCGGAACGGGTCGGCGGTACCGACGGTCCAGCAACGGGGAGCTGGCACTTCCACATGGACGGCCTAGCCTGGGGGACGATGGTCCTGGGCGGCGCCACGCCGTGCGATCTGTTAGTTATTGATGAGCTGGGGCCGCTGGAACTACTTCAGGACCAGGGATGGACGATTAGCCTCGACCAGCTGCGTGCTAGCCGCTACCACTTGGCCCTTGTCGTCGTTCGGCCAGCACTCTTGCCGCGCTTGCAGGAGCTGCTGGGTGAAGTTGAGCTGCTAATTCTGGCCGTAACCGAGGTTAACAGGGATGACTTGCCTAGAGAAATCCTAACCCTTTACAATCGTAAAGGAGATGAAAGTTGACAAAATCATTTCTGATCACCGGCGGCGCTGGATTTCTGGGCGTCAATCTTGCTCGCTACCTGTTGTCAAAGGGGCATCTGGTCACATCTCTGGATATTGTTCCATTTGGTTACGAGGATATTCGCGACCAGATAAGGATCATCACCGGAGATATCCGTGACCACGTCGCTGTCCAGTCGGCTTTAAAGGGCATAGACATCGTCGTGCATGCAGCCGCTGCACTGCCGTTGTACAAACCGGAAGAAATTTTCTCTACAAATGTAGATGGAACACGGAATGTGCTTTATGAAGCGCATTCTATGGAGATAGAACGCGTTATCCATATCTCGTCGACTGCCGTCTATGGCATCCCTGATCACCACCCCTTATTAGAGACCGACGAACTCAGAGAGGTTGGCCCATATGGTCAATCCAAAGTGTTGGCAGAGAAAATCTGCGAAGAATATCGCCGCCAGGGTATGTGTATCCCCATAGTACGGCCCAAATCCTTTATCGGGCTGGAGCGCATGGGTGTGTTCGCCATACTATACGAGTGGGCTAAAGATGGTAGGAACTTCCCTATCTTGGGCAAGGGCGATAACCTTTATCAATACCTTGATGTCGAGGATTTATGCGATGCCATTTGGCTCTGTGCTACACTGCCGTGCGACCAGGTAAAGGATACTTTCAACATTGGAGCAAAGGAGTTCGGAACGGTCAAGACAGATTTTCAATCCGTCTTGGACTATGCCGGGCATGGTAAACGCATCATTGCAGTTCCACAAGGTCCGGCCATCCTTGTTCTTCGAATTCTGGAGCGGTTCGGCTTATCACCGCTCTACGAGTGGATTTACGAAACAGTCGGAAAGGAGTCATTCGTATCGATCGCAAAAGCTGAGCAAGTGCTGGGGTTCAGGCCGAAATACTCGAACCAAGACGCGCTCATTCGTAATTATCAGTGGTATCTTGGCAGTCTCAGCAAGTTTGAACGCACGACTGGCCTTACCCATCGCGTTCCCTGGCAACAAGGCCTTCTGAGGTTGGCTAAGAGGATCTTTTGAGAGGGCTGCTCAGGGTTTCTTACACCTTGTTCGTCTCGGAAATGCAAATGGCAGGTAGATATATTGAAGTCGTAGCATCTTAGTGTGAGTTAGATGCCGATTCGGCATAGGAGAGAACTTCATGACAACCGGAGGTCGTGCCCCACATCAAACGGCGCGCTGGATGCTTTGGATGGCGCGGGGGATCAGTACGCTGGCCGCGGCGTTCTGGCTGCTTATTCTGCTGGACATCCTGGCATGCGACGCGCTGGTGGGGTTTATCTGCTTGAACTGGGAGATGGCCCTCCTGGCGGGTTTGGTGATCGCTTCGGTACTGAGTGTGCTCATCGCCTGGCGGCGAGAAAACGTCGGCGGTTTCATCATGATCCTTTGGGGCTTTGTCTTCAGCTCCATCGCCTACATGACCAGTCGCCCTCAGCAGGTCTTTTCGATGCTGGTATCCGGTGTGCCCTTTTTGATCGCTGGCCTACTGTTCCTGGCAAGTTCGTGGTCGCGTAGATTTGTTGTGAACCATTGAAACAATAATATTCGGTTTCTTCACAGTGAATCTGAGCTTCCAGGCCAGGAATGAGTTGAGGATGAAGTCTGACAATTGTCATCAAGCCAATAAGGAATCTCATGAAAACCAGCAACCTATTGCCCACCCATTACCTGTTGATCGCTATCCTGCTCATGATCGCGCTCCATTTCTTACTTCCGTTGGCAAACATTATTCCCGTTCCCTGGATGGCAATAGGATTGATCCCATTGGTCAGTGGAGTAGCAATTAATCTGATTGCCAATAAAGCCTTTCATAAGGCCAAAACGGCCGTCAAGCCTTACCAGGATTCAGCTAGCTTGATTACCGATGGCGTATTTCGTTACAGCCGCAACCCGATGTACCTGGGCTTTTTACTGATTCTCATCGGTATCGCCCTCCTGTTCGGGTCTTTGTCGCCCTGGTTCATCGTCCCAATTTTTGCCTTCCTGATGGACAGAATATTCATCCAGGTTGAGGAGCGCATGCTGGGAGACAGATTTGGGTCAGCCTGGTTGGTGTACAAGAAAAAGGTCAGGCGTTGGATTTAGAACTTTAGAGATGCGTTTTTAGGACATCGTATCCATAGCAAACCATGCGAAATTAGGAGACTCTCATGCTGGACAAAGATAAGGTACTCGAAGTGCTTGCGCAAGTCAACGATCCCGAACTGCACCGCAGCCTGACCGACTTGAAGATGGTGCGCGATGTGGGGATACAGGATGGCAAGGTAGAAGTCACCGTTGCCTTGACGTTACCCAACTGCCCGCTCAAAGCTCAGATTGAAGCCGATGTGCGCGCCGCCATCGCCGCTTTGCCGGAGGTCAAACAGGTATCGGTTAAGCTGACTTCAATGACCGATGAGGAACGAAAAGCGGTCCTTGGAGAAATGAAGGATGGAGCGGCTGCCCCGTACAATCATATCCAACGCGTTGTTGCCATAATGAGCGGTAAAGGCGGCGTCGGGAAATCTCTTGTCACCGGCTTACTGGCGACCGCGCTGGCGCGGGAGGGCTACAAGGTTGGCGTATTGGATGCGGATATCACTGGCCCCAGTATTCCCATGTTGTTTGGATTGCATGGGCCGGTAGAACCTGGCCCAATTGGCATTCGGCCATTACAGAGTTGGACTGGGGTCAAGGTCATTTCGATGAACTTTTTGCTGGAGAGCGAGGATCAACCGATCATCTGGCGCGGTCCCCTGATCGGTAGAGCGATCACCCAACTTTGGGGCGATGTGATGTGGGGCGACCTGGATTATCTGCTGGTTGATTTACCACCCGGCACCTCGGATGCATCCCTGACAACCATGCAGTCGCTGCCGGTCAACGGGATCGTGATGGTCACGACCCCACAAAGCCTGGCATCCATGGTCGTGCGCAAGGCTATTCACATGGCGCAAGCAGTCAATACACCCATTGTTGGCGTTGTGGAGAATATGGCTTATTTCATCTGTCCAGACACCGGCAAGCAGCATTTCATTTTTGGCCCCAGCCATGTCTCCGAGGTCATGCTGACCGCCGGCGCGCCGCTGCTGGCCCAACTGCCAATTGACCCACAGGTGTCCGCCCTGTGCGACACCGGGAATGTCGAATTGGTGATCCTGGCCGAAATCCCGGCGTTGCTGAAAGCTTTTGCCCAGGCGATGCCCGTGATGGTACGCCATTCTGTCTAAAAGACAATAAGAGAGAAACCACGTACCAACCGGTAAAGGGGAGAGTGAGAAGATGCTGAGTGGCAGCTGCTTTTAGAGCCAACGATGTAATGATGAAGCTACTTGAAGGATTATGACTGAATATTAAGATGAAATGGTGACAAATTATATCGTTACCGAGAAATTGAGCGAGTTGATCAATTATGAGGTATGACATGCAAACTCAAGCGGGAAAGATGCCACTGAGCGGCAAACGGATTGGACTGTTTGGCAAAGGGGGATCTGGTAAAAGTACCGTGACTGTGCTGCTTGCCAGGGCACTGCGCGAGCGCGGTTACTCCGTGTGTGTGCTGGATGCTGATTCCACCAACATCGGGTTGTTTCGGATTTTCGATATTGCTCGCTCACCAAAACCTTTGATGGAATACTTTGGTGGGATGATCTTTAGCGGAGGGGTTGTCACCTGCCCGGTGGACGATCCCATACCTTTGGCTGGGGCGGAAATTAAATTAGAGACCTTACATCCAGAGTACTATGCGAAAAGTCCAGATGGGATCATATTTCTCATTGCTGGTAAGATCGGCGATCAAGGACCAGGAGCAGGGTGTGACGGGCCAGTCGCGAAGATCGCGCGTGATCTCCACATTTATATTCAAGGCGAGTCGCCGGTCACTCTTGTGGACTTCAAAGCCGGCTTTGAGGACACCGCGCGTGGTGTTCTTACCGGCCTGGATTGGGCGATTGTTGTTGTAGACCCCACCACTACTTCTGTGGAAATGGCGGCAAACATGAAACACATGCTTGAGCAAATCCAAGCAGATATATTACCAGCCACCGCTCATCTGAAAAGCCCCGAACTAATTGCCTGGGCGAATAAGATTTTCACCGAAGCTTGCATTGAGGATATATGGTTCGTGCTGAACAGGGTTCAGGGTGCAGAGGAAGAAGAATACTTGCGGAAGGGATTGAGCGAGAAAGGGATCGAACCGATTGGAGTTGTTCACCAGGACCCTTCCATCTCACGCTCCTGGCTGAAGGGCACGCCCATAAAGGCGGATGATGCGATGCTGGAAGTCCAAAAAATCTTGGACAGGTTGGAAGATGCAGGACAATAATGAGCGTGGTGAACTGGTGCGAGTACCCATCATGGTCAATCAGGTTTCGACTTGTGGCTGATTGGTAATACTTGCACGTAACAGGAGATATCAATGGTAAGCACATTTGGAATTGTACTCTTAGCCAGTGTCTTGGCGTGTTTAGTCACGACGATTGGTATATTTACTATCGGCAAGTATGAAAAATGGGGCAACCAAAACGTTGTCTATTTTATGAGCTTTGCCGCAGGTGTGCTTATTTCTGTATCTTTCATCCATATCATTCCAAAATCCTTTGGCATGAACGACACAGCGCCCATATACTTGTTAGTTGGGTTTATGGGACTTTACGTTTTTAATCGCTTTTTGAATATAATGGTTTGCCACGACCGTGAACGGGCCAATCTTTCAACCGGCATCATCCCGATGATTGGCATTGGCATTCATTCCTTTATTGATGGGATCATCTACTCTGTAACGTTCAATGTAAGCATATTCACTGGTGTGCTGGCAGCCATTGGGATGGTGTTTCATGAATTCCCCGAAGGGGTGGTTACCTTCTTGCTGTTGGAACGAGCCGGCTTTACACGAAAAAGATCGGCTTTATACGCTTTTCTGGCAGCAGCTGTATCTACGCCGTTGGGTACGGTGGTTTCATTCCCGGTTATCAGTAAGATTGATCGCTCTACTTTAGGTATTCTTTTGGCGGTTTCTGCTGGTGCGCTCGTTTATGTGGGCGCATCTCACTTGCTGCCTGCCGTTGAAAAAGAAAACCGGAGATATACCCTCATCTCGTTGGGAGTTGGCATCCTGGTTGCTGTCGTGATCGTAATTTCGAGAGGCTAAAAGAGTGAAGTCATGAAATATGTTTTCGGGCCGGTCCCTTCGCGGCGCTTAGGACAATCTTTAGGAATTGATCCCGTTCCACTCAAGACCTGTAATTGGAATTGTGTCTATTGCCAGTTGGGGCGCAGCAAACCATTGACCAATGAACGGCGCGAGTATTTCCCGCGTGAAGAGATTATCGCTGAAGTGGAACAGGCCCTGGCAACCCATAAAGCGGGTGAAATTGACTGGGTCACATTTGTTGGTTCAGGAGAGACGACACTGCATACCAGCATTGGCTGGCTGATACGACAAGTGAAGTCGCTTACTCGGTTACCTGTCGCAGTCATTACCAATGGGTCTCTGTTATACCTGCCAGAAATGCGCCTTGAATTATCCCCGGCAGATGCTGTACTGCCATCCCTTGACGCGGGGGACGCCAGACTCTATCGCAAGATCAATCGCCCCCACCCAGAGGTCAGTTTTGTCCGCCTCATTGAGGGGCCGGTTGCCTTTCGAAAAGAATATCAAGGTAAGCTATGGGTCGAGGTCATGCTGGTGCAGGGTTTAAATGATACCGAGGCCGCGCTTAGAGAAATTGCCGCAGCGTTGAAGAGCATCCAACCTGATGAAGTTCACATTCTCCAGCCAACCCGTCCCCCTGCGGAGACCTGGGTGCAGCCCTCAGATGAGGAAGGACTGTTACGCGCCCGCGCCATTCTCGGCGATATTGCCAGAGTTATACACCCTGCCAGTGGATCTTTCGACCTCAGTGGGGCTGAATCATTGGTGGAAGCGGTAATCGGCATCATCACCCGCCATCCCATGCGCGAGGATGAATTGATCGAAACGCTGAAACACTTTTCACAAGGAGAAGTATCAGCAACTCTGACAGAGTTAGAAAAATGTGGTAAGGCGCAGGTTGTTGAGCGTTTTGGCACCCGTTTTTGGAGCGCCTCACCGGCTTACTACCCATCATGGAAATCACAATGAGATTGATTTATGTTTTTCTTTTCATCAATACGCTTTTATCCCTGAGTGCCTGTTACCCAGCGAGTACCGATCCAGCGCTGATTATTTCACCAGTGGGAACCATCCAGGCGGTGACCACTGCTCCCGCGACGATCTCTGTTACGATAATTCCCATCACGGAGGAAGCTTTCACCCCCACGCTTACCAGGTCCCCGATCAGGGTGACAAAGACTTCTGAAGAAGTAAGAGAATTCCCCATGCCGGTTACGCAATCCTTAACCATAACTGTTATCTACGATAACACCCTATATGATCGAAGGTTGAACTCAGCCTGGGGCTTTTCCGCTCTGGTTGAATATCGTGACCACATCCTGTTGTTCGACACCGGGGGGGATGGGCAAATGTTGATGGAAAATATGCGAATCTTGGGGATTGATCCAACCCAACTTGAAAGTGTCGTACTCTCCCACGCCCATGGGGATCATACGGGTGGTCTCAGCACCATATTGCAGGCAGGATCCCGTCCGGTTGTCTACCTACTTCCCAGCTTCCCGGAATCCTTCAAGCGTCAGGTGAGCAATACTACCGAAGTGATCGAGGTAATGCCGAGTCTATCGATCGCTGAGGGCGTGTTTACAACAGGTGAAATGGGACGAAATATACCCGAGCAAGCCCTGGTTATCCAGACTGATCAGGGATTGGTGGTTATTACGGGTTGCGCCCACCCGGGCATCATTGCGATCTTAGAACAGGCTCGGGAAATGTGCGATGAACCGGTACGTCTGGTACTGGGCGGTTTCCACCTGGGAAGTAAAAGTAAGGTTGAGATCGTTTCGATCTTGAAAGATTTTCGACGTATAGGAGTAGAACAGGTAGCCCCATGCCATTGTACTGGAGAGCGTGCCATTACAATGTTCGCGGCCGAGTATGGAGTGGATTTTATACAGGCAGGAGTTGGGAGAGTTGTCAGGTTAGAAGTAGCAGGCCGATAACAACTCATCCTAACAGATCATTACGACCGGTGATTGTCAATAGAAAACATCGCTCCTCACACCTGCATTATTTTGGAAGAAGAGGAGGCGTTTATGTACAAAAGGATTTTGGTTCCACTGGATGGATCCGAGCAGTCAGAGGCAGTATTGCCATTGGTAAGTACACTTGCGAACGTAAGCGACGCGGAAATTATTTTACTGCGCGTCGCCGAGCACCCTTACTCGCTGTATTCTACGTGTTACGAATATCCACCTTCTGATCCTGACCTGGCAAGAACAATCCTGAACAAGAAGAGAGCCATCTACCATGAGGTAAAAGGTTACCTGGAGCGGATTGCCGTAACGCTTGGGACGGCTGGGATAAAAGTGTACGCGGAAGTCTGTGAGGGCGCGGTGGTTGAGGCCATCCTGGCATCCACAGATCGCCTCCACATTGACCTGATTGTTTTGTCGACTTGTGGTCAAAGCGGAGGCAGCCAATGGGTGATGGGGGCGATCGCTGACCGAGTGCTGCACGAGGCCCAAGTGCCCGTGATTCTGATCCGGCCCACCCCCTGTCCTTTCATCCCCAGTCCTTCTTCCTTGCAACAAGTGCCTTTGTCTAAATAGCAATCAAGGAGGCTCGGGATGCTATGTTGCTATGGACACCCGGGAAGATTACGTCTGTAGGCTCGAAGAGGAGCGGAATAGGCTGGAAGAGAAATTCAAGTGGCTGGATTTAGAGATCAAAACACTGTGTAAACAGGTTGGAGGAGAAAATTAGTCTTAACCCTTTCGCCATTCCCGAGATCGCCGCAGGCTATGAAACCTGGTACCTGACCATCGGCCGCCAGGCTGACCGGTATGAGAAGGACCTTTTGAAATGGCTGTTGGCGAGATTTCCGCAGGCGCGCACCATTCTGGAATTGGGCTGTGGAACAGGGCATTTCACACGGTGGTTCGGCGAACAGGGATTGCTTGCGGTTGGGTTGGACCTGTCTCGACCGATGTTGGACGAGGCAGTAAGCATGAGTAGCCCGGTTTATTTGCAAGGAGATGCGCAGATGCTCCCTTTTCTTTCTAAGTCATTCAACCTGGTTGTCCTGATCACAACGCTGGAGTTTCTCCCCGAGCCCATCCAAGCCTTGACCGAAGCGCTGCGTGTCGCCCGGCAAGGACTCATCCTAGGCGTTTTGAACGCGCAAAGCCGCCTAGGGCAGCATTACAAACGCGAAGGTGGGCCGATTTGGGATGTTGCCCGGTTCTTCACACCGGATGAGCTCAAGCGAATGATCCAGGAAATTGGCGGAAAAAAGACCAGAGTCATATGGCGAACCACCCTTTGGCCATTCTGTCCAGGTCCGTTACCGCTGCCCTGGGGTGGCTTTATTGGAATGGTGGTGATAATGTCGTGAAAATGTTGGAGGTAACATGATCGATATTAAGGCTCAAGTCAGTCTGTATCCGTTGGGGCAAGAGGATCTATCCATGGCTATCGACGAGGCATTGCATATCTTCCGAGACCACAGCCTGGCCGTGAATCCGGGTTCGATGAGCACCCTGATCTCCGGTGATGATGAGACGGTCTTCGCGACGCTTCAACCAGCCTTTCAGAGCGTTGCCGGGCAAGGGCGGGTGGTGATGGTGGTGACCTTTTCCAATGCCTGTCCGTTGCCTGAATCTGAGAAAGAAAGCCAGGGAAATTCGTGAGAAGAGAGAAGGCGGCAAGGAAACGCATTTTGTTGGTGACGCCGTCCAGCCTCAAAAAGCTCTCGAAGCTATCTGGGATGGTTTCGAGGTTGGGTTAAGGGTATGAGCACGACCAGGGTGATAACGATGAGCAAAGATAAGGTAGAAGAGCTCAAGGACCAGATCGCAGACCTAAAGAAACGGTGGCCGGCTCATTCAGTCCCACCGGCCATGATGGGGAAATTGGATGAGTTGGAGGAGGAGCTGAGGAGGGAACTCCAGAGGAGAGATGGATCGGGTGAAGGCACAGGAACTGCCACACAGGCATTACGTCTTCGAGCGATCGCCCACGTGGAAAACGAGTTCGATGAACATGCCGCGCCGGCCGAAATCCGTTCGGCAGAGTCGCACATTATCCTCGATCCATCTCTGGTCGAGGGGTTAAAAGGTCTTGAGCCAGGCCACCAGATAATGCTGGTGTTCTATTTTCATCGATCTCAGGGTTACGATTTGCTTCAACACCCACGCGGCGACCAGAACCGGCCCCAGCGGGGCGTCTTCGCCCTACGAAGCCCACGGCGCCCCAACCCCATCGGTGTAACGGTGGCAGAGCTGGTCAGTATCGAAGGAAATTTGTTGCGCGTCCGGGGATTAGACGCTATCGATGGCACCCCCGTGTTGGATCTGAAACCTTTGAACAGGAAATCGATTTGCATTTTATCAGGAGAGAGATTATGGGTGTAAATGTAGCCTTACTGCGAGGTCTTTCGCTTTTCTCAAACCTGAGCGAGAGCCAGTTGGAAAAAGTTGCCGGGTTATGCAGGAAGATAACCGTTTATCCCGATCAGATATTGTTCAAAGAAAGAGAGCCGGGAAATACCATTTTCGTGTCAATGGAAGCCGACCTCGAGGTGTTATTCACTGCTGGGGACGATTCGATGGCGCGTATGGAGTGGCTTGGGGCTGATGAAACCCTGGGCACTATAGCGCTTATACCACCTCATCAATACGTCTCCACAGCACGGGGTCTGACAGAGGGCACTTTGCTAGCAATTGACGTCGACAAGATGCAGAAGCTGTTCCAGCAAGATGGCCGGCTGGCTGTATCTATGATTCCACGTATAACGAGCGCTTGTCACAGGAAGACGGCGAACATGAAATCGGAGCTATAGGAAATATGGACACCCCATATATATCCTTCGGTGCAAAACCAGTGGCTGAAATTTCCACGGACGGCGTAGCACCTGCCGTCGCCAGCGCGATTCACGATGCCTCAGGTGTGTGGATGCGCGAATTGCCCTACACCCCGGAGCGCGTCCGACAGGCTTTACAGAATTTTCAGGAAATGAAGTAGTCCATGGGAACCGATGCAGACAAGGCCATTCTAAACGAGAAGATGAAAGCTGTATCTGATCTACCAACGGGAGGGCGCGGTGTGGTGCGCCTGTTGCGCGGTGGGGAGAAATTCACCCACCGCATGGTTGCCCTGAATTTTACGCCTAGTGTTGAGGTAACGGTCGTGCAAAATTACGGGCGTGCTCCGATTCTTGTCACTGTGAGAGATACCCACATTGCCCTGGGGCGGGGCGAAGCGCTCAAGGTGCTGGTCGAAGTGTCCGGTATTGGCACCATTCTTGTGTTTCTTACGAATAAATGAACGCCATTATTACTGTCTTCCTACTAAGCCTGATCGCTGGCCTGGGTACCGGGCTGGGCGGATTGATCGCCGTAATCCGCAGACCGGGGCCGCGGCAGTATGGTTTTCTCATGGGTATTACTGCAGGGGTCATGATCACCCTATCCTTCTTGGAGCTGGTTAACGAGGCCTGGGAACTGCAAGGCTTTGCTACC
Organism: Anaerolineales bacterium; assembly: GCA_035291705.1. Taxonomy (GTDB): domain Bacteria; phylum Chloroflexota; class Anaerolineae; order Anaerolineales; family UBA4823; genus DATDRM01. Next base: position 12,270 of record DATDRM010000014.1, read on the forward strand.
GCCACCATTGGGTTCGGGGCCGGGGCGATCTTCATGTTCGTGGTGGATGTTACCATTCCCCACATTCGCTTCGGTGTGAAAGAAATCCCCCATTCAGCAGAGTCTAATGCAATTGATACGCCGGAGCCCCACCGTCATGGCCGGCGCCGGTCTGGACAAGTGCGAAACAGGACACCCATCGAGCAGGGATTGTTGAAATCGGGTATCCTGATAGCGATCGGCATCACCATTCACAATTTTCCCGAAGGGATTGCCGTGGGAGCCGGGTATATGCACACGCCGGCTTTCGGCATTTTCATTGCCCTGGCCATCTTACTCCATAACATCCCCGAAGGCATCGCAACGGCCTTGCCCCTGTGCAAGAGCGGCGTTTGCCGGTGGGATTCCTTCCGGGTGGCTTTTCTTTCCGGCTTGGCGGAGCCGGTGGGGGCGCTGTTCGCGGCACTCTTTTTGACATCCTTCCAGGGCCTCATCCCCGGCGCGCTGGCCTTTGCAGGCGGCGTGATGGTATTTATCACGCTCGATGAACTCATCCCAGCGGCACGTGAGTACGGACACCACCACTTCACTGCATTGGGGATTATCACGGGTGCGATCTTTGTCTTCCTGCTCTCAGGATTTCTTGGCGTGTAGCTGTTCGATTGAGGTATTACCATGCCACCAGCCGTCTTCTACGAAATTCAAGCCGAGCTTTGCCGCACCATGTCCAATCCCATTCGGCTGGAAATTGTTCATCTCTTGCGCGAAGGCCCCAGGCGCGTGAATGAGATCGCTCAAGCAACTGGACACCCGCAGAGCGTGATCTCTCGCCATCTGGGTGTGCTGCGACACGGTGGGATTGTGACTACTCAACATAGCGGCCAGAATATCATTTACCAGATCGCCAATCCAAAGATCATTAACATCTGTGACCTAATGCGGGAGGTACTGATGGAAGAAGCATCTCATCGTTCTAAACTGGTAGAGGGTTTTCAAGATGAACATCCTGAATGATTTGCTGGACAGCCTGGACATGGGTGCGCCGATTCGTACAGTGCTGGTTGGCGTGCATTGGACAGTGGTATGCAGCCGCTTCTGCGGGCTGGCCTCCACCTTCACCGGCGACAAGCCCCACGGCCACGACCCGGCGCGCAGTGTGGGCCATTTGCACGAGAAGAGCGCCCGCGAGCTAGCCGAATACGCCCGCTCTGACAACCTGCTGGAAGCCAGCATCGGTGTAGCAGCGATCAACTCGCTGCTCGCCGTGGACGAAAGTGGCGCCGCCGAGGTCAACGCCGTGGATGTGCTAATCGAACATGGACGGGGTAAAAACGTGGCGCTGGTGGGGCACTTTCCGTTCATCTCAAAGCTGCGCCTCACCGCTGGACAGATGTGGGTCATCGAACAACACCCAACAGATGGTGAATACCCTGCGGAATCCGCCGCCGACTTGATCCCACAGGCAGATGTGGTTGCCATTACTAGCAGCGCCTTGATTAACCATACCTTGGATGGGTTACTGGCTTTATGCCGCCCCGAGGCGTTGGTGATGATGCTGGGTCCGAGCACGCCGCTTTCGCCTGTGCTGTACAATCACGGGGTAAGTATCCTTTCTGGTTCGAGGGTAGTCGATGAGGCCGCTGTTCTTCGCACGGTTGGGCAGGGGGCCTCTTTCCAGCAGGTGGAAGGCGTCCAATTGATCACATTGAGGAGAGGTAAATGGAACTGGTAATGAAACCCATTGGCATCCTTCACTCTCCATTCACCGATAAGAACCAGACCCCCATCCAATCCACGCGTTCACAGGTGTCTGGGTATGTGGAGGTTTTCCCCGAATTTGCTGAAGGCCTAAAAGATTTGGAAGGCTTTTCGCACATCATTTTGCTGTATATTTTTCACCAATCAGATGGTTACACCCTGCAGGTCAAGCCGTTTCTGGATGACCGGTTGCGCGGCCTGTTTGCCACACGCCATCCCTGTCGACCAAACCCAATTGGCCTATCAATTGTTCGGCTGCTGACGCGCCGTGGAAATATTCTTGATGTTGAAGGCGTAGATATGCTGGACGGCACGCCGCTGCTCGACATCAAACCTTTTGTACCCGAATTTGATGTGCGTACCAATGTCAAAACTGGCTGGTATGCCCAACGGAGCAAGGAGTAACCATGACAAGCTTCACTGAAACGGGTTATCATCTAGTCTGTCACCCTGCTGATCCAGTTGGGCTTCATCGGCTTGATGTGGCGGGAGCAGAATAGGAGTCTGATGTGGGCTGGTTGGGCTTTGCAGTTTATACAGTAGCCATCGCCTTCGGAACGGTCGTTGTGCCGCGTTAGTGCCACGCACAAATTTCCCTCTGGTAGGGGATGGTAGAGATTCTGGAGGATTGATATGACTGATATGGAATCTTACATACACGGTTTGATGGTCACCAATCCCCTGGTAGAGCCAACCGTCCTATCGGCGATCCAGGCTCTCCAACTCCCTTTGGGGAGCCGGGGACTGGATGCGGGTTGTGGCATTGGCCTGCAGGCCATGTTACTGGCCAAAGCAGTGGGATCTGCCGGTCACGTAACCGGACTCGACCTGTCTCCCGAGTTTTTGATTCTTGCTAAAAAAATGGTAGAGGAAGCTGGCTTATCGGAGCAGATCTCCCTGAAAAATGGAGATGTGAAGAAACTACCATTCGACGATGATTGCTTCGATTGGGTATGGAGCGCGAATTGCGTAGGATATGCGCCGATCGAACCCTTGCCGCTGATGAAGGAACTGGCACGGGTTGTGAAGCCCGGCGGCAGCGTAGCCATCCTGGCTTGGTCATCGGAAAAACTCCTTCCGGGGAATCCTGTGCTGGAAGCCCGCCTGAATGCAACCTCTTCGGGGATTGCCCCCTTCGTCAAGGGAAAGAAGCCGGAGTCACACTTCTCCCGCGCGCTGGGGTGGTTGCGTGACGCCGGTTTGCAGAGACTCACAGCCCGAACCCTGGCAGGCGATGTGTATGCCCCGCTCTCAGATGACCTTCGCAACGCCATGATAGCTCTCTTTCAGATGCGCTGGCCAGGCGTGGAGTCAGAATTGGCACAAGAAGATCTGGCAGAATATCGGCGGCTATGCCCGCCAGACTCGCAAGACTTCATTGTGGACCATCCAGATTACTATGCCTTCTTTACCTATTCAATGTACCATGGCAAAGTGCCTACGTAAGGACAAGTTGTAAAGTCCTGGAAACAAAACACTTTGACGAAGCAAGGAATAAGTATGCCCAACTTTACTAAAATTCTAATTGATGGTGCGATTCTCTCATTTTTTGCATCCTTATGGCTGACTCTTGCCTTGCGGATAAACCCACGCATTTTCCTGCATGATTATCCCCCCAGAATCCAGGAGAAAGTACCCAAAAAGACCCAGGCCGAAAGGAAACTATCCTATATTTTCGGTGTACCTTTCATGTTGCTACTTTTGCTCGGATCATTTTTCTCTACGCTTTCACTCAAGGAGCAGGGCAACGCACAATTTTGGGCGTTATGGCTGAACGCTGCTGGGGTAGTATTTGTTTTCAATCTCGTAGACTGGCTGATCCTGGATTGGTTGATGTTCTGCACGCTCACGCCTCGTTTTGTCATCATCCCAGGCAGTGAGGGAATGGAAGAATATAAGGACTACAGGTTCCATTTTCGAGGTTTTTTCACGGAACCGTCTATTCTGCCCTTGGAGGACTGGTCATAGCTGGGATCGTATCCATTCTATGAGAGGCATCTCTTTTTACACAACCATGAACCAACCCTTGATCTGTACTTTGTTATTCCCCTTACTATTCTCGACTTCGCCAAGATCTTCCACGCTCTCTACCGAAGCTGTAGTGCACGCCGTATTGTTCTACTCACCCAACTGCGGCCACTGCCATCTGGTCATCACCGAAGTTCTTCCGCCCTTATTTGAACAGTACGGCGAGCAGTTATCTATCGTGGGTGTGGATGTGACACAGCCCGATGGCCAGGTATTATTCCTGGCTGCACTGCAGCATTTCGACCTGGAGAGCAGCGGCGTGCCA
>DATDRM010000015.1:0-8136 GCA_035291705.1 Anaerolineales bacterium
TCCCGACCGGCAATACCCTGGCGAAAGGTCAAAGACAGACTGGCCGAGAAGTCATTCTTTGTTATGTCGCTGGTGCCGATCCTGCTAGTCATCTTGATTATCCTGGCTTTGCTGCTGCGCACCCGTCCGATTCTGGAAGCCGAGCCTTTCATCGATTTGATCTTCGGGCGGACCTGGAAGCCGCTCAAGGGCGAATTTGGTTTTTACCCCTTTATCGTCGGTACGTTTTGGGTGACAGTCGTGGCGATGATCCTGGCAGTGCCGCCCAGCTTGCTCACCGCCATTTACCTGGCTGAATACGCCCGGTCATCCACTCGTTCGATTATGAAACCCCTCCTGGACTTGCTGGCCGCTATCCCCTCCGTGGTTTACGGCGTTTGGGGATTGCTCGCCATTGTCCCCTGGGTTCAAGATCATCTGAATCCCTCCTTGAGTCGTTGGCTGGGTTTCCTGCCGCTCTTCGTCTCGGATAATCCCACCGGCTACAGCATCCTGGCTGGCGGCATCGTCCTGGCTGTCATGGTCATCCCCTTTATTGTCGCCGTGACTTTTGAGGTCATGCGCACCGTCCCCGATGGTTACCGGGAAGCTTCCCTGGCGATGGGCGCCACACGCTGGCAGACCATCAAGTCAGCCGTGCTGCCCCAGGTCCTGCCTGGCATCCTGGCGGGTGTAGTGTTGGGCTCTTCGCGCGCCCTGGGCGAAACCATGGCGGTGCTGATGGTGGTCGGGAACGTCGCCAAAGTACCCAGCTCGATCTTCGATCCGGCTTATCCTCTGCCCGCACTGATCGCCAACAACTACGGGGAGATGCTGTCCATTCCCCTTTACGATGCCGCCTTGTTAGGCGCCGCACTGATGCTTTTGCTGATCGTGATGACCTTTAATATCCTGTCCACTCTGGTGCTGCATAGACTTACCCGGAGGTCGCTGGTATGAAAGAGAGGCATTTCCAAAGGCGCCACCTTCACAGGCGCCATGTCGAAGAAGGCATTGTCAAAGCCCTGATGGTGCTGTCCTTCATGCTGTTGGCCGGCAGCCTGGGCTTTATCCTCATCACCATCCTGATTAAAGGCCTGCCAGCCCTCAATTGGGATATGTTGACGAAGACGCCGCAAGGCGGCTTCTACCTTGGAAAAGAAGGCGGCATCCTCAACGCCATTATCGGTTCCCTCTACCTGGCGGGCGGTGCCACCCTGCTTGCGATCCTGGTCAGCTTACCCCTGGCCCTTTACCTGGGTACCTACGTCCGCCGTGCGCGATGGGCCGACTTCGTCCGTCTTTCCATGGATATCCTGTGGGGCATTCCCTCCATCGTATACGGCGCATTCGGTTTCACCATCATGCTCGCCCTGGGCATGCGCGCATCGCTCCTGGCGGGCATCCTGGTTCTGACCCTGCTGGAATTTCCGATCATGACGCGCGCCATCGAAGAGGTCGTCCGCATGGTGCCACACGACCTGGAGCAAGCCTCCTATGCTTTGGGATCGACCCGCCTGGAGACCGCTCTGCGCGTGGTAACCCGCCAGATGTTGCCCGGCATCGTCACCGCCATTCTGCTGGCTTTCGGGCGCGGCATCGGCGACGCCGCCTCGGTCCTGTTCACCGCTGGTTTCACCGACCGTATCCCGACCTCGCTGTTCCAACCGGTCGCTTCGCTGCCCCTGGCCGTCTTCTTTCAGCTGAGCACCCCCTTCCCAGAAGTGCAGCAGCGCGCCTATGCCTCCGCCTTGATCCTGACGGCCATCGTGCTCATCATCAGCTTCGGCTCACGCTGGCTGGCTACGCGCTTGGGTCGCAACATTATTAAGTAGGAGATTTCCGATGGACCCCCACATCCAGGTCCGCGATTTAAATGTCCATTACGCCGATAATCACGCCCTGAAAGATATCAACCTGGACATCCCGAAGCGGCAGATCACCGTGATCATCGGCCCATCCGGTTGTGGCAAGACCACCCTGCTCAAGAGTTTTAACCGCTTCCTGGAGCTCACCGACCAGACTCGCCTCTCAGGGCAGGTACTGATCGACGGTATAGACATTTACGCCCCCGGCATGGACGTAACCGAGATCCGCAAAAAGGCCGGCCTGCTGGCGCAGCGGCCTTTCCCTTTGCCCATGTCGATCTATGATAACGTCGCATATGGCATGCGCATCCATGGCATCCAGAAAGGACGCGCGCTTGACGCGGCGGTGAGCCGTTACCTGGAGATGGCTGGCCTGTGGGAGGAAGTCAAGGACCGCTTGCACCAGCCCGCCGCCCGTTTATCTATCGGGCAGCAGCAGCGCCTGTGCCTGGCACGTGGCTTGGCCGTCGAACCCGAAATCATGTTGGGGGATGAACCAACCTCCGCCCTGGACCCCTTCTCCGCTCAGCACATCGAGCGCAAATTGCTGGATCTGAAACAGCAGTACACCATCGTGCTGGTGTCGCACATCCTGCGCCAGGCCAAGCGCCTGGCGGACTACATCGTCTTCATGTATTTGGGCGAGCTGGTCGAACACGGCCCCGCCCACGAAGTCTTCGAACACCCCCGTCAGGAACGCACCCGCGCCTATCTGGAAGGGCTTATCTAAATTTAGAACCAGGCCTCCAACCGGCTGGTCTCGAAACGGCGCTTTTCTTCCAGGTACTCCGCCGAGGGCCCCTTGAGATCGACCCGCGGGCCAGGCTCGGCCAGGAACTGTCCCTGCACCAGCATGGCCTCTCCACCCCCCACCTCCAGATAGCAGCCTCCCTCACCGCTAAAAGTGGCCTGTGACTCCAGGCCTGTTAGAGCCGCGGCGATGTGTTCGGCGGCGACCAACCCTTGGGCTTCGGCGAAGACCCCCGCCTTGGGAAGGGGCTTGCCATTGGCCATCGGGATGGTCACCGCGTCGCCGAGGGCGTACACCCCAGGGAAGCGGGTCTCCATCGTGCGGGGATCCACCTCCAGCCAACCGTCCGCGCCAGCCAGGCCAGCTTCCACCGCCACCTGTGGGGGGCGGTGCGGCGGTACGCCCAGCAGCAAGTCGAAAGGACGCGGGCCACTGGTGAAGCGTACGGCGCCTGCTTCTACCGCCCCAGCTTTATGCTCGGCTAGGAAGCGGATCCCCTGCCTTGCCAGGCGGCCTTCGATCACTTCGCAACCCGCCTCACCCAGGACCGGCAGGGACATAGGCAGCGGCGAAAACACCTCCATCTCTGCCCGCACGCCGCGCGCTTTGAAGTAAGCCTGCACCAGCATAGCGATTTCGAAGGGGGCTGGTGGGCAGGCATAAGGGATGCTGAATATACCCACCATCACTTGCCCGCCGGAAAAGTCGCCCAGGGCTGCTGCGTTACGCTGCACTTCCTGCGGGTGGTAAACATTCAGAGCATAATCGTTGAAACCAGGCACCTGCTCGGGGGCCAGCACCGTGCCTAAGGCCACCACCAGGGCGTCGGCCGCCATGCTGCGCCCGTCCACTTCCACCGAGCGGGCTTGCGGGTCTATCCGCGTTACTGTCCCTCGAATCCAATTGATGCCCTTGCGCGCCAGGCCCGCCAGCGGGCGTTGGCCCACCTCCATGGAGCCCAGCCCGACCAGGACCCAGGTTTTGCGGAATCCGAAGCTGAAGTGGCTTCGCCGGTCGACAAGGATAATCTCATCCTGCGGGTCGAGCCTTTCCCGTAAACGGTTCGCCGCCGCCAGCCCCCCAAATCCCCCGCCCAGGATCATCACCCGTTTCATACCTCACCATCCTTAGTTTTAATCAGGTTGTCGCCGCGAGGGAATTTTACGCAGCGGTTTCATCCTTTGAATAGGAATGTGTTCTTCTAAACCCTCAAGCTGGCCTCACGTACCTTTCGAACCAGCCCAATGTCCGGCTCCAGGCATCCCGGGCAGCGTCCGGTTTATAGCGCGGCCCGGTGTCGTTGTGGAAGGCGTGATCGGCGCCAGGATAGATCACTTTTTCGTAAATCTTTCCGTTTTTCTGCATGGCTTCCTCGATCGCCGGGATGCCCTGGTTGATGCGTTGGTCGAGCTCGCCGTAGATCGCCAGCACCGCCGCCTGGATCTTTGGCACATCCTCGACCGGCGGGTGCGGACCATAGAAAGGCACCGCGGCTAATAATTCCGCCATCTGCGTGGCCACCCGCCAGGTCACGCCGCCCCCAAAGCAGAAGCCCACCATGCCCACCCGTTCAGCTTGGGCGAAAGCCTGACCTTGCAAGTAGCGCCAGCCGCTCAAGAAATCCTGGACGAACTGCTCGGGCGATATATTGCCCAACGCGCCCGGGACCTGATCTGCGCCCAGCGCCCCACTTCCTCCCAATCGAGATAACAAGTCAACCGCCAGTGCCACGTACCCAGACTTGGCCAGGCGGCGGGTTACATCTTGAATATGTTCCGTCAGACCGCGGTTCTCGTGACACACCAGGATGACCGGGTGGATGCCCTCGCCTTGCGGCCTGGACAGATAACCCAGCAGTGTTTCTCCATCAGCCGCGAATTCAACCGCGCCAGCCTGGATTGCCGGGTCGTCCGGGCTCACCGTACCGGCTGCTGGTGTTTCGGGGGACCTCTCTTGTGCCGGCGTCGCGCTCGCCTCGGGGCTGTCTGTCGGGGATGCGCCTGCTGTTGGCGCGCCCGTCGTGGGCGCGCCAACGGCAGGCGAAGCGGGAAGGGTGGCCTGCATGACGGGCGTGCTTTCCACCGGCGGTGCGCACGCCGCCAGGATAGAATCCGCCAGGACGAGGCTGCCCGTGACCGAAGCGATCAGCTTGAGCGCCTCGCGCCGGGACAAACGACCTTCCTCGTAATCTTCGGCGAACTCCTCTGCCAGGTATTGTTGAAAATCGTTCATCAGGGATATCCTCTCTACCTATAAGAAAATCGCCTTCCCACCAGGCGAAAAAATTATCGCATGGAATTCTAACATGCTTTTCGGATATATTCTGTCCACATAGTAATTGGGAGGATTTCGTCTTTTGTCTCAACAATTGTTGTCAGCAGATATAGCAGGCCAAAGGAATACCAGTCGATTTCAGGCCTATGATTCGATTACCCCCCTTCAATGATATCAGGCAGACCGCCTGAACGTGCCCTTGAGTTGTTCGTACAGTTCCAGAAAGAGAGCGTACTGCTTCTCGTAGGTTTCCGTGCCTGCCTGATCGTACACCCATCTATCGGAAGTTACTATGCTGGATACGGCCTCTTCGTATGAACTGTAAATCCCCAGCGCCTTGCCACATAGCAAGATATTCCCTAGGTTGGCAGTATCGCCTACGCTGACAGTGACAATCGGCTTCCTCAGGATCTTACCCAAGATATCGAGCCAAACGGCGCTCTTGAGGCCGCCGCCGACCGCCCGCACTTCGCCGATCTCGATCCCCAAATTCTCCACCGTCTCGATGTTATTGCGCAGGCCAAAGGAGACCCCTTCCATGATCGCCCGGATAAAGTGTGCCTTTTCAGTGGACAGGCTGATCCCGTAGAAGAGACCCCTGGCGAAGGGATCCCAATAAGGGGTGCGTTCACCGTTTAAGTAGGGTAGAAAGATCAGCCCACCCGAGCCCTCGGGTACTTTTCCCGCAGCGAGGTTATATTCTTCAAATATATCCCCAGGTTGGTCGTCGCCTCCCTGTTTTTTGTCGAAGACGTTTTTAAACCAGTGTAGCGATTCTCCCGCTGTCTGCATGATCCCCAGGGTAATCCATTTGTCGCGCAGGCAGTAGTGCCAGCACAGCGTTCGATTTTCTTGATCGGTCAAGGGTTTATCCGAGCAAACAGCGATCACTCCGGCTGTTCCGATAATCAAGGTGACCTGCCCCGATCGGACCATGCCAGCCCCAAGAGAAGAGGCAGAGCAATCCGAACTGCCGTTCACGACCGGGGTGCCCGCGGTGAGGCCGGTGAGAAGCGCGGCTTCCCGGGTTACGCTTCCGATGATCTCATCTGAGGGTAACACCTCTGGGAAGATCAACCGTGGGAACCCAAAAAAGTCGAACATGCGATCGGACCAACGCTCCTTTTCCACATCAAACAGCAGGGTGCCGCTGGCCTCTGCAAAGTCGGTGACCCTCTGGCCGGTCAATTTAAACTTGATAAAGTCCTTAGCTACCAGGATGTGGGCGACTTGGTTCCAGATTTCCGGCTGATGCTCTTTCACCCATTTGACTTGGGGAGCAGTGTAAGTGGTGGTGGCAAAATTGCACGTCTCCCGAAACACTAAATCTTTGGCTTCCTCGTCGCGGTTGATCTGGTAGACAATGTCGTTCGACCTTTGATCCATCCAATTGATGGCCGGGCGCAGAACCCGTGCATCCTGATCGAGATAAACTTGAGTGTGCATCTGTCCGCAGATCCCGATTCCAACAATCACCTTGAATTGAGCCGGATAGCTGCGCTTGAGTGCCAGGCAAGCGCTGATCACTCCCGCCCACCAATCCTGGGGGTCTTGCTCAACATACCCCGGATGGGGCGAGGAAAGCGGGTATTCGCAATGCTCCGAGCCAACCAGCTCCCCTCGCTCGGTAACAAGAGCAACTTTTAGACTGGTTGTGCCGAGGTCGATACCCAAGAAATGTCTCATATTGCCCGCCTTCTTTGAACCTGTTCGGCCAGGTACTTGACCACCATCACCAGGATCAGGATCATCCCCCAGATGGCGATGGTGAGGAAATTGTTCACGCGCATGAGATTAAGGCCGCTGGAGACGATCTGGAGGATGATCAGCGCGATAACCAGCCCAGAGACTTTCCCAAAGCCACCGGCCGCGCTAACGCCTCCCAATACGGAAGCCAGCACAGTCATCAGGAGGTAGGACTCGCCGTAATCTGCTTTGGCCGAATTGAAGCGGGAGATCATAATGATCGCCGCAACGCCTGCATACAGACCGGAGAGCAGGTAAGTCCTGATCAAGACTGTCCTGTTATTCACCCCAGAGAAGAGGGTGGCAATGGGATTGGAGCCAATCATGTAGATATTTATGCCGGTTGGCGTGCTGTTCAGCACCAGGGCCATGACCGCCGCGCAAATTGCGAAGATGATGATCGGCATTGGTATGCCAAAAATGATGCCATTGCCAATAAAGAGCACAGCCTCTGGAAAACCAGAGATCACATACCCTTTCGTCAGGACGATAGCGAATCCATTCATCAAGATCATCGTACCCAGCGTGGCCAGGATGGGAGAAACTCCCACCACAGCGATCAAAAGCCCGTTCAGCAGGCCGATCACTGCCGCAACCGACAAACCAGCCAGGATTGCCAGCAGGATGATCAGCGCTTCACTCAGGCCGGTTGTCTCCGGTTTAATCAATTGGGTGAGGATGATAGCGGCGACGATCCCAGAAATGTTGGCTGAAGCAATGATAGAGAGGTTGATCCCCGCGGTGAGAATTGTCACCATCATGGCCAGGGAAAGGATGCCCAGCTCCGGTAATTGAAATGCCATGGATTGGAAATTTGCGCTTCTAAAGAATTCCCCTCCATTCATAATCCACATCAAGAGGAAAACTCCTAACATGACGAAGACCAGGATGATGGATTCTAAGTATTTCCGGTACAAGAGACACCCTCCTGTCTTATTCTACTTCCACAAGGATAGTTTGCTTCTCACGTTGCCTGCGACGGTAGACGCTAAAACTGACACTGATAATCACCACCAAACCAATGAAGACGTTGTACCAAAAAGAAGGGATGCGCATCAAGGTCATGCCGTTGCTCAAAATAGCGATCAGGGCGATCCCCAGGATGGTGCCAAAGATAGTTCCCGTACCTCCCGTCAGGCTGGCGCCACCCAGGACAACGGCGGCGATCACGTCCAGTTCCTTACCCACGATGGCGTTCGGGGCGACGGTTTGTACCAGCATGGCATGCACCATGCCGGCAATGCCTGCCATGAGACCCATGAAAGAATAGACAAACATCTGCTGGAATAGAATATTGAAACCTGCCCGTTTCGCTGAAGGAGGACTACCTCCCATGGCGTAGATGCCACGACCGAGCAGCGTGTAGTGCAAGATCACCCAGGCGATCAGCAAGATCACAAACCACATCACGGTGATGATCGATAGGCCGTACTGGCCACCTTCCGCGTTGGTCAATGTGAAGGCCCTCAGCTCGGCAAACTGGCGAAACCAATCCGGCAGCCCATAGAGCCACTTCCC
>DATDRM010000016.1:0-7163 GCA_035291705.1 Anaerolineales bacterium
GCCTGGTCAATGGTCTGATGGACACAGGCTGGCAGTGGGCCACGCCCGCCGCGCATTACTTACATGATGCAGTCAGCAAGAGGCAGGCATGGTGGTGGCACAAACCGCGTGGTTTGCTTGTCGCCCGGAGTGACGAGGAAAAAGGGATCAAGACGGCCGTCATTCAATTGATCGTCTGCCCCATCGCGGAGATGGCTCAATGCCTGCAAGATTTCCGCCAAATGGCCGGAGCCATGGAGAATGATCGAGCAGGGTGGCTCGCCGGGCTTCATCCTGAACTCGAACCAATCCTTATGGCAGCTGGTTTTCAACGAGATTGGGATGCCTCGCTATACATCTATGAAAAAATGCACTCTCTTCCATAGACACCGTGGGTATTTACGGATTGATTGGTTATGATATAATCTCGCTCGCCAGCCGGGAATAACCGACTGGCGTTTCGGAGAGGTTGCGTAGTCTGGCCTAACGCGCACGCCTGGAGAGCGTGTTCACCGCAAGGTGACGCGGGTTCGAATCCCGCCCTCTCCGCTAAAGAGGGAATCCATATAGGCCCACGAATTCTCACAAAGCTTCGTGGATATCAATCGCCCAGTCGCCGCTGGGCGATTTTACTTTGTATATTATTCAACCAATATATTAGTACTTTATATTGACTTTCAATGGTTATTAAACTATAATATTAGTTGAAGTAAAGTTAATCAAGGAACGATTCTTATGACCAAATCTCCTCTCTCACGTGAATCCCAAGGAAAGCTAGTGCAGCGACAGCGTAAAAGGCGATCACTCCGAATATTAGAGAAAGAACATTCAACTACCAATCCGTCAGTCACTGAAGTCAATGTTGGTCGATGTTTACGCAAGCTGCGCGCAGAACGCGGTTTTTCTATACGCGCACTGGCTGTACAATCCGGATTGAACGTCAATACGCTCAGCTTGATCGAAAATGGTAAGACCTCACCCAGCGTCAGCACCCTTCAACAGCTGGCAATGACCTTAGACATCCCTATCACCGCTTTTTTCGAAACCGAGACCCCAAAAAAAACCATCGCCTACCAGAAAGCCGGCCACCGCCCGCGGGCTGCATTTGCCCACGGGTGGCTGGAAGATCTTGGAGCGGGCTTGACAAGTCATGGAGCGGATCCGTTTGTGATCACGCTCGAACCTAACGCAGACAGCGGCGATACCTCCATTGTTCACACTGGTCGTGAGTTTGTCTTTTGCCTGGAAGGCCATCTACTCTACACGATAGAAAACGATACTTTTCTTTTAGAGCCAGGCGACAGCCTACTCTTCGAGGCTCACCTGCCCCATCGATGGCGAAATGCAGACGCATCCCCATCTCGATCCCTGTTGATCTTCTCTCTTGATGACGAGCATGACCGACCGACTAAACACCATTTCACGCTGGGGCGACACCCTCGAATATAAAGTCTGCATCTCCCCAGTCTGTTTATCTGCCAGGAGGTATCTGGCGTTTCGTAGAGGGTTTCTCGCTTTAGATATGGCAAAGGTCTTGCTTCTGGCCGCGGGAGTCGCCTTATGGGCGAGGTTACCAACCACAGCCCACGCACAATGTGGCGACAACCCGCCCGATTCCTCGTGCGTCACCTGCCATGAAATAAAAGATCCAATCTACGGGGAGGGTGAATGGCATATCATCCATGCACGGAAAGATTGCTGCACGAACTGTCATGGCGGCAACTGCGGTGCAATGGACAAAGACCTGGCTCATGAAGGCTTGGAAGCACGCCCTCTCGAAGATATCTACACCAATTGTTACCCCTGCCACCCTGGCGATTATGAAGCGTACGCTACTCGTTATGGGGCGCTCCTGGGCGTGACACCAGCCAGCCGCACGACACCAACAGCAGTCCCGGTTGCCCCTGTTGTGGAACACCCAATCGTAATCCTGCAGCCATCCATCCCCATTTCCTCCGCGCCTCAGCCCTGGCTGCTGGCGTTGGCTGGTTTGGCGTTCACAGGAATCTTTCTGCTAAGTTTGGGTCTGATCTACTATCGTCTTCACACTTAAGGATAATGCATGCAAACAACCTCTGCTTACCCCCGTTACCGTTCTGTTGGTAGGAACGAGTTAGGAATGAACCAACATCACAAATTCAATCATTACAGGAGGAGTTCTCATGAAAATCGCTGCAATTACTGAAGATGGTCACACCATCAGCCAACATTTTGGACGAGCGCCTCATTATCTCATCGTTACCGTCGAGGATGGACAAATTGTGAATCGCGAGTTGCGTGAGAAACTCGGCCACGCTCACTTCTCGAACGAGCCGCACGAACCTGAAACGCCCGGTCAACCCCACGGCTTTAGTCCCACTGCTCAGGACCGCCATGCGCGCATGGCGGAGGCGATTAGCGACTGCGAGGCCCTGCTTTGCCGTGGCATGGGGATGGGTGCATATGAGAGCATGCAAGCGCGCGGCATCCGCCCGGTGGTGACCGAGATCGCTTCGATTGACGAAGCAGTGATAGCCTACGTCGAAGGGCATATTGTGGATCACGTGGATCGATTGCATTAGCATGAATCACAGGAAAGGAGTAACCGATGTTCAACCGATTTTTGCGCTACCGATATAGACAAAACCGTGGTGGGCGTAGCCCAGCCCAGGATAGGCGCGGCCTCGGCAGAGGCAACAAGCCCGGCTCCGGTCCTGGCGGCAACTGCATCTGCCAGAAGTGCGGACATAAAGAACCGCATGTTGCCGGGCAGCGCTGTGTTGACTTGAGCTGCCCAAAATGCGGAACAAGAATGATAAGAGAATAAGGAAAAAGGAATGGGCACAAGAGGCAAACAAATCATCGAATTGAACGTGGCGGAACTCATCGCCGACCTCAACCGGGCATATGCCGACGAATGGTTGGCCGCTTATGCCTATAACTACATGGGCCAGGTGGTCACCGGCCGACCTGCCGCCAAACACCTGGATGAACTGCTCTTGGACACATCAAAAGACGAGCTGGAACATCAACAGGAATTAGCTAAGCGCATCGTCTCATTAGGGGGCAAGCCTCCGGCGGATGTGAGCAAGCTGGTCGAAGCCAGCAATGCGGGGTACCCCACGCCACCTGCCAGCGAGAAGGATTTTGAGGCCGTGGTAAAGACGGTCATCAAAGCCGAGCAAGATGCGATTGATGTTTACTACCGGCTGGCGCAGAAGACACATGGCCGAGACCCGATCACCTATAACCTGATCCTCCACATCCTCACCGAAGAAGTGGAACATGAGGATGAATTTGAGATGCTGTTGAGCTGAGCTATGAAAATCATCCTGACAACAGCCTCCCCCAGCTTGGATTCCGATATCGATCCACGCTTCGGGCGTGGCGCGTACTTGCTGATCGTGGACCCAGACACGCTGGAATGGCAAGCCTTCCCCAACCCGGGCGCCAGTGCACCCGGCGGGGCTGGCGTCCAGGCTGCCCAATTCGTCTGTAACCAGAAAATAGATGTGGTCATCAGCGGCGATTTCGGCCCGCATGCTTACCAGGCGCTCAACGCGGCCAGCCTTCCGATGTACATCTATGGTTCAAGCGTAACAGCGCGGCAGGTAATCGAACGCTTCAAGGCCGGCCAGCTCCAAAGAGTCGGAGTAGCAACTCGGGGAGAATGCGACCAAGGTCACTCAGGGGTGGGCTGAAGCAATGATCATCGCTGTGGCCAGCGGCAAGGGAGGGACCGGGAAGACCACCATTGCCACCAGCCTGGCACTGAGCCTGGCGGCGGACAGAAAGCAGGATCTACCTGCCTCAAGTCCGCCGCTCTTCCTGGACTGCGACGTGGAAGCGCCCAACGGACACCTGTTCCTGAAGCCTGTCTTCCTTGAGCGCCAGGAAGTTGGTATCCTGATTCCGCAGGTGGACGAGGCGAAGTGCTCACACTGCGGTAAATGCGCTGATGCCTGCCAGTACCACGCCATCGCTGTGCTGGGCAAGAAGACGCTGGTTTTCCCCCAGCTCTGCCACGGCTGCGGTAGCTGCACTCTGATGTGCCCAGAGGGCGCCATCTCCGAGACCCTGGACGTGTTGGGGGTGCTGGAGCGTGGCCCCACATCTTCCGGTGTTGATTTTGCACGGGGCGTCCTGAATATTGGTGAGCCGATGGCGGTGCCTGTTATTCGTCAGCTCAAACGCTGGGCAAATCCTAAGTTTGGCCAGGTCGTCATCGTGGATGCCTCGCCGGGCACATCTTGTCCCGTAGTCGAGGCAGTGCGCGGTGCGGATTACCTGCTGCTCGTCACCGAGCCGACCCCCTTCGGTCTTCATGACTTGAAGCTGGCCGTGCAGGTGGCGCGGGAGCTAAATATCCCGGCCGGTGTGGTGATCAATCGCGATCAGGACGCCCCATCTATCGATCACAAATACCCGTTGGTAGACGATTTCTGTGAGCACGAGGGTCTGCCGGTTTTAATGCGCATCCCATTTGAGAGAAGAATCGCCGAGGGCATCGCCCAAGGGAATAACCTGGTAGAAATTCACCCGGAAACCATCCTGTTGTTTCAACAGTTGTTTATTCAGATCGTCAATGGTGTGCAGATGAGTCTTTATCCCGCATCTGTTTAGTTGCTTTGATCCACAGCGAAGCATCAGCTATGAATTTGGTTCAGACCATAACCCATTCCACAGGAGCTGAGGAGTGTGAAATCCAATGGAAAAGAGGTGGGTAAACAAATCCACAATTATCCTGTCAACGATTCTGACCATTGCGGCAGGGGGGCAAATCATCCTGGCATTTCTCCTGTACAACGAGAACGGTAGCTCTCTCGTCAGGAATATTGGCTGGGCGATCCTGTGGCTATCGGCTATTTTTGGCTGGCTGCCGATTTTCACTTTGCAAAAGTTGGGAGGAATGCCAAAGGGGAAGAGTTTTGTACACACCACGGTCCTGGTTGACCGGGGGGTCTATGCCATCGTCCGGCACCCACAATACCTTGCGGGTATGCTCATGGGGCTGGCATTGAGTTTGCTCGCTCAACATTGGATTGTCGCGACATTGGGGTTTGTGGCTGTCATTACATACTACGTATCCACGTTTGAAGAAGAAATGTCAGCCATCAGGAAGTTTGGGGAGGATTATAAGCAGTATGTGGAGAGGGTGCCCCGAATGAGTTTTCTACTCGGTATTATCCGGTTGATAAAAGCCAGAATCAATCAATGAAAAAATGAAGCAACTTGTGATCCTGAGCGGAAAAGGCGGAACAGGCAAGACCAGCGTGGCAGCAGCCTTCGCCCATCTAGCACATGAAGGGCCCTCGCCAACTCAGACCGTGCTGGCCGATGCCGATGTCGATGCTGCCAACCTGGAGCTGGTGCTGCGCCCACAAAAGCTCGAAACCCACGACTTCATTGGCGGGCCCTTAGCGATGATCGACCCCAACTGTTGCCAGGGCTGTGGGATTTGCGAGCAAATCTGCCGCTTCGAAGCGATTATCCCTCATCCCCCAACCCCCTCTCCCAATCTTGGGAGAGGGGGAGAAGGGGGTGAGGGTTATTCCGTTGACCCTATCGCCTGCGACGGCTGCGCGGCCTGCGTCTACCATTGCCCGGAGCAGGCCATTCACATGGAAGTCCATCTTGCCGGGCGTTGGTTTCGCTCGGAAAGCCGCTACGGGCCGTTATTCCACGCCGAACTGCGTCCAGCGCAGGAGAATTCTGGCAAGCTGGTGACTCTGGTCAAACAGCAAGCTCGCCTGCTGGGGTTGGACACTGACGCCGAGCTGGTCATCGTAGATGGCCCGCCTGGTATCGGCTGTCCGGTGATCTCGGCGGCTGCGGGGGCCGACCTGGCGCTCGTCGTGACTGAACCGACCGCAGCGGGCATCCACGACATGGAACGCGTGCTGGGACTGGCACGCCACTTTCGCCTGCCAGCCCTGGTCTGCATCAATAAAGCGGATATATATTCAGAAGGTTCCAACCAGATTGCGAACTACTGCGAGCGGAGTCAAATCGGAGTCGTTGGCAGCATTCCCTTTGACGAGATGGTCACGCGGGCGATGGTCCAAGGCGAACCTGTGACAGCCTACCTGCCCGATGCGCCAGCCAGCCAGGCTTTGGTCAGAATCTGGCAGCGCGTTGCTATGCTGCTTAATGGGCAGAAAGGATCGGCATGAGGGACCCGGAAAAGTTACGCGAAGCGATCTTAGAACAGCTTTCGAGCGTTATCGACCCGGAAACCGGCGTGGATGTGGTGCGCATGCGTTTGATTGAGGATTTAACCGTGAACAAAATCGGCCATGTAGCATATAAGTTCCGTCCGTCCTCGCCGTTATGCCCAATTGCCATCCCTCTTTCTGTAGCTATTAAACTGGCGGTCAACAAAGTCGAAGGTGTCACTAGCCAGGACCTGGAGATTGTCGGCTATATCCAAGCAGATGAATTGACCGAGTTGCTTCGCCAGCTAATGCTTGATGAGAACGCATAAGAACAGGTTGGTAGACCAGGAGGTAAAGATGCATAAGAAAGTCGCGACTTTCAATCGGACTATAGATCCAGCGGTGGAGTTGCTATTGGGGCAGGCTGATGAAATGGGAATAACCACCGCTTTTAGCCGGGCTGCAACCATGGCACCCTGTCCCATTGGCGAGGACGGCAAGTGCTGCAAGAACTGCCACATGGGTCCCTGCCGGCTGGTCAAGCCTGGCCAACGTGGGGTATGTGGGGCTACATTGGAGACCGTGGCGGCACGCAACCTGGCGCGCGGCATTGCTGCTGGCGCTGCCGCTCACTCAGATCACGGCCTGGATATGGCCTTCACCCTGGAGGCGGTGGCCAAAGGCGAAGCCCCCGGTTACGAAGTGCGCGACCCTTATAAGCTGCGCAACGTGGCAAGACTGATGGGCATTCAACCTGATGGCAAACTGGTGAACGCGTTGGCATTGGAGGTCGCCGAACAAGCCATCGAGAACTTCCGCCAGATGCGCGGTGAGCTGACCTATGTCAGCCGGGCGCCGGCCAGGCGGCAAAAAATCTGGCGCGAATTAGGCATCACTCCCCGCAGCGTCACGCGTGAAATCGTTGAGACACTCCACCGCACTCACATGGGCACCGACCAAGACCCGGAGCACATCCTGAGGCATGCCCTGCGCACTGCCCTCTCTGATGGCTGGGGCGGAAGCATGCTCGCTACGGACATATCCGACATC
>DATDRM010000017.1:0-32060 GCA_035291705.1 Anaerolineales bacterium
AGCACCCTCCTGGTAGGTTTGGCGTCTTTATTCTGGAGCCTGCTTTACCTGGATTGGCAGCATAATTGGATGCTGCTTGCTTTGAGCGGTGCAGCGTCGATGTCGTTAATGTTTAAGATTGAAGGGACAACCAACCGGTCACACTATAATATCAGCTTCTTGATCTATGGATTCACCCTGGCCTTGTTAGGACCGGAGGCTGCTATCCTGGTTATTGTCATTTCCAACCTGGTGGAATGGGTCTGGCACAAATACCCCTGGTACATTCAGAGTTTCAACATCGCTTCCTTTGTTATCGTAACCCTCCTCTCGGGGTTTGCTTATCGTTGGATTAATCCCGAGATGACCCTTTATACGTTGGAAGGGATCTTAAGCATTTTAACAGCAATGGCGACCTTTACCCTGTTCAATCACTTGATGATTGGACTCGTGGTTTGGTTGGCGCGGGGAGAGAATTTCGCTAAATCGGGCATCTTCAATTTCCTGCCCCTGATGATCGATTTCATTTTATTGTGTATGGGGGCTGGCACAGCTTTGATTTGGATTCTAAACCCTTTTGCAATTATCCTGGCGATCCTGCCCCTTTACCTGATCTACAGCACATTGAAGGTTCCCGCCCTGGAACGGCAAACAGAGACCGATCAAAAGACCGGCCTTTTCAACGCCAAGTATTTGTCACAGGCACTGGCCAAAGAGCTCGAAAGGGCGCATCGCTTCGACCGGCCCCTGACGGTTGTGCTGGCTGATCTGGACCTGCTGCGAAACATTAACAACACCTACGGCCACCTGGCTGGAGATGAAGTCCTGATTGGCGTTGCGAAAATCCTGAAAAATTCTGTCCGCGAATATGATATCGTGGCGCGCTTCGGGGGGGAAGAGTTCGCCGTGCTCATGCCCGAAATGACTCCTCAAGAAGCCTACACTCGGGTCGATGCGCTGCGCGCGGCGATCGAGAAGGCTGAATTCACCGTTCCAACCAGCGTTGCTCCCATCAAGGCCACGATGAGCTTCGGAATCGCCGGTCGCCTCGGATACAACCAGACGCCCAACGATATTGTACACAACGCCGACTCTGCCCTTTATCATGCGAAATTAGAGGGGCGTAACCGCACCTATATTTACATGGATGATGGCTTCTTGGGTCTTCTCCAGCCAGACGATCGAGAGTCTACCCCACCAAAGAGCAGCTCGCTGGAAGAACGCGTCCAATATAGCGATACCCCTTTCGTACCCAATCCTTTGCGGGAAAATGGCTTGGAGGCTGTCTCAGATTCAAGACACCAAGCGCCGCATGACAAATCCCATGTGAATCCCCGGCCGAGTTGGCTCCTGAATTTGTTCATCGGCTCCTTGGTCTTGGTAGCGGCATTATTGTTTAGCTCTACCCACCGATCCATCAATCCTTCAGACTGGATCGGCATTGCCATGTTTGTCTTGATCGTGATCTTTACCGAGGGCTTATCTACCGACATTTACGTGGGAAATACGTCTGTATCCACGTCAGCTGCCCCCATTCTGGCCGGGACATTACTTTATGGTCCACTTGGAGCGGTCACGCTGAGCACCACTTTTGCCCTGGTTGCCAAGCTCAAATATCATAGTCCAACCAACCGGTTTATATTCAATTCCGCCAACCAGATGATCGCTGGCTTGCTTCTCACCGGTTTATTTATGCTCACCGGAATTTCTTTTGTTGAGAAGTCGCCAATCATCCAGATGATCTTAAGCATAGGATCGGCGGGGATCATTTACTTGATCACCACTGGACTAGTCATCGTAGCAATTTATTTAGATACCGGCGTCTCCCCCAAACAGGTCTGGAAAGAAAAATTTAGCTGGTTGGCGCCTTATTACATCTCGATGGGCTTGATCGCCTATGCCCTGGTCTTTGGTTTTCAAAAGGCTGGCGTGATCGGCTTATTCGTGATCCTGGTGCCACTCCTGATGCTGCGTCTCAGCCAAAAACAATATATCGATCGAACCACGGCGATCGTCAACGAGCTGCGCGAGAAAAATGCTCTCCTGGAAAATAGTGCTCAAGAAATCACCAATCTGAACGAGGGATTGCTAACCGCTCTGGCGGAAGTGATCGATTTACGCAACCCTTTCGTACTGGGGCATTCTCAACACGTCCGGCGGTATTCAATCCTGATCGCCAAGAAACTCGGGCTGCTGCCGAAACGGATCGAGTTGATCCATAAAGCTGGTTTACTCCACGATATTGGCAAACTCGGAATCCCGGATTCGATCTTATTAAAACCTGCCCCACTCTCTAACCAGGAGTACAACACGATCAAAATGCATACCACGCTTGGAGCAGAAATCCTGGAAAAGTCTCATTCGCTGCGAGATCTGGTCCCGGTGATCCGCCACCACCACGAGCGCTTCGACGGCACAGGCTATCCAGATGGCCTGCATGGCTCCCAGATTCCCTTAGAAGCGCGCATCATTTCCGTTGCAGACGCAGTTGAAGCGATGGCCTCTGACCGGCCTTACCGTAAAGCATTAAGTTTCCAAGAAATACTGGAAGAACTCAAGGATCACGCCGGCAATCAGTTCGATCCACTGGTGGTTGAAGCGGTTCTGGAAGTGTTACAATCGAAAGGCGAATCGTTATTATTGAATTCCGCCCAAAAGATCATGGCTCAACAGCCTCATGCCGTGGATCTAATTTCTGAAGCCCACTTATATTTAAAGTTTAAAGAGATGGCAAAAGGGAATCATAGGTGATTCCCAATAGAAGAGGTGCTTATTCCTCCCCTGCCAGAAGACGCACCCTCTCCCAGGGCGGCAGGCCTGCCTCCTCCGCTAGGATAGCGCGCAGTTCGAAAATCTGATCGCGTAATACCGCAGCCTTCTCGAATTCCAGGTTCTGCGCGGCAGCCTTCATTTGCTTCTCCAGCTCGGCGATCAACCGCTGCATCTCAGACTTGGGCAGGCCGACCGCGCCTTTGACGCGGTACTCTCCTTTGGTCTCGGCCACCGCTCGCGCGGCAACCTGGTCGGTCAGGTCGCGCACTGCCTTGACGATACTCACCGGCTCGATCCCATGCTCTTGGTTGTAGGCGACCTGCTTGGCGCGGCGGCGGTTAGTCTCGTCGATCGCCCGGCGCATGGAGTCGGTGAACTTGTCAGCATACATAATTACTTTGCCGCGTACGTGACGCGCCGCCCGCCCGATGGTCTGGATCAAGGCGGTATCCGAGCGCAAAAAGCCTTCCTTATCGGCATCCAGGATAGCGACCAGCGACACCTCCGGCAGATCCAGGCCTTCGCGCAATAGGTTGATCCCCACCACCACATCGAACACGCCCAGCCGCAAATCGCGCAGGATGCCCACCCGCTCCAGAGTCTCGATCTCGGAGTGCAGGTAGTGCACCTTGATCCCCAGTTCCATCAGGTAATCGGAGAGCTTTTCGGCCATGCGCTTGGTTAAGGTTGTCACCAGGGTGCGCTCGCCGCGCTCCACCCGCTGGCGAATCTCGGCGATCAAATCGTCCACCTGGCCCGTGATGGGGCGCACTTCCACTTCAGGGTCGACCAGGCCGGTGGGGCGGATGATCTGCTCCACCACCTGGTCGGCGCGCTTCATTTCGTACGGCCCAGGCGTCGCCGAGGTGTAGATGGTGCTGCCCATATACTCTTCGAACTCGGCGAACGTCAACGGCCGGTTGTCCAGGGCAGACGGCAGGCGGAAGCCATACTGCACCAGGACCTCCTTGCGGGAACGATCTCCATTGAACATGCCCCGCACCTGCGGCACAGTCATATGTGACTCGTCGATCACCAGCATGTAATCGGCAGGAAAGTAATCCATCAATGTCCACGGGTGCGAGCCTATTGGGCGTTGATCCATGTGCCGGGAATAGTTCTCAATCCCAGCACAGTAGCCTACTTCACGCAACATTTCCAGATCATACAGGGTGCGCTGTTCC
The DNA here is from genome assembly GCA_035291705.1 of Anaerolineales bacterium. GTDB lineage: Bacteria > Chloroflexota > Anaerolineae > Anaerolineales > UBA4823 > DATDRM01. The sequence continues at coordinate 3,936 of DATDRM010000017.1, forward strand.
AACCGCTGGGCTTCGAGCAGTTTCTCTTGGGATTTAAAAAGGGCCAGACGCTCTTCGAGTTCCGACTCGACATCGATGATCGCCTTACGCAACCTTTCTTCTTCGGTGATGAAGTGCTTGGCCGGATAAATCGCCACTTCCGACAGGCTTCTCCGCAGTTCGCCGGTGAGGGCATTGAACTCGACGATGCGCTCGATCTCATCTCCGAAGAAAGTGATGCGGTAGCCATAGCGGTCTTGATAGGCTGGGATGATCTCTAATGTATCGCCGCGCACCCGAAACGTCCCCGGGCGCAGTTCCAGATCGTTGCGTTCGTAATGGCTTTCGATCAGCTGCCGCAACAAGGTATTTCTCCGGTAAACGTTGCCGCTTTCCAGGTTGATCACCACCCGCCCGTACGCCTCCGGGTCGCCCAGGCCGTAGATGCAGGAGACCGAGGCGACGATGATCACATCCCGGCGAGAGAGCAAGGAGGTCGTCGCCGCCAGGCGCAGCCGCTCAATCTCTTCGTTAATATCAGTCTCTTTTTCGATGTACAGGTCATGGCGGGGGACATAGGCCTCAGGCTGGTAGTAGTCATAATACGATACGAAGTATTCGACGGCGTTCTCTGGGAAGAAATCCTTGAACTCGGCGTACAGTTGGGCTGCCAGGGTCTTGTTGTGCGCCATCACCAGGGTCGGCTTTTGAACCTGTTCGATCACCGCGGCGATCGAATACGTTTTCCCGGTCCCGGTGGCGCCAAGCAAAACCTGGTTGCGGTAGCCGGATTGGATTCCCTCTACCATCTGGCGGATAGCTTCCGGCTGGTCGCCGGTCGGTTTAAATGGCGCGTGGAGTTGGAATTGCATATCACCTCGTCGGATCCGGAGGGAAGGCCCCTGCCGGCGCGTCCCAATCGTTGATGTCAACCCCCTGGGTGGTTTCCCCAGATTTCACGTTCACGTCGATCAGCTGGTGATTGGCGGAGGCGTGGCCCCCCGCGCGCCCTTCTGTGTCATAAGCCACCAGGTGGTAAACGCCGGGTGGCAGTTCGGAGATAGTATAAAAAGCCTGCCCGTCCTGGGTGTAGACCCAGTACCAGTAACCGGTGGTCACGCTGAATGCAAATACGCGCAGCTCGGGAATTTTATCTTCGAGATAAGCCAGGTCCCCGGAGACACCGCCTGTCACCTCAGCTTGCGGCTTTCCCGGCGGGTAAGGCACATTGAAAGGCCCGGCGTACCAGTCGCACAGGTCGATATCTTCCAGGAGATCGCCTTCTTGGAGGGTGAAAGGCAGCATGGAGTGATCGTCACATCCCTCCTTTAGGCCGCATGGGACAGCGTGCGAGAATAAGCCGCCGCGCGTAAAATCGGTCAACCAGGCGTATGCGATGTATGTACCGGGGGCGAGCTTTACTTCGTAACTCTCTTGACCTTGCGCGATGGGTAACTCGACCACCGTCTCTGTTTCAGTCTCCTCGAAGTAAGCCGTCATAGGGGGGATCTCCCCCTCAGGATAGCACACTCTTCCGGAGATGTTATTTTCGGGTGGGATTGGCGAGGGCGTTGAAGTAGCGGTTGGCGCAGTGGTTTGGGTAGGAGAACCTGTCACCAGGGGTACAGGGGTTTCGGTAGCTTGTGGAGTAGCCGTCGCCTCCTGCAACGCCGCAGACATGGTCGCGGCGACGATGGTGGCTAACGCGGCATCCGGGTCAGGGGTGGCCGGCGCGGTCCCCCCGCAGGCTGCCAGCAGGGTCCCCAGGGTAACCCACGCGGCTAAGGCGGATAAGCGAATACGGATCACCATAGCGAATCTGTTCAACCTCTGACATAGATCGGATTGCTGAAGATCCAACCCCGGCGGCGACCAAGATGTTGGATATAGACTTCCACACGGTAAACACCGGCTTCGGCGGTGATGTATGTGCAGATTTCGCGCTTGCGCCAGGTCTTGACTATCTTCCCATCCTTCAAAAGGTGGCACTCGGCCCGGCGGGGCAGGTGGATTTGCAGGGTCACCCCGTTTTGGGCAGAGATCTCGTCGCCCATCCACGCGCCGCCATCCTTGCCCTGGGCCGCGAAACGGAAACCGCGTGTCGGGGCTGGCAGGTCGTATCCGACAAAAGCGTGTCCCAGGCGCAAGGCCTCCAGGATCAGACGGCGGTCGTTCGTCGCCTCCCCGTTCAAAGGTTCGGGTGTGAACAGATGGGTGTTCACGCTCCGAAAGTGAAACTCATAGGGGAAAAGCGTGCGATGCAAGGGTCCCAGGTGGCCCGGAAAGGCGTGGGCGTCAGAACCGCCGATGGCGACCACCGGGCGTCCTTTGGCGAGCAGTTCATCCCATTTGCGCAGCGCTTCTGGGAAAGGGCCACGCGCCACCTGCTTCGGGTTGAAGGCGTAAAAGAAGGCCCGTGCTCTGCTCTTCATGTGCGATTTAAACTCGGACATAGCGTTCCACAGTTCGAGGCCGGTGTAATCCTGCACTTCCCAATCCACCCAGGAGATGTCGGGTTCGCCAAAGACCGGGGCAGGTGGGTCCACCGGGTGGGCGATGAATGCCAGACCGCCCGCATTGCGTACGCCATCCAGCAAGCGTTGCGGCTCGTCGGCCAGTTGGATCAGTTCGCGACCGGCGCCAACAACTAACAGGTGATTTTTTTGGGGATCGCGGGCCCGGTCGTGGATCTCCTCGCCAACCAGCAGCAAGACGCGCCGATCCCCGTCCTGACAATAATCAGGCAATCCACTGACCAGGACGTTATGATCGGTCACGACCACTGCGTCCAGCCCGGCGCGTAAGGCGGCCTGAGCGATATCCGCATGGGTGCCATGCCCATCGGAATACGTGGTGTGCATGTGCAGGTTTATGATCAGCTCGTGCATGGACTATTTGACTAAAAGAGTGGTGAAAGGTATAATCCGCCCGGTAAGTCGCTTAGTCTAATAGTCAGATAGTCCTATCGTCTAAGATCAGGCAACTACGAAACTATAGAATTACAAAACTACGTGACTATTCGACTAAACGACTACCTGACTAAACCAGGAGGCATGCGTGGAAGTTTATCTGGATATCGCGCTGATTATAACGTCAATTGCTCTAATTACAAGCGTGATCTTGCAAAGTAAAGGCGCTGGGCTGGGAGGCCTGACCGGCGCCGACAGTGGAAGTATCTTCACCGCCCGCCGCGGCGTCGAGAAGACTCTGTTCCGGATAACCATCGGTTTGAGTATTCTCTTCTTTGGACTGGCGATCACTTCGGTCGTGATCAGCGGGTGAGCTGTCATGGGTTAGGGTGGAATTTGGCCGGGTAATTCGCCGAGATAGGGGCGACTCGCGGCCGCTGCCGGGGAGCGCCCTTTTTTGATCCTTATGAAAAATTTGCGTTGGCAAATCCTGATCGTGGTGCTGGCGCTCGTCGCCATCGCCGTATTGCTCATCGGCCAGCAGCCCACCTTATTGCCTATCGTGCCTGAAATCAAGCCAGCTACAGGTGGGGAATATACAGAAGGCCTGGTAGGTTCTTTGGGACGCCTAAACCCGGTCCTGGACTTCTATAACCCTGCTGACCGCGATGTTGACCGCCTGATATACAGCAGCCTGGTGCGTTTCGACGACCGCGGCGCACCAGTCAACGACCTGATCGAATCGATGGGCATCTCCCAGGATGGGACGATCTACAATTTCTCGCTCCGCCGGGGAGTCATCTGGCACGATGGCAAGCCGTTAACCAGCGCTGACGTGGTATTCACCATCGATTTGCTGCGCTCCGCAGAACTCCCCATCCCAGAAGACATTCGGGCTTTGTGGGAAGTGGTAGAAGTCCAGGCTCTGGACGAACAAACCCTGCAATTCCGCCTTCCAGAGCCTTACGCACCCTTCATGGATTACCTGGCCTTCGGCATCCTCCCCCAACACCTGCTCGGCGACTTGACACCTGAAGAATTGATCGCCTCGCAGTTCAACCTGGAACCGGTTGGGAGCGGCCCCTATCGATTCGACCACTTGATCACCGCTGGTGGTCAGATCGCCGGTGTGGCTTTGACAGCCTTCGAGGATTACTACGCTGAGCCAGCTTTCATCGAGCAGCTCATCTTCCGCTACTTCCCTGATTCTCCGCCAGCCCTGTCCGCCTACCAGGCTGGTGAAGTGATGGGCGTCAGCCAGGTGACGCCCGACGCACTTCCAGCAGCGTTGGGCGAAGCGAATCTAAACCTTTACAGTGGACGCCTGCCGCTGCTCAGCATGATTTTCCTCAACCTGGACAACCCCGAAGTGCCCTTCTTTCAAGATGTTAACCTCCGGCGCGCTTTACTAATGGGTCTCAACCGCCAAAGGATGATCGACGAATTGCTGGATGGACAGGCGATCATCGCCGATGGGCCAATTTTCCCCGGCAGCTGGGCTTACTATGAAGGGATCGAACGCATCCCCCACGACCCGGATTCCGCCATCAAAATTCTCAAAGAGGCCGGTTACACCATTCCCGCCAGCGGAGGGAACGTGCGGGAGGATGGCAAAGGCCACCGGCTGTCCTTTGAAATGCTCTATCCAGACGACCCGCGCTATAAGCCATTTGCGGAATGGATCGCCAGCGATTGGGAACGGTTGGGTGTGGGCGTGGAGTTAAAGCCATTGCCTTACACCGATCTGGTCAGTGATTATCTGGAACCACGCACCTTCCAAGTGGCTTTTGTGGACTTAAACTTGACCCGTTCACCAGACCCCGATCCTTATCCCTTCTGGCACCAGGCTCAAGCCACTGGTGGGCAAAACTATTCCAAGTGGGACGACCGCCAGGCGAGCGAATACCTGGAACAGGCCCGCGTGGAGGTGGACATCGCCGAGCGGACGCGCCTTTACCACAACTTCCAGGTGCGCTTCGCCGGCGAACTGCCTGCCCTGCCTCTCTTTTACCCGGTGTACAATTACGCGGTGGACGAACAGGTGCAAGGCGTCACCATGGGGCCTTTATTCGATACCAGCGACCGCCTGGCAACCATCAGCCAGTGGTTCTTGCTCGCCGAACGCGCCGCAGAAACCCAGGCTACTCCGACTGAAGTCGCTCCCGCCACGACCCCTTAGAATTGGCGGAAACATTCCTAATCCTTAGCCTGTCTCAACAAACTCGATCAGGTTCCCGGCCGGGTCGCGAAACATCACCCAGCGCAATTCAGACCCCTCTTCAATCCCCCAGGGTAGTTGGACCTGGTTGGCAAGCAACCGGTTCACGGCTGCGTCCAAATCGTCCACCGTTAAAGCCACCAGGGGGAAACGTGTTTGACCTTCAGCTTCTACCCTGCGCCGTTTCCCTTTCAGAATCACCAGGTAGGCGCCGTCCAGGTCGAAATGCAGCCGTTCTCCGTGGTGAGGTTGCATGGGCAAACCAATCACGTCGCGGTAGAAATGGCTCGCGACAATAAGATCCTCCGCCCACAGGCTGACTACAAAAATTTTAGCTCCCATAATTTACCTAGAATACGAACGGAATAAACATCCTGGTTTCTCGTTGATAGGCAGCGTACTCGTTCCCAAACTTGCACAGGTTCTCCCCCTCCTCGACTCTTGCCGTGGCGATTAGAGCGGCGTTTGCGATCAGAACCAGGATCGTGCTGAAGAGCGATATCTCCTTGAGAAAAGCTCCCCAGGCAAACCAAAGTAGCGAGCTATACAGCGGGTGGCGGATGTAGCGGTACGCGCCCTGCCTGACCAGCTTGGTTGTCGCTTCGAAGCTCTTTCTCGGCCTGCCTAGCGTGCGCAGTAAGTAAAAGCCATTGATCGCCAGAATGAGCGCAGCGATCAACAACAGCCAGGAAATTATGTGCAGCGGGGAGAAAGGCTCTCGAAACCAGGCTTGTACATTTACCAGGATCAAGCCCAAGATGGCTTCAAAGGCAAAGAAGCGATAGAAACCATGGGCGCACACATCCCGCAGCGACGACCGGGAAATATAAACGATGCCTACCGATCCCAAAATGAAGACCGCCAGTTTAATCATGACCATTTAGATTTCACCCCCTGATCCCCTATCCCTTCTCTCTCTCACGGTGTCCGATCGTAGAGCCCCTTATATATATTGAAAATCTCGTAAATCCTCTTGATGTAATTGCGCGTCTCTTCGTAGCGGATGGCTTCCAGGAACAAATCCGGATCGGGAGGCACCAGGCTTTTCCAGGCCGCGGCGTTGCCCGGGCCGCCGTTATAGGCCGCCAGCATGGCATATAAATCCCCGGCGAAGAAACCCCGCTGCCGGTTGAGATAATCGACCCCCAATTTGATGCTTACCAGAGGCTGGTACAGATCGTCTTCAGTGTAATCCGGCGGCCAGTCGGCATTGGCGGCCAGCTCCTGGCCGGTGTTCGGGACGATCTGCATCAGGCCGCGCGCCCCGGCCGCAGAGCGGACAAAGCCCTCGAACAGGCTCTCCTGGCGCACCACGCTGAACAAGAACAGGGGATGGAAGTTGTATTCCTGGCTGACGGGGATGATCAGCTCCCGAAAGTAAGGACCGAAGCGCACATGGTTGAAAAAAATCGGGGCGCTCATCGTCTCGGCGTCATCCATGCCAGCCAGGGTAAGCACCCTGCGGACGGCCAGGATCCCTGAGCGGTACAAACCCAGGTCGATCAGATGGCTAGCCAGGCGGTAAGTGTCCACCGGGTCATCCTCGACAGATATCCGCAGGTCCTCAAATTCAGCGCGCGCTTCGTTGGAAAGGCCCAATCGCCACAGCTCGTTGCCCCTTTGGAAGCGCGGCTCTTGCGCCAGACTGCCCAGTTCAGAGAGATCCGTTTCCGCAGGCAGGGCAAAGATAGTGCGCATCCAGTCCTCGGCCTCGGCACGTTCTGTTTCCAGGTCGAATGATAGGTCATAATCCTGGGGCGCGGAAAAAGGCCGCACGCCGGTGAGCAGGTCGCGGGCTCGCTCGCTGTAGTAGCCGGTGGGATCGAGCGAGGCGGCCTGTTCCCACGCCACCCGCGCCGCCTGCAAGTCACCTAAAACCTCTTGAGATTTACCCATCCAGAAGAACGCCGCTGCCCGCTCCTCCGGTTCCCCCGCTTGAGCCAGGAGTTGCTGGAAGAGAGCGTGCGCGGCGACATAGTCGGCCAGGCGGTAGCGGGTGATCCCGGCCAGGAAGAGCGCCCGAGGGGCTTGCTCCGCGCCGGGGTACTCGGAGGCGGTTCGTTCCCAAAGCTTCGCGGCTTGACCCAGGCGATCGCCGCGTTCGGCAATGCTGGCGGCGTCGAACAGGAATTCCGCTGCCCGCTCGTGAGTCGGGGCCGCGGCGACGAAATCCAACAGCGCTTCAGTCGCCTGCCGGTACTCTCCCAGGTCATACCACAGGGTATCAGCCTTCTGCTCCCAGGCCTTAGCCCACAATTCGTCGTCCGGGTAATCCTGGATCAGCTGCTCCCAGCTCTCGATGGCTGTTTGCTGTTCGCCCAGGCCTCTCAAAGCCAGTCCCTTATAGTACAGAGCCGTCGCCGGAGCCTCCGGCTCCGCCGGGTCGAGAGGGCCGCCCTGCAGATAGCGGTCAAAGGCGGCCACCGCCACGGCATACTGCCCGGCGAAGTAGTCTACCAGGCCGCGGTCCAGCTCATCCACCGGCACGCCCGCCTCGACCAGGTTCAGCAAGGCCAGATAGGAATCATAGGCCAGGGGATAGTTTTCCACCGCATCCAGGTAAGCCGCGTAGGCCTGGTCCATTTGTCCCAGTTCCGTGTACGCCTGCCCCAATAGAAAGTCCATTTGCGCCTTGGTGTAGTCGTTCGGGGTGCGCTCGTAAATATCCTGGTAGGCCACGAGCGCCGTCGCCAGGTCTCCGGAAAGATCATAGGCCTGCGCCATTTTGATCTCGATCTCGAAGCCCGTGCTCAGATGCGCAGCTCCCAGGGCGGCCTGGTAGGCTGCAATGGCGCCCGGGTAGTCGCCGGCGGCGAACAGGGCCTCGCCGCGCAGCTCCTGGACAAGGCCATCGATCAAACCTGGGCGCAACTCCAGGTATTGCGAGTAAGCCTCGGCCGCCTCCAGGTACATCTCCTGCGCGTCATAGGTTTGCGCCAGGAAGAAATAAGCATCGGCGATGTGCGGCGACTCGCTTTCCTCTGCAACCAGGCTTTCCAGCGTGGTTTGCGCCGCGGGGTAATCCCCGGCCAGGTATTGGGTATGGCCAATGCCCAAACGCGCCGCGATCTCGACCTCCGGATCGGCGCTGGCCTGCAAAGCAGCCTGGTACTCGCCCAGCGCGCTGTCCCAATCCCCGTTGAAGATCGCCTGGTCGCCCTGGGTCACTCGGGCGGCGGGCGGCGGTGTAGGAGTCAGGGTTGGGGTAGGAGTAAGCGTGGGTGGGGTCGTCTCGCCGCCCGCCAGCGGGTCCACACCGATTGGCGTCACCGCTTCGCTTACAGGCAATTGATCCCGGTCACTGCTAAGGCTGGGGAGATTGCAGGCCAGAACGAGCAGGAAAATTACCAAAAGGGTCACGGACCTTTTGACCTTATCCATGTCCGTGACTATAACGCAGGGGAGGGTACCTGTCAATCCTGGGGAGACCCCATGGGTCCTGTTGATCCCGTTTCGTCTCGGTTGACCTAAGGCGTGGGGACGGGCTCCAGACCGATCAGCTGCGAGACGGTGACCAGAGTGTAGCCTTCAGCCCGCAGGTAGTCGATCATCTCAGGCAGGGCTTCGGCGGTGTGCCAGCCGCGCCCATTGGCGTGCATGATGATGATCGAGCCGTTCTGGGTTTCAGCTTGCACGATGCGCAGGATGTTATCAGCCAGGTTGTCTGGGACCGGATCGGCGGTGACGACCTCCCACTGGATCGTGTACATCCCATGCGCGGCGATGACGCTCAGCACCTGGTCAGTATAAATCCCGCTGGGCAGGCGGAAGAGGCGGTTCTGCCGCCCGGTGAGCTGGAACAGCAGGTCCTGGGTGCGCAGGATCTCGGCGCTGATCGCCGTTTCGCCCAGCTGATCCAGGTCTGGATGGCTCCAGGAATGGTTGCCGAGCTCGAAGCGCGGGTTGGCTGCCAGCCGGCGGGTCTCATCCGGGTGGGTGCGCATCCAATCCCCACCCATGAAGAACGTCGCCGGGGCTTCCCTGGTGATCAGGGCTGCATAGATCCCTTCGTCGAATCCAGCCGGGTATTCCGGTTTCTGGCACAGGTCGAAGGTCAGGGCGACATAGGGCAAATCGCGGCTGCCGTGGATGACGAAGCGCACCTCGATCGGGTCGAAGCGCGGCGCTTCGCCAGCGGCAGGGGTCCAAGATGGGGCGCTGGTTGCGGTGATTTGTCCACCAGACTCGCTGGCAGGGGATGCCGGAGGTGTCTCCGGAGAGGTAACCGCGGGAGCCGCGGTGGGGGTCGGTGTGAAGGCCGGCGAGGGTATGGCGCTCGGCGCCGGCGTTATTCGGGCCGGCGGAGAGGTGGGAAAGTTGCAGGCCAGCGCCAGGACGACCAGCATCCCGATCAGGATCGACCAGCGGAGACAGTTCATCGAGGGGAAGGATAACCCAGGCAGAAGTGGGTGTCAATCCTGATATTATCCCTGGGATGCTTTCCAGTGCCACCAGGGCTTTCATAAGGTAGAGTGTAGATGTCATTGCGAACCCGGCGTTCTTTGCCGGGTGAAGCAATCTCCTGACACGCGAGGGGGCTGCTTCGTCGCAAAGAACGCTCCTCGCAGCGACACTTTTCTTTCTTGTGAAAGCCCTTTTCAGTGCCCCTCAGCAATCTGCCCAGGGAGCAAGAAAAGTGTATAATATAGAACATACGTTCTTTTTTTGGGCCGCCCTTTCGTTGGGCCCCCTCATGAAAGCTTGTCGTACTTCATGGACCATGCAAAAGGATTGCCAAAGGAAAAAATCAGTGAAATCTGTGTCATCCGTGTACCAATAAAATAAGCTGCTCGCACTTCGTGGGCCGCGCAAAATGATTGTGAAAAGGAAAAATCAGCGTTCTTCAGCGTTCGTCCGCGTCCTATCAAAAAAGGAATATCTGGGGATGGAGATCACCGGCTGGCTGCTCGACCTGTTCGCCGATCCCGACGGCGGCGTGGTGCTGTGGCTGCTGGGCGAGGACGGCCTTCGCCAGCGCCTGCACCAGCCCTTCCCGGTGGCATTTTACGCCGCCGGGCCGGCCCCGCGCCTGCGCGCCCTGTGGCGCTTCCTCCAGGCCCAGGCCGTGCCAGTGAGGCTGGCGCGCGCCGAACGCCGCGACCTGTTCGCCGAGCAGCCGCTCACCGTGCTCTCCATTCAAGTGGACCAGCCCCTCGCCCAGGCGCGCCTCTTCCGGCAGGTGGCGCGTGCCTTCCCCGACCTGGCCTATTACAACGCCGATCTGCCGCTGACCCTGCACTACGCCGCCGCCCACGATCTCTTCCCCCTGGCGCGTTGCCGCATCCTGGCAGACGAAACCGGCCAGGTGAAAGAGGTTATCCCCCTGGACAGTCCCTGGGAGCTGGACCCCCTGCCCCCACCCCTGCGCATCCTGCGCATAGAGCCAGACCATGACCCGGCGCATGCCCCGCCTTCCCACCTGTCCATTTACTGCGCGCGTCACGCCTACCGCCTGCCGCTGGAACCCGCCCGTTCCCTGCTGATCGGGCTGCGCGCCATCCTGCAGCGCCACGACCCCGACGTGTTGCTGACCTCCTGGGGCGACACCTGGCTGCTGCCCCACCTGCTCAGCCTATCCAACCAGACCGGGCTGGCCTTGCCCCTCAACCGCGAACCCGATCGCGCCGTGGAACACCGCCCGGAACGGACTTACTTTTCCTACGGGCAGGTCGTCTACCAGGGGCGGCAGGTGCACCTCTTCGGTCGCTGGCACATCGACCGCTTCAACGCCATGCTGTTCCATGACTACGGCCTGGATGGCATCCTGGAGCTGGCGCGTGTCACCGCCCTGCCGGCCCAGACCGTGGCGCGTGTCTCCCCTGGCAGCGGCATCTCCGCCATGCAAATGCTGACCGCCCTGCGCCTGGGGGTGCTGGTCCCCTGGCATAAGCAGCAGGCCGAGCGCGACAAGAGCCTGCTGGACTTGTTGCGCGCCGACCAGGGCGGCCTGGTCTACCAGCCTACCATTGGCCTGCACCACGACGTGGCCGAGATCGACTTCATCTCCATGTACCCGGGCATCATGGTGCGCTTCAACATCTCCCCGGAGACGGTCGGTTCGAGCCGCGCCATCGCCGCCGCGGCGCGCGAGCTGGGAACGCCCGGTGATCTGCAGCCGCCCGGCCTGGTGCCGCAGACCCTGGCTCCCCTGCTGGAAAAGCGCCTGGCCCTCAAGGGCCGCCAGGCGGCCCTGCCGGCCTGGCACCCACAGCGCAAAGCCTACCAGGCGCGCGCTTCGGCCCACAAGTGGCTGCTGGTGACCTGCTTCGGCTACCTGGGCTACAAGAACGCCCGCTTCGGACGCATCGAGGCCCACGAGGCTGTCACCGGCTACGGGCGCGAAGCGCTGCTGCGCGCCAAAGAAGCCGCCGAAGACCTGGGCTTCAGCGTGCTGCACCTCTACGTGGACGGCCTGTGGGTGTGTAAGCCCGGCGCCTCGGCCGTGGCCGATTTCCAACCCATCCTGGACGAGATCGTGGAGCGCACCGGCCTGCCGGTCGCCCTGGAGGGCATCTACCGCTGGGTGGCCTTCCTGCCTTCCCGCCAGGACGAGCGCGTGCCGGTCGCCAACCGCTACTTCGGCGTCTTCCAGGACGGATCGGTAAAGATGCGCGGTATCGAGGCCCGGCGGCGCGACACGCCCCCCTTCATCGCCCAGGCCCAGATCGAGCTGCTGGCCGAGCTGGCCCGCTTCTCGCCGAACAGGCCTGAAACCCTGCCCCTGTCCCAGGTGCTCTCCCTGCTGCGCCGCCGCCTGGCGGCCCTGCGTAACGGTCGCCTGCCCCTGGAGAGCCTGCTGGTGGCCCAGAAGCTCAGCCGCGTCCTGGACGAGTTCCGCACGCCCTCGCCGGTAGCGCGCGCCGCGGCCCAGCTGCTGGCCGCCGGCAAATCCACCAGCCCCGGCCAGCGCGTGCGCTTCCTTTACACGCGCGGCGAGCCGGGCGTGCACGCCTGGGACCTGCCCGCACCGCCGGACCCGGCCAGCGTAGACGTGGCGCGCTACGCCGAGCTGCTGCTGCGCGCCGCGGGCAGCGTGCTGGGGCCTTTCGGCGTGAGCGAAGACCTGCTGCGCCAGTGGCTGTTCAGCAACGCTGCCTACGCCGCCCCGCCGGGGGAATTACCAGTGATGCAGGCCGCCCTGCCGTTGTTGGAGGGGAGCAAGGTGGTACGGGAGTTAGTTGATTAAAAATGGCCTATTGACATAACCATAAATCAGCCTATAATTATAGTTGATGCCGCGCTGCTCTCGCTTTACCCTAGCGTTCGCTCCTGAAACCTTAGATCATCTCGACTTTATTAATCGCAAGCATCACCGTTTAATCCGTAAAGAGCTCCACGATCAATTGAGCTTCGCCCCGGATGTCGCTACCCGTAATCGTAAGATGTTAGCACAGCCAGCACCCTTGGGTGCAACCTGGGAATTAAGGTTTGGCCCCAACAATCGTTTTCGAGTATTCTATGAAATCGATGTGCACGAAAAGATCGTGCGTATTTTGGCAATCGGCGTCAAAGTGGGCAACAAGTTATTAATTGGTGGAGAGGAGTTTATACCGTGAGAATCGCTTCTTTAGCAGATGTCAAAGCGCGATTAAGCGCTTATGTAGAACAATGTAAGACTGAAGGGCCGATAGTCATCACGCGCAACGGAAAAGCCGTCGCCGTCCTGCTGGCTCCACTGGATGACGATGATCTGGAAAGCATTCTAATGGCCCGTTCGCCGCGCTTTCAGGCCCTGTTAGAGCAATCGAGGCAGAGTATCCAGGCGGGCAAAGGACTCCCGGAGGAGGAATTTTGGAAAGCCGCCGAAGAGCGCCTATCCAGTTAGTTCTCGGTGCGAAGCTCAAACCGCCGTCCTCGGCGGCGAGCCACCGTAGAAGCAGGCGGCCCTGCTGTTGGCAGTCATTGTCAGGGCTCTCACTCTGGCCAGCTGGATATTCGCGCATCTGGTAAAATGATCGAAATATCGAACCACTGGAGCACCAGGAAAGATATCAATGACCTGCAATGTTTGTGGGAGGGAAGGGGACGTATCCGTCACGTAACTCGAAGCTATGGGCAAGGAGCCGAGCTACTGGTTATCGAAAATATCCCGTTAGTCAGTTGCCCGCATTGCGGTGAAAGCTATCTGACGGCAGACACACTGCATGAAATCGAGCGAATTAAGTTACATCGCAGGAATTTTGCCGAGCAACGGAACGTGCCCGTCGCGATGTTTGTAGAGGCGGAGTGTTGATCCTCTTCTGAGGAATTTGATCCGATTCAGGTTGTCTCTTCATCGTCTGATTGAGCTCATGACGAAGTAAGGAAATGATAATGACGTCCATCGCCAATCGGCCATTCCATAAATACTTGATGGTTGTGTTTTCCGGCCGGATGCGCCTGTCACGTCTTTATCTATTAGCAGTTTTGCTGGCCTTCGTTATGCTCATGCTGTGGGGTATGCCCCAACAAGCCGAGGGGAGACCTGAAATCTGGAGCGCGGCTGGCAATCTACCCAGCCGTGCCGTGCTCGGTTCCAGCGAACCATTGTCCTTTACTGTATCTTTCACTACCTATTTACCGGTTGTATTCAAGCCGGTGCCCAAACTCAAGGATCTGGTGACTAAGATCACCTTAACCTTGCCACAGCCGCTTGCCGCGCCGGGTGGAAACTGGTGCACCTGGGGTTATTGTTCACTGTCTCCGCGCCTTTATCACGAGCCGCTTGGCGACGGTCGGGCATTGGTGGGATGGACGGATTCGAGCGGTAACGGGCATGTCAACCTCATCAGCACTAGCGGGATGTTGGATCAAACCTATGATTTCCCGGATCGTTCCGTGCGGGGGATGGTCGCGCACGACGATGGCAAGTGGGCAATTCTTTTGTGGGACTCTAACTCCAAGATCATGTGGCTTTCCAAACGCAATCTGAATGGCAGCGAGATTTGGGCGACCAATATCGATGGCAGCTTGACGAGTTTCAATCCCGAGATAGGTGATAGCCGGCTGGCCTATGGGAATAATTTGTACGCGGCGTATTTTGCTGTCCATGGGGATACAGGCTGGCCCCAGGGGCACGAGGGAGATCAGTTGACCTATGTGAGCAGCGCTGGCGCCATTCAATCGGGGGGATGGGAATGGGGCTGTTCACATTCAATGGCTGAATTGATCGGTTATCACCCAACGCTGAACGAGTTCGTCCCCGTCTGTTCCAGTGATTGCTATGCGAGTAAAGGCATCCTGCTCAACGATAACCAGGTGGTCTATGAATGCGATGGAAACTGTGGGGGGTTGGTATCAGCCCAATTGGGTCAGATCGCACTGAGCAACAACTCGTGGAAACTTGTCTTCAACGCATTGAACAGACCTGGTTATGTAGGCAAAGGTATTGGCCTGGCGACCATTGATGGCTCTTTTCAAAGCAGCTTTGTTTGGCTGACGAACACCGATGGCGAATATGAACGCGATCCCGTCCTCGCGCGTTTGGGGAGCGATCTACAGACTGACCGATACGTAGTCGGCTGGAGGACGACCAATAATAATGTCTATTGGCTTGGAGTGATTGATGGGAGCGGGAATTTCTTAGCTGGACCAGAGGAAGTGTCCACGGCAGGGGTCGCATGGGGGAATCGAGATGATTCTTTCCGCACGCAAGCTGATGGGAGTGTGTCGTGGGTGCAAGGGGATCCGTTAAGTACGACTCTTCACCTATATCGTTTTAATGGATCAGCCTACGTGCCATAGGTTGAACGCATTACGATTCTCAACCACACCCGGATGATCCTGCTCTACAAAGCACGCATCCCCATCATAAGCATATCCCCCCAGACATCAAATACAACCGCATCCCTGCTCCACATTGGTTTCTGCTGGCAATGCCCCCGCCCGCAAACTACGCCGAGCCAGGATCTTACTCAAATCCGATTGCACGGAATCTCATGGAAAGCGCCTGGATCAAATGCTGAGGCAGATTGAGTACGGCGATTAATAATGGGAATACTGTATAATGCCAGGCAGTCGGCAAGCTAAAATAAGGAAAGGGATTTGTCATGGAAGGGAAAAAAGGTAATCCAACCACGATCGATGAATACATTTCGCAGTTTCCTGAAGACGTACAGCATATTCTGGTCAAGATCAGGGTGGTGATTAAAGAATCCGCTCCAGGAGCCGTGGAAAAAATAAGCTATCAAATGCCAGCTTTTTATTTAAACGGCGGCCTGGTCTGGTTCGGCGTTTGGAAGCACCATATTGGATTTTATCCAAAGACATCCGGAATTGAAGCACTCATAGATGAACTATCAGCATATAAGGGGACAAAAGGGTCGGTGCATTTTCCGTTGGATAAACCCATGCCCTATGAATTAATCAGCAAGATCGTAAAGATCAGGGTCGCAGAAAACCTAAAAAAATAGCGGCTTGAACAAGAAATCACCCGCCAGCGGCTCGCAGAACATAAACACATCTGCGACGCCTTCGCGCTGATATTCGTATACGTATAAGGCAGGTATAATCTCTCCAGCAGAATTTAGAATCAGAATTTAACCGTGGAATAAACACATGTCAGGACAATTGAAAAACCTGAAAGCGCAGACAACCGATAGGCTTTTTACGCTGGGCGAGGAGATCGCTCACAGCATCACGCACGGGATTGGAGCCGGGCTGAGCATCGCCGGTTTAACCTTGCTGGTCGCTCTGGCGGTCTTATATGGCAACGTCTATCAGATCGTGAGTTTCAGCATCTATGGTGCCACCCTCGTCGTATTGTACCTGGCCTCGACCTTGTATCATGGCTTTCAGAACCCGCGCCTCAAACGGGTCTTCAAAGTTTTTGACCATGCATCGATATACTTGCTCATCGCCGGTACGTACACGCCTTTTCTCCTGGTTGGTCTGCGCGGCAGGTGGGGCTGGACCTTCTTGATCATTATTTGGGGACTGGCCATATTAGGGGTAAGTTTCAAGGCTCTTTTTATCGATCGTTTTCACAAGCTATCCGTGCTGGCATACATTCTAATGGGTTGGCTAAGTGTAGTGATGATCAAGGAGCTGTTGATAAATATTTCCCTGGGGGGATTGATCTGGCTGGGGGTGGGTGGCGTGATTTACATGGTCGGCGTCATTTTTTATGCTTTGCAGAAAATTCCTTACATGCACGTCGTTTGGCACTTTTTTGTGTTGGGAGGCAGTATTTGCCACTACTTTGCCGTGCTTTTGTATCTGGCTCCAAATCGCTAAATGGAACCACGGATTAGCCTGATTACGCTTGGTGTCGCGGACCTTGAGAGGGCTACCCGTTTCTACGCAGAGTGCCTTTCTCTGCCTCGTCTCAAGACCCCGCCATCGGTTACTTTCTTCGAGCTGGGAAAGACATGGCTTGCCCTTTGGCCGCGTGAAAGCCTGGCAGCTGACGCAGGACTCTCTCCGCAGGGCTCTGGGTTCCCAGGCTTTTCCCTTTCCCACAATGTACGGTCCCCGGCCGAGGTGGACGCTCTGCTCGCACGCGTCGCGGCTTTTGGTGCCAATGTCGTGAAACCTGCGCAGCCAACAGACTGGGGCGGTTACGCTGGCTACTTCACGGACCCTGATGGCTTTCTCTGGGAGGTCGCCTTTAACCCCGATTTTCCTCATGTGTAGCCACCTTCCCAACCAATCATTCCAGCAGTAATATGAGGCCCCAATCGAACATTGTGGGCCACCCAATTTGGCTGTCAAAGGAAAAATCCGTTAAATTTGTGGAATCCGTGTCCCAATTAAAAAAGGAAATTTAAAATGGACGTTCAAGTGCTGGTAGCCTATGCCACCAAGTATGGCGCCACGGCGGAGATTGCTGAAAAGATCGGTCAGGTGCTTCGTCAAGCAGGTTTGCACGTCGACGTGTTGCCTGCCGATCGCGTCGGCGACCTGAGCCCGTACAGGGCAGTTGTGCTGGGCAGCGCAGTTTACGCAGGCCAATGGCGCAAGGAGGCGGCGATGTTCCTGGAGGCCAATGAGAAGCAGCTGGCCGATCGCCCGGTATGGCTCTTCTCCAGCGGGCCGACGGGCGAAGGAGATCCGGTCCAGTTGATGAAAGGCTTTCGCTTCCCCGAGGCGCAGCAACCCATTGCCGACCGCATCCGGCCGCGCGATATCGCCTTCTTCCATGGTGTGCTGGACATGAAGGAGCTCAGCCTGGCCGAGAAGCTGATTGTCAAGGGCATCAAGGCGCCGGTCGGCGATTTCCGGGATTGGGATGCCATCACCTCCTGGGCAACAGCCATCGCCGATGCGCTGAAGATAGAGGCAGGCTAACCGTTCAGAGCCATCGTTCGCGATCCATCCAGCTGCACTAATTTTGTGCTATACTAAAAACAGGAAGCGTTTATTCTATCAAATTCTTATTGGACCGTTGCCTATGCCGCTCTACGAATACGTTTGCCTAGATTGCCGCACCCGCTTTGACGCCCTGCGTTTGATGAAGGACGCTGACGCAACCATCGCCTGCCAGAATTGCCAGGGTGAAAACACCTCCCGCCTGCTCTCGGTGTTCTTCGCCCACTCCGACGGTCGGACGATCGCCCAAAGCGCGCCAGCCTGTGGCACCTGCGCCAGCCACGCCTGCAGCACGTGCGGAAGCAATAATTGAACAGTAGGTAGTATCTAGTCCCCAGTCGTCAGTAATCAGTAGATAGCGAATCACCAGATCAGCCTCGGAGATCTTATAAAGGGTCTCCGGGGCTTTTTGCAACTTTAACCGGTAACCTGCGTAGATGAAGATAAAAGGGCTTCCTGAAATCACTCAGGGTGACCCCACAACCGGTCACTAGAACCAACTATGTAACTATGGAACTATTTAACTATCTGACTACATAAAGGAGATCAAATGTCTACGCAGTACAAGCAACTTTACCGTTCAAAGAATAACCGTATGATCGGCGGGGTGTGCGCCGGGCTGGGCGAATACTTTGGCATCGACCCCACCCTAATGCGCATGCTCTTCGTCCTGGGCGTGTTCCTGGGCTTCCCGGGCGCCTTGGGATTGATTTATCTGATCATGTTGATCGTGGTGCCCGACGAAGCGGTGGCCGCGCCTGTCTCCCCGGTCCCGGAAAGCTCCGTCACCCCCTCCGTTTAGTATTAGCGCAAATCTCCCTCAAGCCGCTATCCTCGGCAAGCGTTCTGCGTCGAGGATAGCGCAGGAACACTTTTGCATAAGAAACAATCCAAGAAGGTCAGCCTCGGTGTTCACCGGGGTAATGCCACCTCCCATCTGGCAGCAAACCCGTCGAACTTTTAACTGAGCAAGGACTCTATATCCAAGGTACCGAGATAACACATTTGAGGTAAGGATTTCATGCGATCAGCCAGTTTTTCATCCGCAGTGATCAGCACAATATCAATTGTTTCAGCCAGGGCTGCATAAACCGCATCGTAAACAGTAGCATCAAAGGATCGTGCCAGTTCCACCGCTCGATGCATCAACACCTTTGAAGGGGAGATCCATTCGATGTTTAAATCATAAAGACTTTGAATTGCATCCTGGATATGCTTCGTCGGTAAGTCCCCCTTAAAACGGAGGACATTAGCGATCTCATAGGCGCACAATGTGGGTGATATCAGCGTAAAACGCCCTTCGAGATAGGCTCTCCGGATTGCCAAAGCTCGATCAGCGTTAACTTCCCCCTGGCGAAACCACTTGAGGATTACTGAGGCATCCAAAACGAGAGCGTCTATTTAAGCCCCTCTTCAAACCCGCCACGAAGGTCACGCCACCGGCGAATGTCTTCTGCGCTGTCCTCACCAATACCAGGGGTAAGGCGCGCGAGACGATCCTGAATCTCGATGGCCTGTTGTACACTTGGATCCTCACCAGGGCGTGCTTTTCTTTTCTTTGTGGATATATAAAGTCGCATAGCCTCCCGTAACAACTCGCTTCGACTGCGGTGCTCTTGGCGGGCAATGCGATCGATCTCAGCCAGAAATTCTTCGGGGAAAGAAACCATTACCTTCGTGACCATCGTTTAACTCCTCAATGGTATTGCCATATTATATCTTAAAGCAATACATTTTCTATCCATGCCCACACCATTTTTTCCAAACTCAGGTCACCTATACCTAATCTTGATCAGGGGGTTCCAAATGGACGGAGACATCGGCCACGTCGACCAGGCGCCGGCCGAGCTCCTGCTCAAGCTGCGAAGCTAGAAAATGAGCCTGCGTGACGGGGATATCCGGGGCGATGGTGCATTCCAAGGAGAGGTAGATTTTATTCCCATCCGCCGGGTTGCGCCGCACCCGGATGTTGTGCGGGCGAGATAAGGAAGGCATCTGCGCCACGGCGCGCTCTACTTCCCGCCGTATCTGAGCCTGCAATTCCGGCGATTCCTGGCCATCCACCAGCACCTGGGTGGTGGCGAGCTCGATGTGGGTGTGCACGCCCCGTACCACAGGCAGGCGGGTGCGCACTTCGCGCTCCAGGTGATCCACCCGTTCGTGCGCCTGGCCGAGCGTCAAATGGGGATCGACTCCCACATGCATCTCCAGGTAGAGATCAGCGTTATTGCGGTGTGCCCAAACCTCGTGCACGGTCAGGCCCAGCTCGCCGGCGGCATGTTTGGCGGTAGCGAATAAGTCGGCCGCGTCCGGTTCCGGTGAGCGCTGCGCCTCGACGTGCAACATGACATCGTTCACACCCTCCAACGCCAGCAGGCGCCGCCGCACCTCATCTGCGATGGCATTCGCCTCCTGGATGGTATTGTCCGGGGAGACGCGGATGTGCAAGTCAATGGCCGCATCGCCAAACGCCCCCCGGCTGCGAACCCGGTGAAAAGACTCGATCCCCCCAACGCTTTCCACCACCCCAGCGATGGTACGCGGGTCCACGGCCGCCCGATCAACCAGCACGGGCAGCGTCTCGCGTAAGATGTCCACCCCGATCTTGGCGATCATAAACGCTACGAAGGCCGCCAGCAGCGGGTCTGCCTTGGGGAACCCCAGACGCACCAGGCCCAACCCTCCCAGGACCGAGAGGGACACCAGGATGCTGGCTCGGGTGTGCAAGGCATCGGCCACCAGGACCTCGCTGCGCAGGCGGCGGCCCTGGCGCAGCTCATAAACACTCACCCCGCCCTGGATCAGCAAGCCCAGCAGCATGGCAACCAGCGTCCAAAAAGTAACTTCTGGGACCAGGCTGCTCCCCAGCCGTTCCCAGACAGCTTCCAGCAGCTGCCAGCAGGTGAGGAAGAGCAGGAAGGCGATGCTCAAGGCGGCGATCGTCTCGAACTTGCGGTGACCGTAAGGATGGTCCGCGTCGGGCGGTCTGGAGGCAGCAGACAACCCTGCCAGCCCCACCACATTGGACAGGCCGTCGAACAGGTTGTCCAGGCTATCGGCGACCACGCTTAAAGCCCCCGTCGCCAGACCTGCCGCCAGCTTAATGGCGGTGGCAATGAAGTTCAACAGCATGGTCAGGATCAAGACGCGCCGGATTTGGGACAGATCGCGCTGTCCAGAAGCAATATAGCCATCGTCGATCCACTTTCTATCAGGCACAAGCGCGATTATACCTGGTAGTACGGTAATCTATGGGAAAGCCGGGCTACCAGTAGTTTAAAATCAGCAATTCTGAGATCGGACCTCGCTTTTGTGGGTTGCTGCTGATATTGCGGCTCGCCCGCAGGCGCTCGATGCGGAACCCCGCGTAGGCCTGCTCAAAGAAATCATCTGCCGGATCGATGCTGCGCGGGTCGGAGTTGCTCAACATGAGTCGCGCCCCTTTCCTGTCCAGGGCGCGGTAAAAGGCTGCCAGGCGCAGCTGCTGTCCATCATCGAACGAGTCTTTCGAATAAGAAGTGAAATGGGCGGTGGCGCTGATCGGGCGGTAGGGCGGATCGAAGTAAACAAAAGCTTCCTCGTCGACGTATGGCTCGATCGCCTTGAAATCTCCATACGCGATCTGGACTCCTTGCAACAGGCGGGCGACGGCGCGCAGGTTTTCTACGTCCAGAATGCGCGGGTTCCTATAACGCCCGAATGGCACGTTGAATCCCCCTCGCGAGTTCAGGCGAAACAAACCATTATAGCCAGTGCGATTAAGGAAAATTGTTTCAGCGCTGCGCTCGATCCACCCCATTTGGAATTGCGTAGAATCGAACTGGGCTCGGCGTTCATTATAACGGGAGCGAACCTGGTAATAGAAATCTCGCCGGGCCGGCTCATCCAGCGGCAGGTAGCGCGACTGTAGCTCCCCGAGCGCCTCGATCAGCCCTTCGACGTCGTTCTGGAGGGTCTGGTAGGCCAGGATCAGGTCAAGGTTGATGTCGGCCACCAGGTACTCCTGCACTGGATAAGCCTGGAGAACCCGGAAAAAGACTGCCCCGCTGCCAATAAACGGTTCGACGTAACGCCGGATGGCGCCGCTTTTCAAAGCCAGCGGGAAGAAGGCCTCCATTTGCGCCAATAGCTGACCCTTGCCGCCAGCCCATTTGAGGAAAGGCCTGACTTTGCTCGTTCGCCGGACGGAGTTGTCTTGCATGCTAGTATTATAAAAGAGTGTGAAGGGTCGTCAGTATCCAGTGTTGGGAAAAAGGTACTACCTCCCTGATAAGGAATCTCTGTTAAAATTTAGACATCCGGGAGGGCATCACCATAAGCATCCTTTCATCTGCATAAGCTCCCCGACTCTTTTTCCCACCCTGCTACGTTAAATATAGCGTAGGATAAAGCCGGCGTGGGATGACAATGCTTAATGGAAACCTCATGATCGACGTCAACACCGAACAGATCCGGCGCGCCCAGACGGGCGATGCACAGGTCCTTAGTGCGCTCTACGAACGTTATTACCGGGGCATCTATCGCTACCTGTATTACCGGGTGGGCGACCGGCAGATCGCTGAGGACTTGACTTCGGAGGTGTTCCTGCGCATGCTGCGCTTCATTGCCGGGTTCCACCCGCCGGCATCGATGTTTCAATCCTGGCTGTTCCAGATCGCCCGTAACCTGGCGATCGATCATTACCGCAAAATGAGCCGCCGGGAGCACCTGCCATTGGAGGAGCGCATGGCTGCCGCGAATGTAGATCTGGATCGGACTGTCGAACATAACCTGACCAGTGAAAGCCTGCTCCAGGCACTAGACAGGTTGACCGAGGACCAGCGCGATGTCATTCTGATGCGTTTCGTCGCCGAGATGCCTCTGGCTCAAGTGGCCAGGGCGCTACATAAAAGCGAAGACGCCGTAAAGGGCTTGCAGCGACGCGCCCTGCTCGCCCTGCGCCGCACTCTAACCGAGTGGGAGATTTCCTATGGTTAATCAAGATCAACTATTGGAGCAAAAATTGAGCGCCCTGGAAATGGGCAGCGACCTTGAAAATGTCCTGGCTGGGCTGCCCGATGAGAACGAGGAGCTGGCCGGCCTGATCAGGCTGGCTGCAGCTGTTCGCGCACTTCCGCATCCCGAACCCTCGCTGGAACAATCACAAGCGCGCCAGGCGGACCTTACAACCGCCGCCAACCGGTTAGCTCATGAATCCGCCGGCCACCTATCGCCAGAGATCACCAGGCCAAATGGTCGGGAGACTCTCCCCGCAGGGCGCGCAGGGCAAAAGCCAGTGCAGAACTCAGCCCCCTTCTCCCTCAAATGGCTGCTCGCTCCAGCCGCGGCCGGAGCTGTAGTTTTATTCTTCCTGGTTTTCTTCGCCTTGCTTGGGGTTGGCCTTTGGTTGAGCGGGCCGCGCAATGCCCAGGTAGCCAGGCTGGTGGATGTGAGCGGAGAAGTTGCGGCCTCTGCGGCCAAGGATAATGCGTGGCGACCGCTTACCAGCGGTGACCGGGTACGCAGTGGAGAACGCATCCGTACTTCCGCCGCCTCCACGGCCACCCTGGTCTTTTTCGATGGCAGTCGCACGACCCTCGAGCCGAATACGGACTTGGTCTTGAGCCGGGTTGATGGCGATTGGGGTAAAGTCTTGCGAGTCGTGCTAACCCAGACTGCCGGTCACACCCAGCACACAGTCGTGCCAGCACACAGTGAGCGCAGTGCTTTCACAATCTTCACACCAGCCGGTGAGGCTAGCGTACAGGGCACGGTTTTCAGCGTGGCGGTAGAGGCAGGAGTATCGCGCTTCGCCGTCGAAAAAGGCCGGGTCCTGGTCACCAATGATCGCTCGCAGGTTTTCTTGAACCCTGGGCAAGTGGTTGCCAGTGGGCCTGGGGAGCTTCTTGAGCCACCTGCCTATCAATTCGCCCTCCAGGGTCAACTGACCGGGATACAGGGCAGCACATGGAGCGTGGCCGGCGTCCCGTTCACCGTGGCAGAGGGGAGCGAGGTCGCTGGCCATCCTCTGGTGAGCCAAATCGTTCGCGTGGAGGGGCGCATCCTGCCCGGCGGCGATTGGGTAGCAGACAGCCTCGTCCCGGTGGCCGACAGCCTTGCCCCGGCCGCTGGCTCCGCAGGCCGCCTCACCTTCACCAGCCCCCTGCAAGCGATGGGCGAGGCGGAATTACAGGTTAGCGGATTCACCTTGAAATTGGACGGTGAAACTAAGCTGGCTGAAGGCTTGACTTTGGGCCGCGCGGTGCGGGTAGTCTTCACAACCCTTGAGGAAGGGCGTTGGCAGGCATTGGAAATTGAACCTCTCGAGGGTATCGATGAGCAACTCACGCCATCCCCCACTCCCGATCCCAACGCCGATCCCAGCCTGTCCTTCGAGCCGGATGAGCTGGAGACCGCCAGCTGCGAGACATCCTTTGACCTGACCGGCACGCTGATCAACACCGCCAGCGATGCGGGCGATTACGCCGCGGCGGTGGAATTAGGTTACGCCGTCACCCGGGGGGCGGAATACGTCGACGCGGTCCAATTAGACCCGGTCACCTGGGAGACGATCGCCCCAGGCGAGCAGGTGGACTTCAACATTCACGTAGCGCTCGACGCGGCCGGTTGGGGTAACGCCCCGGCCGGAACCGAGATCAAGGTGCGCATCTTCGTCGCCTACGAGGCCAACCGCAGCGAGGGACACGACACCCGCCTGACGGTAACGATCGCCAAAGCCTGTGAAGGCAGCCCGACACCTACCGGAACGATTACCACGACCCCAACCATCACCGGTACGATTACCGAAACGCCGACCATCACAGCCACGCCCGGCCCGATCGATTGCACTGGCGCCAATCCTCATCCCACCGGCATGAAGTTAGCCCAGCGCTACGGCGTTCCGTATGAAGAGATCATGGGCTGGTTCTGCCAGAGATTCGGTTTCGGTGAGATCGACCACGCCTACAGCTTGAGCCGCCAATTCGGCCTACCGGTGGCCGACATCTTCGCCTTGCGCCGCTCCGGCATGGGCTGGGGCCAGATCCGTAAATACCTGGAGAACTTACCAACCGGGACACCAGGTCTCACCGGCACCCCTTCCATGACTCCCAACGCCTCAACCACTCCCCAGCCCTCGGGCACACCAGCCTATTGCACTGGCGCCAACCCCCACCCAACCGGACAGAGGCTGGCAATTCAGTATGGCGTTCCTTACGCAGAGATCATGGGCTGGTTCTGCCAGGGGTTTGGCTTCGGCGAGATCGACCTGGCCTACAGCCTGAGCCTGGAGAGCGGGACGCCGGTGATCCAGATCTTCGACATGCGCCGTTCTGGCATGGGCTGGGGCGAAATCCGTCAAGCCTTGCTCGGCGGTCTAGGAATTGGAAACGGTAACGGGAATGGTAACAGTAACGGAAATAGTAACGGTAATAGGAATGGTAAGGGGCACAAGAAAGGCAAGTAACATCAACCTCCCGCAGGTTCAGCGACCTGCGGGACGTTTTTATTTCCCTGGCTCGATCGGGTGAGGGTAAAAAGCGTGACAAATCAGTTTCCGAATGCTTTCGTCTCTAACAGCTCCCTTAAACGGGGATGCTCAGCATAAAAGCCGCGGTAAGCGGGGGGCAACAGGGCGGCAATGCGGCACATGATCTCAGCGGTGTATTGCTGGAGGAGGGCATCGCGTTCCTGCTTGCCCAGGGGCGGCAGGCTGAACGGCTCTCCAACCCGAATGGTGACCGGGGTGCGCTTTAAACGCCGCAGGTTCTTCTTCACCTGTTGATCCTCCGTACCGGTCACGGCTACCGGCAACACAGGCACCCCAGCCCTGGCAGCCAGATAGCTCGCCCCTGCACGTCCTTCGAGCAGCGCTCCGGTCGGGCTACGCGTGCCCTCTGGGGCCATGATCAGCGCCCCGCCTTTCCGCAAACGTCCCAGAACATTGCGCATGGCGGCAAAGTCCGCGTTAAAACGGTCGACCCAGATGCCCTCCAGGCTTTTTACCAACCAGCGGAGGATGGCAAAGCGGCGGTATTTTTCGGCCACCAGCATGATGATGTCCTGGCGGTCCAGTAGGGAATATACTAACCCGGGGTCCAACCGGCCCAGGTGATTGGCCGCGGCGATATAGCCACCAGTGGCTGGCAGGTTTTCGATGCCATGCACCTCGATGGTGACGACCAAGCGCATTAACGTATGGACGAGGAATCGGGCGAATTTGTAGGTCATGTGAGATCGAAGATGGTGAACGAATGACTAACGATCATAACCAAGAGTATATCAAACGGCAAGGCGAATAACCAAAATCAACCTGTACCAAAACGCGCTTGCCCGGCTCACGGTTTGCCTGTAGAATGGAATCATAAAACAGAATTTGCTACAGGAGAGTTGAACGATAATGAACATTGATGCTCAAACCGGGGCGCAGATGCTCCAATCCTTTCTCCAGCCCTGGCACATGGCAGTGGCTGAGCCTGCCAAGGCTCAAGAGGAAGTGCTTCACCGTTTACTGAAGGAATATGCCCAAACCGATTTCGGCAAACAGCACCGCGCGGCTCAAATCGAGAGCCTGACTGATTACCGGCAAGCCTTCCCAGTCTCCCCCTATGCTGACTACAAGCCGCTCATTGACAGGGTGATGGCCGGCGAGGTGGATCTGTTGTTGTGGGAAGAGCCGGTCGGCTGGGCGATCACCCGAGGCACCACCAAAGGCGAGGCCAAGTTCATCCCCATGACTCCCACTGACCTGCGCATGCGGGTCAGCGCCGGGCGGGCGATGATGAACTACGTGGCTAGCACGAAGCGCTTTGACCTGTTCGCTGGCGTCAATCTGAATTTGAATTTCCCTTCAGTGGTAGGGACCGTGAAGGTTGGCGACCGGGAGCTTGAATATGGCTACAGCTCAGGAATCTACACCAAGCACGTCTCCACCTTTACCCCGATCCGCTCCGCGCCGACGCAAGATGAGATCGACGCTCTGGGAGGAGGTAAGTCCGAACGCGACTGGGACCGCCGCTTCGAGCTGGCCTACGAGAAATGCAAGGATCAGAATGTCACCCTGGTCGGCGGGGTCTGCCCTACGGCCTTGCGCTTCGCCCGCTACATGCAGCGCGTCCACAAGGTCTATCCCAAGGACTTGTGGAAGACACAGATCATGACTTTGGGCAGTGTGCCGGGGATCAACACACGGTACCAGCCAGCTCTAAACGCTTTATTCGGACCGGCGGCGATCCGCGAGATCTACGGGGCAACGGAAGGGATGTTCGGCCAGCAGCGCGACGAAAAGCGAGCCTGGGTGCCCAACTATGACCTGTTTTTCTTCGAAGTGCAGACCAGCCGGGGGATCAAGCTGCTGCACGAGATGCGCCCCGGAGAACAGGGCAGCCTGGTTGTCTCGACGCCCATCCTGCCGCGCTATCGCATCGGCGACTTGATCTTGGCCCTGCAGCCGCCCTACTTCCGCTGCATCGGCCGGGAAGAATGGTGGACACCCCTGCGCTACGCCTGGGACGAATTAACGACTTTCAATTTCGGTCGACTTTAGAGCTCCGTCAACGCCTTCGGAACAGGCCGCCGAACACGATCGACAGACCGATAGCGATCAAGATCAGTGGCCAGATCAAGTTCCAGCTGACGATATTACCAAGCCCGAGTCCGATGAAGACGAAGGCCAGGATGAGCGTGCCGCCGATCGGCCGGCGGTAAGCTGGCACCAAAAGGCGGGTGAGCACTTCCACCAGAAGGATCCCTCCGGCCCCTAGCAAGATCAGGCCCCAAACGCTTTCCCAGCCCAACATCCATTCTGGCCCTCTGGTGGTAAGGCGTTTCAAACTATCCAGATACCCCAGGTTATTGGCAAGCAGGACCACGCCGGCCCAGATCAGGATGGCAGCCCAGATGATCGAGCCAAGCGGGTCGCGCCGCCACTTCTCATCCGGCGCTTTCTCCTCGCTTTTTTCTCTTTCCTTTTCGTCAAACTTTTCGTCGGCCATGGTACTCTCCTTCGTTGGGTTTTGCTATGTCTTTCCCTCAAGTGAGGCCGCCCAGATAACACCGCTAAATCGCCAGAAGTAACTCCTTTACCGACCTTCAAGCTTGGTTTGTTATTTTCCGCACAATGAGTATATCAAACACCGACCTAGCGGGCAAGTAAAAAAGAGCCGTTGACTTGCAACAGCTCTTTTCCTCAGGCCGGCCTGTAAGCCGCATTCTGTCCGGTGGATTGCTCCACCTGGGTGGTCATCTCTCTGGGCGGCGTGTCTCCACGCAGCTCTAGCAGCCTACCCGGGGCTTTGGCTTCTTGCGAAGCGGGGAGACGAGCAGCCTCCGGCCCGCTCGAAGCGGGCTATGCCCCTGCTTGGCCTTGCTCCCGGTGGGGGTTGCCTGGCCGCCCACATTGCTGTGGACGCCGGTGGTCTCTTACACAGCGAAACCAAAGGTTTCGCTCAAGCAATCGCACAGCGATTGCCCACACCTTTTCACCATGACCGAGAATAGAAAGCGGAGTTTCGAGAATCGTCAAAGGACGGAACTCTAATCTCCAATTCCCACGCTCGGCTGATTGTTTCTGTGGCCCGATCCGGCAAGTAACCTGAGAGGCTCAGGCCCCCGCCCCGGGTGTTACCCGGCACCGTGCTCTGTAGAGTGCGGACTTTCCTCGACTCTGCCTTACAGAGCCGCGACCACCTGGCCAACCTGTGGTGAATTCATCATACTACGTTCCGGAGTCGGTGTCAAATCCTCCTGCAGCTT
>DATDRM010000018.1:0-11345 GCA_035291705.1 Anaerolineales bacterium
GGTCAATAAATCCATACTTTAATTCTTTAGGAGTTACGCAGATGTGGGGATTGGGGGGGTGTTTGGGCGGGCGTTGCCCGCCCAAACACCCCCCATCCTCATTCCAACTGCGTAAGTCCTATTCTTAATAGTTTGAGAAGGAAGCGCCAGTTTATCCAGTTAATATCTTGGCAACCTGACGGTAGGCTGCGGTTACCGGGTGATCCGGATAGTGCAGGGCGAAAATGCCGGAGCTGGCCAAGGTCATCATCTCGTCCGAATGGGGCAGCACGGCGATCACATCGCAGTGATAGGTTTGTTCAACGCGCGCTTTGACTTCATCTGGGTCGAAAACCTCGGGCGTCTTATTGACAATCAACGCCATGCGTGGCACGTCCAATTTGCGTGCGACTTCCACTGTTACACCGGTGCCTTGATAATCCTGCGAATCTGGGCGCATAATGATCACCAGCATATCTGAGATGGCGATTGAAAGCAGAGTCTCTTCGTTCAGGCCAGGATGCGTATCAATGATCAATAAGTCCAGGTTTAACCGGTCGACCAGGCTGTGAAAGCCATCGTTGAGCAGACCGACATCATAGCCCTCCCGCAGGATGCGGGCGATCTCACCCGCCTTGATGCTGGAAGGGATCAGGAACACTCGCCCCGGAATGCTGGCGTCCAATCGGGGGGTCACATCGTAAGCGGCCTGGGTGATGTCACATTTCCCCCACAGGTAATCGTTGAGGGAATAGGTCATCTCACCTTCATCCAGACCAAACAACACGTGAATGCCCGGCGAAAGGATGTCGGTGTCGATCACCCCGACCCGCTGATTTTCTACTGCGAGTAAGGTGGCAATATTGGCAACCGTGTTCGATTTGCCCGTGCCCCCTCGGAAGGAATGGATTGAAAGGATTTTTGACATACATAATCTCCTGAATACAGGCAATCTGTCGCGCCAAATACCCAGGGATGGCGCCTAATCTTCTCTTTCGGATCGCCCAGCGCGCAATTGGCGGGCTTTATTGCGCAATTCTTTAAAATATTCTGTCTCGGTAATATCCGCTACCTGGCGGGTTTTCTTAACCTCGTCAATCTCGATGCGCAGCTCTGCAACTTGCTGTTTCAAGCGTTTTTCCCGCGTATCGACCTCGCGCACCATGCGTTGGAAGACGCGCGCCAGCTGACCTAATTCATCGCTGCGCGCTGCAACTTCATTCAAACTTTCCGGTACATAGACCCCTGCTTCGACCGCCACGGCTGCTGCAGTGACGCGCGCAAATTGTTGCATGTATTCAAAATCTTCGACCATATCGCGCATGCGCGCCCTTAAACGCTGGCAAAGGATCTGGATGATTCTACGTGAGACTCCTGTCCGCCTGTTCATTAGCTCATACAGGTCCGCCTGTCCAAGGCGTAACAGGTAAGTATCCTCGACAGCTGTCACAGTTGCACTGCGCGGTTCGGGGTCCAGGGCAGCCATCTCACCAAACACATCCCACTTCCCCAAGTAATTAAGGATCAGCTCGCCGTCGTGAACCTTAACCTTGCCATGTACAATAATGTACATGCAATCCCCAGGATCGCCCTTGTCGAAGATCTTTTGGCCCGCCTTGAATTCGATTTTCTTGAGCAAGCCGGCCGCGTCCAACAGGCTTTCTTCCGGGGTCTCGGTAAAGATGCTCACGGATCTTAAGATATTTAACCGTTCAGCAGTCGATTGGTCCATTTACAATTTTATTCTTGAACTCGGCTCCCCAAAATGATCCGGACAGAATGCTTGTGTTCAGCCCAGCTGCTTACCGAAGGGATCAGCGCCTGCCCTTGGGTCAAATCCAAGTCAATTTGCTTTACCTCCTCACCCAATTCTACTTCTACTCGGGCCGGCAGCACTTCTGCTTCTCCTTGGGAAGTGATCCTGTGCGCCCAAACCTTGAGGTCGCGATAATGACCAGGGGGGACGAAGAAATGAGCATAACTCAGCCTGGAAATCTCTGGTATCTCTCCCTGGGCTGCTTGGTGGTGATGCTCGCCATCCGGGTATCCCAATTGTACATCAGCCGGCGTGAGACTACCATCCGTGACAACCGAAAATTCACACTTTCCGTTATCGGTCTGATCTTGACGGAGTTCTACCACTGCCCGAGGAGCGAAAACACCCCGCCGGAGCATGGCAATGGTCATGATAAGAATTAGTATCCCGGTGGCTAAAGCAACTGCACGTTGGATGGGGTTTTGCCAGATGATCAAGCCGTGCAGGAAGAGCCCGCTCAGGCTCAACAAGTATATCCCAATCACCAGGATCGGGTGCCCCAGATAGCGATAGACCTTCCCAGGGACACACTCGCCTTTTCTACGGCTGGAAAGCAGCAAGAGCACGGGGAAAATACCGCCCAACAACGAAACCACGATCACGCCCAGGAAGCCGATCAATCCGCTGAACGATTCGGAATCAGTCAGCAGCAACCATTCAGTCAGCAAGAAGGTGAATGCCACTGGAATTAACCCAAGAAGGAAGCGGATGCGCCCGCCCTGCATTTTCTCCCAGGCGCGCTGCAAAGCTCCGCACAACCCGCCCAGACGTTCATATTGACCAGGTTGGGGCTCAGGCTCTCCTTCGAGCGCCCGCCAGATTTCCTTGGGAAGTTCCCGGCCGCGCTTTGGCATTAACTGGGCCCGGTAACGTTTTCCACCCGCTGTTTCCACCACTCGCACAAACCCTTGCGCGGTCAGTGCCTTCAGGACCACCTGCAAGGCCTGTTCGTCTTTCCTGGTACGTTGCACCAGGTCGGAATAGCTCGCTTCTCCCCGGCGGATGATCTGTTCCATGACCTGTCGTTGGGCCGGAGGCAGGTCGAGCAAGCTAGATAAACCTAATCCAGTCCGGTCCCATTCCCCAGAGTAGGTCACTATCATAGATGTGGTCACTCGCAAACGAACGCCCTCCGCGCCAGCCTCCAGAATATCGGCGGTGAAGCCTGCTCCGCGCTGACGAGGCAGGGGAGTCTGGGCGAGTAACCCGCTCCCATTCAACTGGAATTCTGGAGTGGCTTCCAGATAGTAGGTTTTATCGCTGCTCTGCACGTCCAACCGAAAGCTGGGTTGGCCGCCCTCCAGTCCGAGGTATACCAATCCAAGCCTTAATTCGTTTTTAGGACTACCTGGAGTATGGAAGATTAATGTTCCGCGCCGCCGGGGTAGCAGAATGAGCGATTGGCGTTTTTGGGGGAGCCACTCCTCGACCTGGTTGAAGAAGCCGAGGGAGAAATGAATAGACCCCATCCCCATGCTCAGGATGACGAAGATCGCTCCGAATACGTCCACGAATGGGCCAACTTGGGCTGCCAATGGGATCAAAGCAGTCCCTGATTGGCTGGCCAACTCGCTGGGTGTAATCGTCCCGTTAACGACCAGCACCCAGATTGCATAAATCGCGATGGCTGTAGCCATCGCCGCTGTGCTCCCTTTCATGAGCGAACGGCCGCTCGGATCGCGTCGCAAGACAACCTTGGCGCAGTTCCCCATCGAGGTATGCCCAAAGAACGCCGTCAGGATGACGCCGAACACCAATTGCACCATAGCTGGCTCAAAAGGACGCCCTTTGATCAAGGGTATATTCAAGTAAGCGAGTCTCTGCAGCTGTACACTTGGAATGGTGATGGCTGCCAGGGACAAGATCAGGCCGATGTTGACGGCTCCAACCACCAAGGCGGCAGAGACGGTCGCATTGAGCGACTTACGCTGCAGAAAATAGATATCGACCAGAAAAAGCAGGACAACCCAGGCAGGTGCTGGGAGCCATAAGGCATCTTCCAGAGTGGTTGAGAATCCAATGTAATAAGCCAACAGCGCTAGGAAATTGATCATCAAGAGTGCCAGGGAGAGGAGCAAAGAGCCATCCCTCCCCAGGAAATCGGCCACGAACCTTCCGAAATAAGCATTCCCATAACGAATAATGCCGCTGCGTGAGACAGATTCCGCCATGTAGGCGATCGTTGCCAGGTTCACCAGGCCTAAAACGATAAGCAGCGCTCCGCCTGCCAGTGGGCCGATCCCGGCCAAGGCGATCGGTAGCGCCAAAATCCCGGCGCCAACGGTTTCGGTCAAGGTTAGCGCGAAAGCTGTCCAGAAGGGAGGCAAAGCCTCGATCCATTTGGCCAGTCTGGCCCAGCCCCAGCGCATCCGCTCTCCCAGGCTGGGGTTGGAGAAGTAAATCGTCGCCAGCGCTTCCTTATAGGTACGTTGGAACGCCCGCTGGACTGCTTCTTCATCGAAACCTAACGCCCTGCGGATGCCAGGCACGGCCTGGGATGTGAAAGCATATTTCTCGCCGAGCAAGTGGGCGAGAGCGGCTTTTGCCCCAGGATTATCTGGCACCAAAGATGCCCACTGCCGGGCAAAATGTTCGAGATCCTGGATGGTGGGGCGGAGGGGTGGGTCTTTGCCGGCGGTGAAGGCCTCCAGGAAATCCAGGTCTCGCTCTTCGCCAGCCCGCTCGCTGCTGAAACGCTCCATGGCGCGCCGTGAGCGCGCTACCAGGTGCGCAGTGCGGCTCTCGATCAGAAAGAGCAGGGTTCTGGCGCGATGGGCTGGCATCCCCCCAAGCACTTCTTCACGGGAGAAAAGAGTATCAACCATTAGGCTAGAAGGACATGGCTGTGGTGGTTTGTGTGCGAGGTTATCACGCATACCCCCGCAGCACCCTCATTTCCCCCTTCGCTCGGGAAGGAGGGATGGGAGATTAACCTCTTTATGGGCTGGGGACGGTCGAGTCATAGAGCGGCCCGCCGTCAACTGCATCCAGATTGCCTCCTTGGTCATGCGTGACGATCCCTGTACGCACTTCACCATTGCAGGCACCTCCCTGGCGTCATCAGCCAGGAAGAAGATATCCGGCACTGCTTCCCGTCGGGCATTCGCCGGGGCCGCCGCCTGAAGCGGTATTTTTATTGGCTGCGATGACCGCTTCGCGCAGCGTGCAGAAGCCGTCGGTGTTGATTTTGTCCTCGAAACTGGTCACCCGGATCTCCGTCGCAGCCCTCCCCAGGGTGGCTGTCCAGGCGGACAGGGCCGACCCAACCAGCAAAGCGATGATGAAGGTGGCCTGCAAGGGCTGGCTCAAACTTATGAAGATATTTTTCTCGCTCATGTGTTCCCTTCAGTTATCCGTTCTTTGGCAAATATATGATCAAGGCATTACTCTATCTCTGGTGAGGCAGCTCTCCTGAGAGCCAGCATCGTGATGTCATCAAATTGCTCTTTTCCGGCCATGTGTTCATTAAGGCTCACATGAATCGCCTCCAGCAAGGCGGACGCTGAGGCCGCCGGTTGCTGGACCAGCCAGGCCAGCCGTTTTTCGCCGAAGGATTCTCCCTCCGGGCTGCGCGCGTCGAGAACGCCGTCGGTGTAAGCGACCAGCAGATCGCCTGGTTCGAGTTCGACTACCTCGATATTGAAATCCAGGTCAGGAAACAAACCCACGGCCGGGCCGGTGGGATTCAGGCGCGCCTTGATCCCCGCCTGACCGACCAGCATGGGCGGTTCATGACCGCCATTGATATAAGTCAGTATGCCGGTCGCCGGATCGAGTACGCCAAAGAACATGGTAGCAAACATGTTGGCCTTGCCATGATTGCGAGTGATGTAATTGTTGGTCAGTTCGATAGCTTTTTTAAGGGCAGTCGTCCCGGGAGAGAGTAGTTCACGGCGGCGGCCCACAGAGGGTTCTGGCTGGGCATCTAACGCACGGCTCGTCAAAAGGTCCATCCACCCCAGCGAGTAGTGTTGGTCGGCAAAAGCCCTGATTAAGCTGCGGAATAAAGCCATAAAGAGCGCCGCGCCGACGCCTTTATCGCACACATCGGCCACCACCAGGCCAATCCGTTTGCCTCCCACCAGGGCGAAGGCGTCGTAAAAGTCGCCGGCAACAATCCGCGCCGCCTTAAATTGGCTGGCGATCTGCCAGCCAGCTGGCTGCGGCAGCTCTTCTGGCAGGAAACTGGCCTGGATCTTGCGGCCGATCTCCAATTCGCGCTCGGCTGCCCATTGATTCTTTTCCGGTTTTTCGTAAGAGTGAGTTTCAGCGAGGGTCATACACAAATATCATCCATGTTTCTCGACCAGGTTGGGTTAAGCACCAAGGTCAGCGATGGCTTCCTTGACAGTAACATAAGCCTTCAGGATGTTGGTAAATCCCGACATCTTCAAGATTTTTTCCACGCCTGGTTGTGCACCAGCCAGAGAAAGGTCGCCTCCTTGTTGGCGGCTTGCTTTGAGCGCGGTCAAGATTGCGCGCAGGCCAGCGCTGCTCATGAAATCCACCTGGCTCAGATCGACGATGACACGCTTCTTCCCCTCCTCGATTTGCTGGCTGAGGAAATTGGTGACCTCGCCGGATGTCAGGGCGTCAACACTGCCGGTGATGGCGACGATCGCCAATTGTTTCTCCAATCTAACATTAATTTCCATCTTATTCCTCGATAATTAACACTTTTACGCTCTTAAGATTATAACCTCTTGATGAGCGTCAAATGATTGCCATCCTCTGTGCATTCGTAATCGACTTCGTCCATGGTCTGGTAGATAAAGAAAAGCCCGAATCCACCCGTATCCCGATCCTCCAA
The DNA here is from genome assembly GCA_035291705.1 of Anaerolineales bacterium. Lineage (GTDB taxonomy): Bacteria > Chloroflexota > Anaerolineae > Anaerolineales > UBA4823 > DATDRM01. Next base: position 6,606 of record DATDRM010000018.1, read on the forward strand.
CCCGGCTTCCACATTGGGCATGGGCGTCTCGCTGGGCTCGAAGGCCTGGCCGAAATCGGTGATGGTCATCGTAACCTGTTGGGGGCTCAGGTCGATCGCCAGGATGATCGATCCTGGGTTCATACCAGCGTAACCGTGGGTGATGATATTCGTGCAGGCCTCGTCCACGGCCAGTTTCAAGTCGTAAAGCACTTGATCGTCCACGCCTGGGTAGCCTTTACAGGTAGCTTCGATGAAATCGCGCAATGTGGCCAGAGATTGGTATTCCGCAGCGCGCGTGATCTGGTGTTTTTGATTCAATCTTAACTCCACAAAGTCTGGATCAATATTGCGCCTGCGGAAAGGTCTCGACCCTGGCGTGCCGGCCGATTTGCTTGACCATGCGCAACCCGTCCCAACGGGCGCCAATAGCTTCGAGAATACCATCCTGGATCGCCCAAGCCCGGCCGCGCACTGTACGCCACTGCTCTGGCTGGCGGAAGGGTGTGCTGCCGTCGAGGGCGCCGTGTAATCGTCCACCAGGCTGGAACTCGGCATGGATGTCGTCCATCAGCTTGTGGCCGCGCACGTAGGCGAAGCCGCGCTGTTCGAATACCCAGGCAGAAGCATAAGTGAGCGGTTCGAGAAAGTAGGCGCGATGACCCAGGATCGCCAGGAATGTCTCCAAGTGTTCGAATACCAGACGAGAAGCGTGCAGGCTGGCGCGCGTCTGAGCAGGCGCCAATCCAGCCTGCATGGCGCTTTCTTCCTCGCCTTGGTTGCGGCGCGCCGTCCCGAATAAGGTGGGCTGACCTTGCTCGTCCTGGTCAGTGCAGAACCGAGGACTCTCTGGATCGTTGATCACGAGCAGGTTGAGGTCGATCCCATTCATTGCGTTATCAGCCAGTTCGAGAAAGAGAATGTCCTCGGGATCGTCGGACGCCATGCGCGCTGCGATGCTTATCGAGTTTTTTTCAGGTAGGGCTTTCAACCGGATGTGCTGGTCTCCATCCGGTCCTTTCCAGGTGATCGGATCGATCCCGAATTGCACCAAAAGGCTCGCGGGGAGGAGGGGGCGGTAGATCCTGCGCTTCGCGTTTTCCGGCAGGGAGTTAATCTGCCGTAGGGTGATCGGGATGGCGGCATCCCGGCTAAGCTGCTCGGCCGAAATTGACGGCGAATCAGGAACGATCTTAACCAGTTGTTGCTTAACGCGTAACGATCGAAACATGTGAAATCAAACCGAGGTAGAAATCCGTCGATTACCCCTCTAAGTTCCCGTGGTGTTGATTTGGATCTGGCTGAGCGGTAAGGTTGAGATTATTGCCGATTATAACACCAAATTAGGACATTATAGGTATTTTTGGTAAGAAAATTGACGAAATATGGATATTTTGGCGAGAACATGATCGATTCCTGATCTTTGTCACTTGCATTTCAATCGATTTCTCTATACTCTATAGACGCATCTCGACTCTCTATTCTCGGCTCGAGCAAGGATTGTAGTTATGAACCTCACTGGCCTTCACTTTCTCTTAAGCTATCAATGTAACTTCGAATGCGACCACTGCTTCGTTTGGGGCAGCCCGTGGCAGACCGGGACCATGACCCTGCGCGACATCCGCCACGCCCTCCAGCAGGCGAAGGACCTGGATTCTATCGAATGGATCTACTTCGAAGGGGGAGAGCCTTTTCTCTATCACGCCATCTTGCTCAAAAGCGTGCAGGAGGCAGCCAATCTCGGTTTCCGCGTCGGGATCGTTTCGAACGCCTATTGGGCGACTGAAGTGGAAGACGCCCTGGAATGGCTGCATCCTTTTGCCGGTCTGGTCGAGGATCTCTCGGTCAGCAGCGATTTATTTCACTACGCTGAATCGCTCAGCCAGCAGGTAAAAAATGCCTGCCAGGCTGCTGAAAGCCTGGGGATCCCCATCGGAACGATCAGTATCGCCCAACCCGAAGCCGCGGACGCCGCCCGGGTGACCGGACAGCTACCCAGCGACGAGTCAGGCGTCATGTACCGCGGCCGGGCAGCCGAGAAGCTCGCCGCGCGCACCGCCTGGAAACCCTGGACTACATTCAATGAGTGTCCCTACGAAGACCTGCGCCAGCCGGGGCGGGTACACCTGGACCCCTTCGGGGAGCTGCACATCTGCCAGGGCATCTCGATCGGCAACCTGTTCCGGTCTTCCTTACGCGAGATATGCTTGGCATACGACCCCGATGCGCACCCGGTCACCAGCCCATTGCTGGCAGGCGGCCCGGCCGAGCTGGTGCGCCGCTACGATTTGTCCCATGAAGAAGATTACGCCGATGCTTGCCATCTGTGCTATACTGCGCGTAAAGCCCTACGCCAGAGATTCCCTACCACCCTGTTGCCCGAACAGATGTACGGTGTCGTTGAAGAATGATAGAAAGCCTGGATATCCTGGCTGCATACATACCGGATTTACGCCAGGGAGGCTGGCTGATCACTACGTTGGTTGCCCTGGCTTGTTTTGGCCTTTATGGACCACACAAAATGACCGTTTAAATGAGTAATCAGTGAAATCTGAGCAATCCGTGTCCCAATCAAAAAAGGAGGATTTCAACCATGACTGGAACTCGTATTGGTGAAGTGACCCATTTTTACGACCGGATCGGCGTGGCGGTGATCATCCTCACAGGTGCGATTCGCCTGGGGGACCAGGTGCATTTCCTGGGCCGGTCGACCGACTTCGAGCAAGAAGTCAAGTCAATTCAGATCGAGCACCAACCGATCTCGGAAGCTGGCTCAGGCCAGGAAATAGCGCTGAAAGTCGAGCGCCGCGTGCACCCGCACGACAAGCTGTTCAGGATCACGCGCGCAGAGTAAGTATGGTTTTTTTTCAATCCAATCGTATGGCGTAACTGCCGAGGTTTTTACCCCGTCAGCCCTTTGAAGTTATCGCCTGATTAGGAAGGATGATTAAGATGAACCCCTTACTTCCTCGCAATAGAGGTTATCTCCTGGCTGGGATTCTGGGCGCGATTGGGGGCAGCCTCATCACAGTGCTTGCTACCAAAGCTGTTCCAAAGATAATGTCTCAAATGATGTCAGAGATGATGAAGAGCATGATGGCTCAAATGGGAGCAGGCTGTACTGATCCTGCGGAGATGTGACGGCGAATGATGGGGAGCTTCGGTGAAGCTCGATAAATTTGAACACACTCTTACTTCCCTCAATCGCACCTTAGGCGACGCGACGGCGTTCTTCGCCCAGGTGGACGAAACCCTGAGCGACGGCCACCAGACTGCTCGCCAGTGCCTATCGCACTTGGTCTTCTGGCATCGCGAGTATGTGAACATTGCGCGTGACCTGGCCGCCAGCCGCCAGCCTGGGCTCAGGCACGGCACCTTTAAATCGCTGAACGCTCAGGCATCCCAGGAATTCCAGGACGAATCCCTGCCAGAACTGGCTGGGTTACTGGATGAATTCCAACGCCAGCTTGACCCCTTGTTGCGTGCTTTGCCGGACATTGAAGCGCCTTTTTCACTGAAACAAGGAGGGCATCCCTGGCGAGTCGCCGATCTCGTGCCGCGCATCGAGACCCACGTCCGCAACCACGTAAACCGCATGAAACGCGCCAGGGTCGGGAGACGCTCCAAGGATTAATGCCAACAAATTGTCCCTGCTCGTCAGGAAATTTGGCTGCGGTGCCATGACCCACCTCTGGCTGGTGTTTGAAAACCTCGACGCCACTCCCCGGCGCAAACGATTCACGCTGCTAGCTGATCTGGAGTAAAGGCTAAGATTCTTTATTCACTGGAATCCAGGGTCGCCTGGCACTGGCAGCTTACAGATTTGTAAGTTCCCTCGCGGGTGACTTTTGTTACTTGATTTTCACTTCGTTTTTTTGTATTCTTGATATGCGAGTCTCTCGCACAGAGGGGAAACCTGCAAGATGTCTATCACCATAGTCCCCGTTGGTTTCTCGTTCTCCCGCAACTCGCAAGGTCAGCTGTTTTATTTACAGCTTGGTGATTTCATCATCGCCGTCGTTTCATGGAATTTTCGTCCACTTCAAATTAGGGAAAGGAGGGTATTCAAAAGCACCTGTGAGAGCAATCTTGTAAGGCATGTGTAAAGCAAAACGCAGTCTGAAGGAGTTTGAAATGAAAGACATTATATTCGCTGAATCTAAGCCAGGGCGAAAAATCCTCCGCCTGGGTGGATCCGCGATTCTGGCGGGGCTGTTGCTGTTGGTCTCCGGGTGGGCACCCCCGGGCAGAGCGCCCGCATTGGCCTCGCCGCCTGATGGTATTGCTGCCAGTCTACCCGGCAAAGCTCCATCTCAAACGATCAAGATCGGCGTGGCGGCTGCCCTTACCGGCGAAGTAGAATGGATGGGGTGGCCGGAGGCCAATTCCGCACAGCTGGCTGTCGACCAGGTCAACGCCGCCGGCGGGGTGGACATCGGCGGGACGCTCTACACCCTGGAACTGGTGGCCGAGGATGACGGCTGCAACCCGGCCATGGGCGAAGCGGCCGCTAATAACCTGGTGGCTGCGGGGGTCGCAGCGGTCATCGGCCATACCTGCAGCGGGGAGAGCGTCCCCGCCTCGGCGATTTACTTTAACGCCGGAATACCGATGGTAACGCCCTCCTCCACCGGCCCACAGGTGACCGAGCAGGGCTTTAACACCACCTTTCGCGTCACCTCCCGCGACGATTCACCGCCCATCATGCTCGCCAAGCTATTCCGCAACCAGTTGGGGGTGGAGAAAGCTGCCATCGTGGAG
>DATDRM010000019.1:0-4903 GCA_035291705.1 Anaerolineales bacterium
TTCGAGAGCCTTCAATTGAAAGACGGCTTCGTGAGGAATCCCAGTTTTGTAGATTACCGCATTGCCACTTCGGCAGATACTCCCAGGGACCTGCAAGCCTACATCGTCGAAGTTCCGCAGGATGACGGGCCTTGGGGAGCGCGGGGGATCGGCGAGCATTCGATGGTACCAACCATCCCGGCGATTGCGAATGCCATCTTCGACGCGGTGGGTGTCCGCCTTGAGGGACCGCCCTTCACAGCAGAAAAAGTGTACCTCGCCATGCTGGATGCCGGAATTGTAAAGTGATGAGATGGCGGTTAGGTTAACGCAAAGAAGAGAAAATGCCAAAGAAATTCGACATACTAATCAAGCACGCCCAGCTTCGAAACCAGTCAGGCAAACTCTTTCAGATCGGCATCGCCGATGGGAAGATCAAAGCTATCGAAGATCGGATTGATGGCACCGCAGCAGCCGAGATTGACGCCCAGGGTAACCTGGTAACCGAGTCTTTCGTAAATCCTCACCTTCACTTATGCAAAGTATACACGCTGCAAATGTTGGATGAAGAAGCTCTGCGAAACTACCATGGAGCCGAGATGGGCAAGGCCATGACAGCCATCGAACTGGCTGCCCGCGTCAAGGAAAAATACGACGAAGCCTGGATCATCCAGAATGTGCGCCGCGCTGTGGCCCAGGCAGCCCTCTTCGGCGGCACCCATTTGCGCGCCTTTGCCGATGTGGATACTAAAGCCCGCCTGGAAGGGGTAAAGGCTCTCATCCGCGCGCGGGAAGAGTTCAAAGACATCGTGGACATCCAGGTTGTCGCTTTTGCCCAGGATGGTATTGTGCGTGAGCCGGGAGCAGTTGAGCTGATGCGGCAGGCAATGGCGCTCGGAGCAGATGTGGTGGGCGGTATTCCCTGGATTGAATATACAGAGGCTGACGTCGCCCAACACGTCCGGGAAATCTTTAACATCGCGGTCGAATATGGAAAGGACGTCTCCATGCTGGTGGATGATGCTGGTGACCCCGGTCTGCGTTCGCTGGAAGTTATGGCGGTTGAAGCCATCCGCCGCGGCTGGCAGGGCCGGGCATTAGCCCACCACGCTCGCGCAATGGCGCTCTATCCAAAACCCTATTTTCAGAAGGTTGCCGCCCTGATGAAGAAAGCGGACATGGGTGTGGTGAGTGATCCCCACACCGGGCCGCTGCACGCTCGCGTCAAGGAACTTCTCGAAGAGGGCGTACTGGTCTGCCTGGGTCAGGATGACATCTCTGATGCCTACTATCCCTATGGCCGCAACAACATGCTGGAAGTTGCTTTTCTGGCCTCCCATTTGTTGTGGATGACCACCTCGGCTGAGATGGAAACGCTGTACGACATGATCACAGTGCGGGCCGCTCAGGCCATGCGTCTCAAGGGTTATGGATTGCGAGTGGATGCTCCAGCGCATCTCGTCGTTCTTGATATGCCCAATGTGTTGGAAGCGTTGCGTTCTCACGCAGCGCCGGCCCATGTCATCAGCCATGGAAAGCTGGTAGATTTACACTCATTGGAATCTTTGGCTTCAGAGAAATGACAGCGGAGGTATCTGTTCATGAGTGAGATGGTCGGTCAAAGCAAAGAGCGAGTTGACGGCTGGGACAAGGTAAGCGGCAGCGCCAAGTTTGCAGCCGATCTCAACCTGGGGCGTGTTTTCTACGCCCGAGTGCTGCGCTCAACCGAGGCTCACGCTCATATTCGCAAACTGGATGTCAGCAGGGCGCTGGCCGCGCGCGGGGTAAAGGCGGTCATCACTGGTGATAACTACCCCGGCCGGATCGGTCATGCCATCCGCGACCACCATCCGATTGCCTATCGAAAGGTGCGCTTTTGGGGCGAACCGGTGGCAGTAGTAATAGCGGACACGATAGAGGCTGCCGAAGCAGCGCTGCCGCTGATTCTGATCGAATACGAGCCCCTTCCTGCTATCCTTCACCCGCGGGAAGCGGTTCACGAAGCAGCGCCCCTCATTCATGAAGGACATGATAAGTACCCGCACGATCCCCAAATCCATCCAATACCGGGCACCAATATTGCTCATCATTACCAACTCCGCAGAGGAGACCCGCAGGCGGGTTTTGCAGGCGCTCACCTAATTGTGGAGAGCGAATATTGGGTGCCTTGGATTGCCCATGTTCAGTTGGAGCCGCACTGTTCCTGGGCCTTATGGGAAGGAGATTCTCTAACTATCTGGTCCAGTTCACAATCTCCATTTTTCATCCGCCAGACGCTCTCGGACATGTTCGATATCTCGCCGGCCAAAGTGCGGGTGGTGGTTCCTTATGTGGGCGGAGGCTTTGGCGGCAAATCCGATGTGACGATTGAACCGCTCCTGGCAATCGCCGCCCGCGCCGTACGCGGCGTCACGGTACAGTTGCTACTCACGCGTGAAGAAATGTTCTTTGGCACTTTCGTGGGGCGCGGGGCCTGGAGCAGAATCAAAACGGCGGTCGACTCGCAGGGGATGTTGCTGGCAGAGGAGGCTGAACTCTATTTCAGCAGCGGAGGCTATGCCGACTACTCGGTCTGGATATCGCAGGGGGGTGGGCATAACTCCACCGGGCCTTATCACATCCCGCATTTGAAAATCGATTCGTACAGCGTTTACACCAATACACCACCCACGGGTGCCTACCGGGGCTATGGCCATCCAGAGGTGCATTGGATGGTTGAGCGACAGATGGACCAGATCGCCCGCCGGTTAGGAATGGATCCGGCAGCCCTGCGGTTAAAAAACCTGCTGCTGCCCGGCAAGGTCAACGCGCTGGGCCAGGTAATGCAAAACTACAACGGCCGGGCCGACCTGTGTTTGCAGGCTGTAACTAAGGCATTGGACACGAAGGGCAGACCTTCCACGCCCGGCCGCGCACGCGGGCATGGAATCGCCTGTTTTATGAAGTCTCCGGTCATGCGCACGAATGCCCAAAGCGGGGCAATCATTCGCTTCAATGACGATGGTTCGGCAACCCTTTACACCGGCGCAGTGGAGATCGGCCAGGGGACCTATACCGTGCTCAGCCAAATTGCAGCCGAGGCGCTCTCGATGCCTATGGACATGGTGCAATATTCGACACATGTGGACACAGATTTCTCGCCCCACGAATGGCAGACGGTTGCGAGCCATACCACCTGGGCGGTTGGGAATGCCGTGCGCCTGGCAGCTGACGACGCCTTACAGCAGATCAAAAATGCTGCTTCCGAAGTACTTGGGGCGCCGGTAGAAGACTTGGAAGTGAAAGATGGCAGGATATACCCGCGCAACCATCCTGAGCAGGCTTTGCCCTACCGCGCTTTCGCCATCGGTTACCGGCATCCCAATGGATCGGCAGTCAACCCCCCAATCGTCGGACGGGGCTCCTTTGTACCTCAAGGTCTCACCTTTCCTGATCCAGGCACCGGCCAGGGAAACCTAGCTGCCAGTTGGACCTTTGGTTGCCAGGGAGCCGAGATCGAGGTGGACCTGAATACCGGTCGTATCCATGTGCTGCGCCTAATCAGCGCCCAGGATGCTGGCCGCATTATCAACCCGGATGCAGCGCGCGGTCAGATAGAAGGAGCCATGATCCAGGCATTGGGCGCGACGCTCACCGAGAAGCTTTACTTTGACCAAAAGGGCCGCATAATCAATTCAAGCCTTGTTGATTATCGCATCCCTACTTCATCGGATGTACCCAAGATGGAAGCCATTTTCATCGAGACGGAAGATGCAACTGGTCCCTACGGAGCGCGGGGACTAGGAGAGCACGGGATCGTGGCCATTCCTGCGGCAATAGCCAATGCACTGTCTGACGCGCTGAGCATTGACGTTTTTGAAATCCCCATTTCTGCCGAATCCGTGATCGAAGCGATCGAAAGCCGACGAGGCGATTAATGAGTGAGCGCGATTTTGTATCTGCGGTCAAGATTTGGAGCAATTGGAAACCTGGTTTCGATGAAGTAAAATGAAACAATCAGATTCCTCCCGAATTCATCTTACGATCAACGGCAACGAACTAAGCGTTCAGGCGCCGCCCGATTGGCGCCTGCTTCGCTTCCTGCGTGATGAACTGAGCCTGACAGGTACAAAGAACGGTTGCGACAGCGGCCACTGCGGAGCCTGTTCTGTAATCGTGGATGGTAAGGTAAAACGCGCCTGCCTGGTCAAAATTTCCAAGTTAAACGGCGCCCGCATACAAACCATCGAAGGCTTGGCTCAAAATGGGAACCTGCATCCTATCCAGTCCGCTTTTATTGAGCATGGAGCTGTTCAATGTGGATTTTGTACACCAGGCATGATTATGACAACCAAGGCTTTGCTCGATGCCAATCCCCATCCCACTCGCGCTGAAATCAAGAAGGCTCTCACCCAAAATAACAACCTGTGCCGTTGCACAGGCTACGTGAAAATTCTGGATGCTATTCAGGATGCCGCCGAACGTCTGTCCTCCGGGACATCCTACACCTCTCCTCCAAAAGAGGAAGGCGCGCAGGCCGTGCTCAGCCGGGACGCGGTGGGCCTGGTGACGGGCGCCACACGTTTCGGTGACGACTACCGCATCGAGGGAGTATTGCATGGGAAAATCCTGTGGGCTTCTCATCCCCACGCAGAGATCCTCAATGTGGATACCACAGAGGCTAAAGCCATGCCCGGTGTGGCCGCAGTGATTACAGCCAGAGACATTCCCGGTAAAAATCAGGCTGGACTCATCATCCGTGACCAGCCGGCGATTGCCTGCGACAAGGTGCGCTGCATCGGCGATACGCTGGCGGCGGTCCTCGCTGAAACACCCGAACTCGCTGCAGAAGCGCTGAAAAAGATCCATGTGGATTACCGCGTCCTGCCGGGTGTGTTCTCACCTGAGGAAGCCGCCCAGCCTGATGCTTCCCGCGTCCACAGCA
>DATDRM010000020.1:0-7007 GCA_035291705.1 Anaerolineales bacterium
CACGACTATTTTGGCAGGGGAGGAAACGACGTGATGAAAACCTTGAAACGCATCAAGGCCGAGGTGATCCACTCATGATGCTCCCATCCTTGCGCGCTGAAGTTTATCGTCTCCATCTCGAACTACCCAGGCACAACCTGGTGGTCTGGACGAGTGGGAATGTCAGCGGCCGCGATCCGGCTTCCGGCCTGGTGGTAATTAAGCCCAGCGGCGTCCGCTACGAAGATCTTAACCCGGAGAATATGGTGGTGGTCGATCTGGAGGGGAAAGTCGTCGATGGCCGGCTTAAACCCTCCTCGGACACTGACGCCCATCTTTACATTTATCGCCACCGCCCCGAAGTGATGGGCATGGTGCACACGCACTCCACTTTCGCCACGGCTTTCGCGGCAATCGGCAAGCCGATCCCGGTCTACCTGACCGCCATGTGTGACGAGTTTGGCGGGCCGATCCCTTGTGGAGGCTATGCTAAAGTCGGCAGGGATGAGATCGGGCAGGAGGTATTGCGCGCTATCGGCGACAGCCCGGCCATCCTGATGCAGAACCACGGCGTCTTCGCCATCGGAAAGACCCCTGAAGCAGCTGTTAAAACGGCGGTCTATGTCGAGGACATTGCCCGCACGGTGTATTACGCATTGCAGATTGGCATACCGCAAGAGATCCCTCCCGAGGAAGTGGCGCGCGCCCACCGGCGCTATGTCGAGGAATACGGCCAGGCATAACCAGTTTTCATGGTTGCGTCCTGACGAGTTTTGCGCTAAACTCTAATCACACTGGGAACCCCAAAGTTCTGCCATCTCACCACGTATGTTCTATAGCTCCGGATGTTCTATATCCGCACCACCTATCTTGGCATAGACCCCACCGCCGGCGGGCGGCCTTTCACCTACGCCGCGCTGGACAACGAGCTGCGCCTATTGGCCTTGGGAAAGGGTGACATGGACGAAGTGCTGGCCTTTGTCGCCGGCCAGCGAGCAGCCCTGGTGGCCGTTTGCGCACCCCGCTGCCCAAACCAGGGCCTGATGGAGCGTCCAGAGGTACGCGAGCAATTTACGCCGCCGCCTCGCCCAGGGCGCTGGATGAACTTCCGTCTCGCTGAATATCAATTGCGCCAACACAATATCTCGATCCCGCAGACTTCCGCCGCGGAAAAGGATTCTCCGGGCTGGATGCGGAAGGGCTTTACTTTTTTCCGGCGCTTGGAAGGCCTCGACTACCAGCCATTCCCCCAGGCAGACGCCGCCCACCAATCGCTGGAAGTGTACCCGCACGCCTGCTACGCGAGCTTAGTTGGCCATCTTCCTTTGCCAAAACATACCCTGGAAGGCCGCCTGCAACGCCAGCTCGTCCTGTATGAATGCCGGTTGAATATCGCCGATCCCATGTCCCTCTTCGAGGAGATCACCCGCCACCGCTTGCTGCAAGGGATCCTTCCACTCGATATTCTCTACTCTGCGGAAGAACTGGACGCCCTGGTAGCAGCCTATACTGCCTGGCTTGCCGGGACAAAGCCCGAGCAAATCTCTCTATTAGGCGATCCTGAAGAGGGATACCTGGTCTTACCGGTCGCAGAAGTAAAAAATCGTTATTGAGGGTGCCATGCCAAAACATAAAGCCAAATTGATCCTCAACCCCAATGCTGACCTGGGGCGCGCCTGGCATTGGGGCGCTGACTTGCGCCCGATCGTTGAAGAGTTCGGCGGCGCCGACTGGACAGGAACCGTCTACCCTACCCACGCCACTGAGCTGGCCCGCCAGGCCGCAGAAGAGGGGTATGAACTGGTTATCGCCGTCGGTGGAGACGGCACCACCCATGAAGTGGTCAATGGCCTGATGCAGGTGCCGGTAGAGCGTCGCCCCCGCCTGGGCGTGGTGCCGGTTGGCTCCGGCAATGACTTCGCCCACAACGTCGGTGTGCCATCCCGCCCGGAGCTCGCCATGCGTCAAGTCTTCACTGGCCAGCCCAAGAAAATCGACCTGGGCCTGGCCGTGGATGGGCACGGGCGGAGCGAGTATTGGGATAACACCTTGGGGGTTGGCTTCGATGGTACGGTGACCATCCGCTCACGCAAAATTACACTCGTGCATGGGTTCCTCATGTATTTCGTCGCCGTGGTGCAGACGATCTTGCTCAACCATGACGCGCCCCGCCTGCAAATCACAACAGACAGCGAAAGCTGGGCTGAAGAGACCTTGATGATCGTATTATGCAATGGGCCCCGCGAAGGAGGTGGATTCTTCGTAGCGCCAGACGCCCGCAACGACGATAACCAGCTGGATTATGTCGCTATTCGCCGGGTTTCTCGACCGATGATGTTCCGCCTGATCCCGGAAGTGATGAACGGCACCCATGGCCGTTTCCCCCAGGTGCGGATGGGAAAATTCCAGGAACTGAAGCTGCAATCTGAACGCCCGCTATATATCCATATCGATGGCGAGATTTTCGCCGGCTTTGGCACCGACGTGCGCCAGCTATCTGCGGAGATTTTACCGAGCGCACTTGAAGTAATTGTTTAACGTGAAACGTGGTACGTGAGACGTGAATGCGTAACACGTAAAGCGTAGACATGCCAGATTTAATCCACAGCCTGCAAAGTCAAGATCTGAGCCATTTGCAGATCATCGCCGGCTTGTGGGGTGTGGAGCTGGGCGCCCCGCAGGCGCGCTCAGCCCTGGAGCTCCTGGCACCGGCCTTGCTTGACCGCCAGCTTGTCGCCGAAGTGGTCGACGCCTTGCCCACCGAAGCCCAGGTCGCTCTCCAGGATCTGTTGCGCAACCAGGGCCGCCTGGCCTGGTCGCTCTTCACCCGCCGTTATGGGACGGTGCGAGAAATGGGGCCTGCCCGGCGCGATCGTGAAAAGCCCTACCTGAACCCAATCTCTCCAGTCGAAATGTTGTGGTACCGCGCCCTGGTGGGGCGCGCTTTTTTTGACACTCCGGCCGGCCCGCAAGAGTTCGCCTACCTGCCGGACGACATGATGCGCTTGTTGCCCGCCTTTCAAGGCGAACCATCACAGCCTTTGGGGCGCCAGGCCTCTCCCATTGAGCGCGCCCTTCCCATCCTGGCCTCCGACCGCATTCTGGATGACGCCTGCACGCTGCTCGCCGCCCTCCGCCTGAATATATCTTTGGAGTCGCTTTCCTTCTCACAGATCAATACTCCCCTCTCCCCTATTCCCCTATCCCCTCTACCCCTGCGTTCCCTGCTTTCCGCGGCTGGCCTGCTGGATTCCCAAAGCTTGCCTCTACCAGAGCCGACGCGTGCCTTCCTGGAGGCCGGGCGCGGTACAGCCCTCGCCCAGTTGGCTCGCGCCTGGTTGAACAGCTCAGACTTTAACGAGCTGGCCCTGATTCAGGAGTTGAGTCTGGAGGGGGAATGGGAAAACGACCCACTTCGCGCCCGCCGCTCTCTCTTAGGGCTCTTATCTTTTGTACCAAAGGACACCTGGTGGAGCCTGGAGTCATTCGTCGCCGCCGTACGCCAACACTCCCCTGATTTCCAACGCCCGGCGGGTGATTATGACTCCTGGTTTATCCGGGCGCGTGACACCGAAGAATATCTGCGTGGTTTCGAGCATTGGGATCAGGTAGATGGAGCGCTGATCCGCTATCTGATCGCTGGCCCTTTGCACTGGCTTGCGATCGTTGACCTGGCCGTGCCGGTTGCGGGCGAACGTGTTTCAGCCTTCCGCTTTTCAGCCTGGGCAGCGGCTCTGCTTGAGGGCTATCCGCCAGATGGACTGCCTTCCGAAGCGGAGACCATCCTGGTCAGGTCAGATGCCCGCCTGCGTCTCTCCCGCCGGGTGCCGCGCGCCGTCCGTTATCAGGTGGCTCGTTTCTGTGATTGGGAAGGTGAAAAAGGAGCGGTTTACCGCTATCGCTTGACCCCAGGCTCCCTGGCACGTGCCCGCCTGCAAGGGCTGCGGGTGAACCACCTGCTCGCCCTGATACGTCGCCACGCCGCGACTGTTCCCCCCACCCTGGTCGAGGCCCTGGAACGCTGGGATGAGCACGGCAGCCAGGCTAACTTGAAGCAGGTGCTAGTGCTGCGCTTGAGCTCACCCGATATCCTAAAGGAGTTGCGCGCCTCCCCCGCCGCTCGCTTCCTCGGAGAGCCGCTCGGCCCTACGGCAGTGATCGTCAAGCCTGGCGCCCGTGAAAAGGTGCTGGCAGCATTGGCCGAGATGGGGTATCTCGGTGAGGTTGATTTTGAGGAGTGATTTTTTGTAGCCCGGAAAGGATAAAATGAATTCTCCCATCGAGGTCTTAATTACTTTACCCTTCACCGAAGAGCTGGTCAGTCAGCTCCAGGCGGTTTCGCCGCGCCTGCGCCTCACCTTGCAAAAAGCCAGCAAACCCGAGGACATCCCAGCTGAGATCTGGCAGCGTACCGAAATCCTGTACACCGATCGGGTGCTGCCTAAACCTGACCAGGCGCCCGCGCTAGGCTGGATCCAGTTCCACTGGGCGGGATTGGAGCGCGCCATCGATGAACCCATCCTGCGCAAGCCCGAACTGGTCGCCACCTCGCTCAGCGGTGCGGCAGCCACCCAGGTTGCCGAGCATGTGGTTCTAATGTGCCTGGCACTCGGCCATCGTTTGCCAGACCTGGTCGACCACCAAAAACGGGCTGAGTGGCCGCGCGAGCGCTTCAAGCGCTTCCTCCCACTGGAGCTGCGCGACAGCACAGTCGGTATCGTGGGCTTTGGCAGCATCGGCCGCGAGGTGGCGCGCCTGTTGCATGCTTTTGGCGCCACTATCCTGGCCTCCAAGCGCGACGCCATGCACCCAGATGATTCCGGGTACCTCCCAGAAGGGTTGGGAGACCCGCGTGGCGATCTGTTGCACCGTCTTTACCCGCCCCAGGCCTTGCGATCCATGCTCAAGGAATGCGACTTCGTAGTCGTCGCCGTGCCTCTCACACCCAAGACACGTGACTTGATCGGCGCTGAGCAGCTGGCCGTCATGAAGCCCACCGCTTTTCTGGTGGATGTCTCACGCGGCGGGATAGTAAACCATCCTGCCTTGCTGCTCGCCTTGCGCGAGCGCAAGATCGCCGGGGCTGCCCTGGACGTTTTCCCCGAGGAGCCTCTACCAGCAGACAGCCCGCTCTGGAAATTTCCCAATGTCCTGCTCACCCCTCACATTTCCGGCAATTCTCCATTCTATGACCAGCGAGCCATTGTGCTGTTCGCCGATAACCTTGCCCGCTACCTGGCCGGGGCACCCCTGCTAAACACTGTCGACCCGCTGCGAGGGTATTAATGCGCCCCTTCGATGCCCTGCTATTCGACCTGGGAAATACCCTGATTTACTTTGATGGTGACCGCCCGCTGGTCTTCGCCCAGGCAGACGCCGAGCTGCTGCATCATCTGAATCTGGCTGGATTGAATCTAGAAGAAGAGGCCTTTTTGAAAGACTTTCGTACCCGTCTGAGCGATTACTTCACAGAGCGCGAGTCTGCGTTCATCGAATACACAACGGCTCATATCCTGCGCACGCTGCTGGCCGATTGGGGCTATGCGCAAGTCCCCGCTGGCTTAATCCGCACGGTCCTGCGAGCCATGTATGCTGTCTCGGAGGCTCACTGGCAGCTGGAAGCCGATACGATCTCCACCTTGAGCCTTCTCCACCGAGAAGGATACAGATTAGGCATAATTTCCAACGCCTCTGACGACGATAACGTCCAGGCCCTGGTGGATAAGGCTGGCATCCGCCAATACTTTGACTTCATACTGAGCTCGGCCGCGGCCGGTATCCGCAAGCCCAACCCGCGTATCTTCAGCCTGGCGCTGGAAAATTGGGGGATTCCACCTGATCGAGTGGCGATGGTCGGCGACACCCTGGGCGCGGATATCCTGGGAGCGAAGAACGCCGGCCTGTTCAGCATCTGGCTCACGCGTCGCGCCGATGTCCCAGCCAACCGCGCCCACGCCGACACCCTCCAATCCGACGCAGTTATCTCGACCTTGAGCGAGCTGGTTGAGCTCCTGGCGCAGATGAGTTAGTTTCTGGTGCGAAACGCGCTCAAGCCGTCATCCTCGGCTCAGTCACTCGCTACCCGCCCCTTGTTCTTCTCCCAACTCTCATCGTTCTCCAGGGTGACCACGCGAAAGCTTTCAGCGTAGGCCATCTCTTTGCCTTTGGCACTCTCTGCTGCCCATTCCTTAATCGTTGGCCCCGGATCCCAATCCTTCATCTGGCTTTTATGGGCGCGCAGCGCAGCGATTTTGAGGTCAATCGTCGCCTCGATGTTGACGAACAGGTCGCCTGGCCCCCACTCGATTACATACACCTTGCGTGGCTTGTGAGCTTCCACCCCCTCATCGGCCAGTTCTTCGAACAGGTGCGGTTGTCCCGCGGCTGGAAAAGTCGCATCCAGGGCGGCGGTCGCCGCCGCGCGGTGGTCGGGGTGGTTGATATAGTCATCGCCCGCCCAGACAATAGTCGGGTCGCCGCACACCACAACTTCCGGCCGGAAGCGGCGGATCTCCCGCACGATTTTTTTACGCAGCTCCAGCGTGGGCTGCAGCATCCCATCAGGTTCTCTCAGAAAGACCACCTCCCTGGCACCGACGATCTCAGCCGCCGCCAGTTGTTCGGCTTCCCGGATCTGGGCTGCTCTTTCTTTGGTCATCAATTTCTCGGCAATCCCTACCTCACCGCTGGTGCACAGCACATATATGACGCGCGCCCCGGCCTTCACCCAACGCGCCACGGTGCCGGCGCAGGAAAATTCGATGTCGTCGGGGTGTGCCACGATGATCATAGCGCTTTCGGGGACATAAAAGTTGCTCATAAAGTTCTTTTGATCTCCTCTGCCTGGTTTCAACCCCGATTTTACCTTTCATACCCAATTTGTGGCAATGGTCACACCGATATCGATTGAGGCAATGGTAAAATAAACGCACCCGAACCATCCTTTAGCCGGGCTGAAAATGGTCTGATGTAATGAAGATTCCTACGATTCAAGGCAGAATGGGGCTGCTCTTCCTGGCCTTTTTCCT
>DATDRM010000021.1:0-4116 GCA_035291705.1 Anaerolineales bacterium
TATCTTCAGCCGGGGAGATAGACCAGACCGTGCTGTGGCAGAAGCCTACCCTGACCGGTCGGTTTATCACTATTATCCTGACGAGCCGTATACGTTTTATAAGATGCCCAAGCCGAAGTGAAACGGATAACGTGAAGCGTGTTGGTTGAGATGGGATTAGGAGGCGCGCGCCAGGGAGGTTAAAGCCAGGATGATCACCCCCAGGATCAAATTGAGGCGCAGGAGCAATCTCTCTCGCCGCGCCAGGCGTTCAGCTCCTGCGACCTCCTGGCCCCTGGCGCGCAGCAGGGTGATGCGGCGCAGGGTGGGTAACAATACCCAGGTCAGGTACGCGCTGACTGCGATCATCACCAGGAATACCAGGTGCTTGATCAGGATGGCGACAGCCCAGCGACTGCCGATCGCCAGGAGGCCAGTGTAATTGGGATTAGCATTCATCTGGAATAAGCCGGTGCCGAGTAAGACCGCCAGGCTCAACCATCCCAAGGGGTCCAGGCGGCGCTGGATTTTATCGAGCAAGCGGGCGTACTGCTCAGCCTCCAGACCCTGCCTGGCAGCCGGCAGGACCAGCAAGACAACCGCAGACAGGCCCCCGACCCACAGGATGGTGGCCAGCATGTGGAGCCAATAGGCCAGGCTGAGCGCCCAAACAGGGGGTACTCCTACCTGTGTGCTCATAGGGTAGCGGGCGGTGGGTAAGGCTCCGTTGGGGATGGTTCTTGTGTGGGTCCCGGCGTCGGTTCTGGCGTCGGCGGCTCGGGGGTTGGCGTCTCAGCTGGCGGGGTTTCTCCCGGCGTTGGCGGCGTCTCGGTCGGCGGTTCTTCCTCTTCTTTTGGTTCTTCGCCCCCTTCGCATTTTTGGGCTACCCAGGCAGCGGTTGGTTCGACCGATGGATCGGTGCCGATGTTAAACGCAGCCGCATATTGCTCTAGGGCCTTACACCACTCTTTGTTTTCAGCCAGGAAATCGCCATACTTAATCGAAGCCAATCGGAAACGCTCCGTCGCCGTCAGATTGGTGCTGTCGCGCAGGTTCGGACCGACGAGCAGCAGCTGGCCAAAATAGAAAACCGCCTGCGACCAGTCCAGTCCCCAAAAACTGGCCCCGGTGACGTACAGGTCGGCCCAGGTGCGCATATTGCTGGCCTCCACGTCGAGCGGGCCGAAGCGTTCGGCCAGGGCAAGGTCGTAGGTGCCGCCTTCCAGATCGCCTTCGCTCAAGATCCTCTGCACGCCGCGGTTGCGTAGAGCCACGTAGAGCATCGAGTCGACCTCCACCGCCTGGAAGGAAGGCTCGTTTTTACGCAATTTGAGCAGGGTGTCGATGGCTTCGCTCCACTTCCCGTCGGCGAGTAAAACCTGTGCCTGGGAGAAAAGCTCCTCCGCCCCGCGCAGATCGACGGTTGGCGTTAATGTCGGGGTGGAGACCGCGGTCGGGGTTGCAGTGGTATTCAGTTGCAGCAGCACCGCGGCCAGATTCTCGGTGACGCCAGGGTAATCCGGGTCAAGATTGATCACATACTCAAAGCGCTGGCGAGCCAGTTCATAATGTCCGGCTTGCAGATCCTGTACGCCCAGCTGGAACTGCTCGCCTACTTTCGAGGCCACCTGGGTAGCTTCGAAACTCGTGCGCCGCTGGATGCCGGAGAGGTAGCCTCCATACGCGCTCGCCGCGCCAATTACAAATAAAGCCAGCAAGCTGAGCATAACCAACCAGGCCCAGAAGCGGGATCGCCCTGGAGCCGCGGGTTTCTCTTCTGGCGGGATGGCGTCCCCTCCCGCCTCCTGGGAGACAGGTACGGCCACGGTATCCTCCCGGCTGCCAGCTGGCGAAGGCGTTTCAGCGCTGAGGGGTGCTGGAATAGTATCGTCACTTTTCGTGACGGGTCGGGTCTCACTAAGGTCAGGATTTTCCATGCGCCCCATTATACCGCAGACGGCTTGCCTGGTTCGTGAAACGTGAAAAGCGGAACAAAACCATTAAATTTCACCCATCACGCTTTACCCTTCACCCTTCACATTTCACGCATCACGTTTCCCGCTTCACGTTTCACATTTCACCCCTCCAAGTGTATAATCTTCATATGCCCGATTTCCGTTTCTTTCACCCTATCGAAGTCCGTTACGGCGATCTGGACCCGCAAGGGCACGTCAATAACGCCTGTTATCTGACTTATATGGAGCAGGCGCGCATCGCTTATATCCAGTCGCTCGGTTTATGGCCGGGCGGTACTTTCCTGGACATCGGCATTATCCTGGCGGAAGCCCAGGTAGTATTCAACTCACCCATCCTTTATGGTCAGAAAGTGCGCGTCGGTGTGCGCGTTTCTCGCCTGGGGAATAAAAGTTTGACCATGGACTACCTGTTGGAGGACGCCGAAAACGGGAAGCGCCTGGCCAGCGGGTCGAGCGTACTGGTGACCTACAACTACCGGGACGCCCGCTCACTGCCCATTCCAGAGGATTGGCGGAAAGTTATTGCGGCGTTTGAAAAAATGTAGTAATAAAAGGGGTAAGGTATGGGAAACGATCTTAAGTCCGCTTTCCTAGATGAATTGACAATCCGTTGCGGAAAGGTCAGTAAATTTAGTGGTAGCCGCTCATTATACAAGGTCGAAGGAAGTAACATCCGTTTATACGTGCGATATTCCAAAACCCACAGTGGGGGACGCACTTGGTACGGTTTAAGGGAAATTGATCTTCAACAACTTGAGGGCTATCCTTCATTACTCTGCTTCCTGTGGGATGGACAGACCGAACCGTTAATAGTACCTTATTCGGAATATGAAGATGTATTTCAGTCAACCACACCAGCAGATGATGGGCAATATAAAGTACAAATAATATTAGAGAATGATGGTACTGAACTTTACATTGCGAGGGCAGGACGATTTAACGTTGAAGGATATTTCGGATGGGATCAATTGGAAACTTTGGTCGATTCATCAACCCTGAACCAAATACCAGATTTATCTCACTCTCAAATTCAAACTCTTCTGGGCTCAATTGGAATGACCAAGAATTATGATGTTTGGATACCCCCAGATGATCGGACCAGGTTGGATTGGGCACTTGCTCGCCAATTTGCTTGTAGAGAATTTTTCCCTTATGGGTTTGGAGATGTTGAATCCATCTTGCATGAAATCGATGTTATATGGATTCAGAGAGGCTCGAACGAATTAAGGGCTTTTTTTGAAGTGGAGCATTCAACTCCCGTTTATTCGGGATTGTTAAGATTTAACGATATTCATTTAGTCGCACCCAATCTACGTTCAAGATTTAGTGTCGTTGCCAACGCTGAAAGACGTTCACTCTTCGTAAGGCAAATCAATCGACCAACATTTAGGATGAGTGGGCTGAGTGAGTTGTGTACTTTCCTTGAATATGATGATGTATTCAATTGGCATCAGAGAATAGCGAGGAGGGATATTAATGTTTAACAACAATGAAGAAATAATGTGGGTTGTCGTAGAAGTTAGAAGCGGTATACCTCTGGCTGTAGCACTATTTCGAGAATTCGAATCTGCTCAGCTCTATAATTGGCTCTTACGTTGTCGGCTTAATCTAGAGATGGATGAAACTGGTATATTCCCAGTTGATGTTAGTGATCCTATATATTCGACTTTAGATTAATTTGGGTTAGATCACATATATGGCAATCTGAAGCTGGAAATCTGCCCTGAAAACCACAAAATATGGATTTAGTCTAAACTTCAATATTTATCAAGAAGAAAAAGGGTAACGGAGATGAACCCAGATAACTTCTGTCCAACCTTAACCTATTCCTCGGGTCATCCTCAATGAATGGCATAATTGCGATTATCGGGTCACAATGAGTCTTCCACCTATTGACACCGACTATCTACTCCAATTCCTTACCGACCTGCTCAACACTCCCAGCCCGACCGGCTTCGCCCACCAGGCGATCGCCCGCGTCAAGCAGGCCCTTTCTGGCTTCCCAGGCTTGCAGGTTACTCACACCCGCAAAGGGGCGTTGGTGGCGACCTGGGCCGGGAAGGCTTCCGGCTCGCCGCGCGCCCTCACCGCCCATGTCGACACCCTCGGCGCGATGGTCAAGGAGATCAAATCCAGCGGGCGCCTCAAGCTGACCAAGATC
>DATDRM010000022.1:0-29723 GCA_035291705.1 Anaerolineales bacterium
TGATGCGGCAATTGTGGCAACAAAAAGAGCTGGAGGCGATGATCAATTGCCGCGCCAAAGCCGCCGAATTGAAGCTGAAGGGCGTGAAAATTGTCGCCGCAGACTACACCTTCGACGGGTCGCGCCTGTCTTTTCTATACAGCACAGAGACCGAGGAGAAGATAGACCTGCGGGCGCTGCGCAACGCGATCCAGCGAGTCTACCCGCGCTCCCGAGTCGAGATGCGCCAGATCGGGCCGCGCGATGTGGCCAAGCTGCTGGGCGGGATGGGAGCCTGCGGCCTGGAAAACCGCTGCTGCTCGATGTTTCTGACCGAGTTCAGCCCGATCTCGATCAAGATGGCTAAGGAGCAGGGTATCTCTTTGACACCATCTGAGATCACCGGCATGTGCGGCCGCCTGCGCTGTTGCCTAGTCTACGAGTACGAACAGTATGTCGAAGCCCGCAAGCAACTCCCGAAGCGCGGGAAGCGCGTGGTCACGCCCCAGGGGGAAGGTAAAGTGGTGGATGTTTTTCCCTTGAAAGATACCGCTGTGGTTGAGTTGGATGAGGCCGGTGTGCAGGAATTTGCTCGTCTGGATCTGCAGCCCTGGGATGAGATTGAAGCTTTGCGGCGGAAATCGGAAGCACCGTGTGATAAACACGAGGGGGGCGACTGCGACTGCGGTAAGCAACCTCAATGAGCGATACAATTCTGCCTGGTCATTGGGAGACCTCACAACATATCCTGGTAGTGCTCGCCCATCCGGACGACCCCGAATTCTTTTGCGGGGCCAGTATCGCCCGCTGGACATCCTGCGGGCATCAGGTTTCATATTGTCTGTTGACCTGCGGCGATAAAGGCACAAAAGACCGCGACTTGCTCCCCGAAGAGCTCTGTTCATTGCGCCAGGCCGAACAGCTGGCTGCGGCTGCGGTGTTGGGAGTGAAGCGAGTGCGCTTCCTGGATTACCCGGATGGTTACCTGGTGGCTGATCTCAAGTTGCGGCGGGACATCACGCGCCTGATCCGCCAGGAACAGCCTGATGTGCTGGTCACCTGCGACCCGACAAATCTATATGTGCGCGAGACTCTTCTGAACCACCCTGACCACCGCGCGGCGGGCCAGGCGACGCTGGACGCGGTCTTCCCGGCGGCGCGCGATCATCTCAATTTCGTTGAGCTGTGGCGCGACGAGAATCTGGAACCGCATATCGTGCGCGAGGTGTGGGTTTCGGCTCCCAAGGAACCAAACATCACCCTGGATGTGAGTGCATACTGGGAGACGAAGATCCGCGCCCTCTTCGAACATAAGAGTCAGATCGGCGACCCGCTGGCGCTGGCTGAGCGGATGCGGGCCCGGCGTACGCCGGACACCACGCCGGAGAACCCGCGCTATGAGGAGTACTTCAAACGCTTGGTACTTGGTTGAAGGATGAAGGCGGGAGGGTGGAGGATGAAGACTCATTTCCTTTTCATCCTTCATCCTTTTATTTTTAGCCTTGGAGATAGAGATGGTTGACTACTTGAACGAGGCGTATGCATTATTTGAATATACACGCCAATCGAGGCGGGATTTCCACCGCTACCCGGAGCTGGGATTCCAGGAAGTACGCACGGCGGGGATCGTGGCGCGTGAGCTGAACCAGTTAGGATTGGAGGTAACTACCGGGGTGGGTAAGACCGGTGTCGTCGCCTTGCTGGAGGGTGCGCGGCCGGGGCCGGTAGTGCTGTTGCGTTTCGATATGGATGCTTTGCCGATCCAGGAGGAAACCGGGGCCGAATACAGTTCTGAAAGATCAGGTGTGATGCACGCTTGCGGGCATGATGGGCATACAGCCATCGGGCTGACGGTGGCGCGCATCTTGGAAGCTCAACGCGGATCGCTGGCCGGCATGGTTAAGTTTGTCTTCCAGCCAGCAGAGGAGGGCCTGGGTGGGGCGCAGGCGATGATCGCCGATGGCGTGCTAGAGAACCCAAAGCCTGACATCTCGCTGGCCTTGCACCTGTGGAACGAAAAGCCTTCCGGCTGGCTGGGCATCTCGGTGGGGCCGCTGATGGCGGCTGGCGATCTGTTTCAGGTGCGGATCAGCGGGCGCGGCGGGCATGGTGCGGCACCGCACCTGGCGATCGACCCGCTTCTGGCGGCGGCGCAGATCATCACCGCCTTGCAGAGTATTGTCGCCCGCAACGTCGCCCCGCTGGAATCGGCGGTGGTATCGGTAACATCCGTCAAGGGGGGTGAGGCTTTCAATGTGATCCCCTCTACAGTCGAGATGCAGGGCACGATCCGCACCTTCGAGCCGCAGGTGCGCTCTCTGGTGCTAGAGCGCTTCAACCAGGTTGTGACCGGTGTGGCGCAGGCCATGGGTTGCCAGGCAGAGGTGGCGGTGCGGCCGCTGACACCAGCGGTGGTCAATGACGCCGGGGTTGCGCAGCGAATACAGGCCGTGGCGGCGAGGCTCTTGCCAGATAGCCAGGTGGACACTGCCGAGCACACCATGGTCTCGGAGGATATGGCCGAGATGATGCAAGACATCCCAGGGTGTTACTTCCTGATCGGGTCGGCCAATGCTGGGAAAGGCCTGAACGCTGCTCACCATCACCCGCGCTTCGATTTCGACGAAGAAGTCTTGCCGCCAGCAGCAGCCTTGATGGCCTCGGCTGCCGCGGAGTTCTTGGGGGGTTAAGATATAGGATGCTATTGATCGAAACGTTGGAAGGTTAGAACGTTGAAACGTTCGAACGTATCTTAGACATTGAAAAACGTTAATGGACGAACACAGGCCTTGGAGGCTGAATTCAAATTTCTGGCAGCTGGCAGTACCGCTGGCGTTCCTGCTGATCGTAGTATTTTTCTTCCCCTCCCGCACCAGGTTTGAATTTTCCACCGATGAGGGCATGGAACTTATGAAAGCCATGCTGCTGGAGCGCGAGTATTCCCTGTACAGTGAAATATGGAGCGACCAGCCGCCGCTCTTTACACATCTCCTGGCTGGGGTGATCCACTTCTTTGGCTACAAAGTTGGCGCAGCCCGTTTCCTGGTCGTGCTGTTGTCGTGTCTCCTGCTTTGGGCGGCCTTTCATTCCATGAGGTTGGTGTGGGGGAGCACGACCGCCCTGATTGGGGTGCTTTTGATCTTCCTTCTGCCCAAGTATTTGATTCTCAGCGCGGCGGTCATGGCCGGCCTGCCTGGACTCAGCCTCGCAATCTGCTCATTGCTCGCTCTGACGCTTTGGCATCTGCGCTGCAAGCCGATCTGGTTGGCTCTTTCAGCCATCGCCTTGAGCTTATCCGTGCTGATCAAACTGATCACTGGCTTTCTGGCCGTGATCTTCGTCCTGGGCATTGTGGCCGGTGAGTATGCCCGCTACAAGGGAGATCTGAACTGGCGCAAGCTGCTTGTTCCCCCTGCGCTTTGGAGCGCGGTCTTCGCCGGATTCACGCTCCTGGGGGGCCTGCTCCTGGTAGGTCCCGCCAATGTACCCCAACTCCTGGAGACGCATCTCTTCGCCGAGAATGTCGAGGGGTTCAGGGATAATGTCGCATTGACCATTAACTGGCATCTCAAAAATGTCATCCCATTGTTGATCCTGGCATTGGTTGGCGCCTTGTTCTCGCTGCAGGCGAAGCGCTGGCTGGTCTTGTACCCATTGGCGTGGATGGTCGCAGCTTATGGACTGCTCTACTTTCACAGCCCGGTCTGGGACCACCACCAGCTGTTGGTCACGATCCCGGCCACCATTTTGGCAGCGAGCGCGGTTGTGGAGGCGGCTGGATTGCTGTTGCAGATCATCCGCTCACATCTTCGCCCCAACACGAATGGCCTGCTGCGTATCGCGGCCCTGATCAGCTTGGCCGCAACATTCTTCACATTCCGGTATCAGGAACCTATCAGCCTGCTCAGTCCTCTACCGGCAATTTCCGCCTCCGATCTTGAGTTGGGCCCAGACAAAGAAGCTTTTTTGCGAAAGATGATCAAGTTTGCCCCCCAGACAGAATGGGTTGTCACCGATCTGCCGATGTATGCCTTCCGGGCTGGCCTCCCGGTGCCGCCTGAGCTGGCAGTGTTTTCTTTGAAGCGGGTGGAGACAGGCAATCTCGATGAGGTGGAGGTGTTGGCGATAGTCATCCAATATTTGCCTGAGCAAGTGCTGATCGGGAGGTTCGAATTTCCGGCGTTGGAAAAATACCTGGCCGAGAATTACCGCCTGATCGAAATAAAAGACAAGGTTAAGCTTTATGTGAGGAACGACCTGTAGGGGGATCCATAGATCATCGGGAAGCCAGACCGTTGATATCATCGCTATCTTGACAGAAAAGGGGAGGGGTGATAAAATTTTATTCGTCCGAATAATCAGATTAATCCTATTTATATTTGGAACACTACGATAATGGCACGGAAACAACTTTCTTCTGAGTTCCTGGATTACCTGGCGGCGAGTCCTACCGAGGGGGAACGTGCCTCTCGCCTGCCATCGCTCGGCGAGCTAAGCCAGGAATTACAGGTGAGCGTATCCACCTTGCGCGAGCAGATGGAGGTAGCCCGGGCCTTAGGTTTTGTGGAAGCCAGACCGCGCACCGGCATCCGCCGCCTTCCGTACACCTTTTTACCAGCTGTCAGGCAGAGCCTGGCTTATGCTATCACCCTAGATCAGGAATATTTTCACAAATTTGCTGACCTGCGCCGGAATGTCGAAACCTGTTACTGGTACCAGGCCGTCGGGCTGCTCACGCGACAGGATCACGAGACTCTGCGCGCTTTAATGGGGCGCGCCTGGGAGCAGCTGCGCGGCACACAGATCCACATCCCGCATGTTGAGCATCGCGAACTGCACCTTACCATCTACCGGCGACTAGACAACCCGTTTGTGACTGGCATTCTGGAAGCTTTTTGGGAGGCTTATGAAGCGGTTGGTCTGAATTTATACGCGGATTATTCTTACCTGGAAGAAGTTTGGGGTTACCACCAGCGCATGGTGGATGCCATCTGTAAGGGAGATTTGGAGGCGGGCTACAATGCATTATTGGTGCATACCGATCTGCTTCGCCACCGCGCCGTGGCAGGCGAGAATGGTGTGACTGTGATCATGCACGATAAGGAGCTTTGATCGATGACAACTGCGCAGCCAATCATTGAAATTGAACCGTCTACACGGCTTGGGTCTATCGTGAACGATTTTTCGATCACTGTCGGCACGCCCAATGGCTCGGGCAGCCAGACATCCAACCTGACGATCTTGCGCGCCTTGTTTAAAATGGGGGTCCCGGTCTCAGGCAAGAACCTGTTCCCCTCAAATATCCAGGGCTTGCCTACCTGGTACACCATCCGCGTGAATAGAGATGGATTCCTGGCGCGGCGTGATGAGCACGAGATCGTGGTAGCCATGAACCCGGATTCTTTCACGCAAGATCTGTCGAAAGTACAACCGGGAGGCGCATTCTTCTACAGCGATGACATCCGTCTACCGATCACCCGCGATGATGTGGTCTTATATCCCATGCCGGTCAAGCAACTGGTCAAGGAGACAGATGTTTCGCCCAACCTGAAGAATTACATCGCCAACATGGTCTATGTTGGCGTAGTGGCGGAAATGTTGGGCATCGACCTGGACAAGATATATCAGGCCCTGGAGTTCCACTTCAAAGGCAAGCAAAAGCCGATTGAAATGAACTTTAATCTGGTGCAAAAAGCGGCCAACTGGGCTGCCGATCACCTCGAGAAACGCGACCCCTACCGGATCGAAGCGATGGATGCCACGCGGGGATACATTATGGCGGACGGCAACACGGCAGCCGCTCTGGGTGCTATCTATGGTGGCGTGCAGTTTGCTGCCTGGTACCCGATCACCCCTGCCACCAGCCTGGCGGAAGCACTCACTGAATACTTACCAACATTGCGTAAAGAACCGGAGACGGGTAAGAACACCTATGCAGTCGTCCAGGCTGAAGATGAGCTGGCAGCGATCGGCATGGCGGTCGGCGCCGGTTGGGCTGGCCTGCGCGCAATGACCTCTACCTCTGGGCCGGGACTCAGCTTGATGGTCGAGTATGTCGGTCTGGCTTATTACGCTGAGGTGCCGGTGGTGATTTGGGACGTTCAGCGCGTGGGACCCAGCACGGGCCTTCCCACTCGCACCTCCCAAGCTGACCTGACCATGGTGTATTTCATGGGGCACGGAGATACGGAGAACGTTATCCTCTTGCCTGGTTCAGCAAAAGAGTGCTTCGAGTTTGGCTGGCGCGCCTTCGACCTCGCCGAACGGTTACAGATGCCGATCCTGGTGTTGAGCGACCTGGACATCGGTATGAACCAGTGGATGACCCAGCCATTTGAATACCCCGCTGAACCGATGGACCGCGGCAAAGTCCTCTGGGAAAAGGACCTGGAGCAGCTGGATGGCAAGTGGGCACGTTACAAGGATGTCGACGGCGATGGGATCACATACCGGACGATCCCAGGTAATCGCTATCCGAGCAGCGCCTGGTTCGCACGCGGCACTGGTCATGATGAATTCGCCCGTTATTCCGAAGGCGCGGCAGAGTACGAACGCAACATGCTGCGCCTGCGTAAGAAATTCGAAACGGCGCGCGAGTACGTACCAAAACCGGTCATTGAGACAGTGGAGGCGGCAGACATCGGAGTCGTTGCATTCGGTTCGACGGAATCAGCCGTCCAGGAGGCGCGCTACCACCTGGCGCAGGCCGGTATCAAGGCAGATTTTATGCGCATCCGTGCCATACCGTTTACGCAAGAGGTGACCGATTTCGTGCGCGACCATGAAAAAGTCTACGTAGTCGAGATGAACCGTGACGGTCAGCTGCACCAGCTCCTGTCACTGGAGTATTCCGCTCAATGCGTGAAATTGATCTCGCTGGCCCACCTGGATGGCCTGCCATTGACAGCACGCTGGATTGAAGAGGCGATCAAGGCTAAAGAGGCGGCTAATAAGCCGGCCAAGGAGGTAAGATAACCATGGTTGACCAGGCGACTCATCCCAAAGTGCAAGTCAATCTGATTGGTTTAGAAAAGGCGGATTACCGCGGTCAACCGAGCACCCTATGTCAGGGCTGCGGGCATAACTCGATCTCCAGCCAGATCATCGCCGCCTGCTATGAACTCAATATCCACCCCGAATCCCTGCTGAAGTTTAGCGGGATCGGCTGCTCGAGCAAAAGCCCGGCCTACTTCCTGGGACGATCTTTTGGTTTTAATGGTCTGCATGGACGGATGCCCTCCCTGGCCACAGGATCCATGTTTGGTGACCATACCCTGGTTAGCCTGGGAGTGAGCGGGGATGGCGATACGGCCAGCATTGGCATGGGGCAGTTCAAGCATGTCATGCGTCGCAACCTGCCCCTGGTCTATATCATTGAAAACAACGGGGTGTATGGCCTGACCAAAGGCCAGTTCTCCGCCACGGCTGAGACCGGCTTGACGCTCAAGGGCTATGGCACGAACCCGTACATGCCGGTGGATATCGCCTGGGAGGCGGTGGTCGGAAACGCCACCTTCGTCGCCCGATCCTTCGCCGGGGATCCCAAGCAGGTGAAGGAATTGATCAAAGCTGCCCTCAGTCATCGTGGCATTGCCGTGTTGGATATCATCAGCCCTTGTGTGACCTTCAATAACACCGACACCTCCATGCACTCATACGCCTGGGGCAAGGATCACGAAGTGGCTTTACATGAGCTGTCCTACGTGCCGCCGATGGAAGAAATCCTGGTGGAGTATGAAGAAGGGGAAACGATCGATGTCACCATGCACGATGGTTCGACGGTTGTATTGAAGAAATTGGGCCGCGAGCATAATCCGACCGACCGCAGCCGGGCGATGGCGATCCTTGAAGAGGCGAACGCTAAAAATCTGCTCCTTACCGGATTGATTTATATCGACACCGATCAACCCTCGTTGCTCGACATCTATAATCTGACGGAAACCCCACTCAACCGTTTGAAAGAGAACCAGATCCGCCCGCCGCGCGAGACGATCGAAAAAGTCAACGCGATGATGTTCTAATAAAGGCATTCAGCTCAGCGCGCGTAGGAAGAGAGGGTTGTGCGCCGGCTTTGGTCACTGCCAGCGCGCCGGCAGCGTTTGCCCAGGCCGCGGCCTGGCGCGTCGGTAGGCCTTCGTTCAGGGCGACTGCAAATGCTCCCACAAAAGAATCTCCAGCGGCGGTGGTATCGACAACCTGAACTTGGTGGGCGGGTAGGTTAACTTCAAGATCGTCTCCGACAACGAGCACCCCGTCACTGCCCAGAGTGACGATCACTTGTTGCACGCCCCAGGAGCGTAAGGTGTTGACCGCCTCTGGGATGGATTTCATCCCGGTGAGGGTAGCCAACTCGTTTTGGTTGGGAATCAGGTAGTCTACCTCGGATAGGAAGGCAGCGTCGACGACTCGAGCTGGACCAGGGTTAAGCACGACCTGCGCACCGTGTTTCCTTCCCAGCTGGATTGCGCGGGCGGTAGCAGGAAGGGGGATTTCTAATTGAAGCACCATTACCGAAGCGTTCCTGAAAGCATCTTCAGCGGCGGATATGTCCTCGGGTGTGAGGTGGTCATTGGCTCCGTGGGCTACTACAATTGTGTTTTGACCGCGGCTGTCGACAATGATCACGGCAACCCCAGTCGCGGCCTGTGCATCTCGTTGAATGTATGCTGTTTCGACCCCGCTCTGGGTGACGGCCTCGAGCAAGGTCTCCCCAAAAGCATCTGTCCCGAGCCGTCCAACCATCTTCACGCTGGCTCCCAGGCGCGCCGCTGCCACCGCCTGGTTTGCTCCCTTACCACCTGGATATATATTAAAGTCCGATCCGATAAGGTTTTCACCATATTCAGGGTAACGCGGTGTTTTGATTACCAGGTCCATATTGAGGCCACCTACAACGAGGATATGTCCGCTCATGCTGTATCTCCCAATCATTAGCACATTGATATCGGAGGGGTTTACTTTTCCGACCGGCGATATTTCTCCCAATACCGCAGGATGCCCTGGGTTGACATCCAGGAAGGGTTGGCGGCCTCGTAGACACCTAGAAGGTCGGGAGGGAGACCGGCAGACAAAGACCGGTTGCGCGCCCATTCCAGGAAGCGATCGTTCAACACCTCCACAGGCAAGCTTTGCGGCAGGACAGCCTCCATCCAGGCCTCAACTTCGTCTAAAGCATCTTGCACGGCGGACAGGTGCCAATCAGGATCAGCATACAGGCCAAAATGGGTGGGAGCGATTCGGGAAAATTTTTCACTTCGCAGCCGGACCAGGCTTTGCCGCCATTTCTCGAGGTTGAATTCCGGAGGGGGCATGGGAAGGCGTAGGTGGGGTGCCTCACCAATGCGCACTCCGCCAATATCTCCGCTGAAGCACACGTCCTCGAACAGGTAGACGAAATGATGGTTGGCGTGACCGGGAGTGTCCAGGGCACGTAAGGATAAACCGTTCACATCAACTACCCCGCCATCCTGGAGCACGGACAGTTGTCCTTCCGGGACGGGTAAGAATTCGCCCCACAAAGTATGCATCAGATCGCCGTAAATGCGGCCTGCGCTGGCGAGCAACTTCTCCGGGTTGAGCAGATGCGGCGCGCCGACCGGGTGGACGTGGATGCGGGCTCCTTGCTGGGCAAGCCAGCCAGCGGCCCCGGCATGGTCCAGGTGGATATGGGTTAGGAAAACGTCGCTGATGTCTTGAATGGACAACTCGAGTGCCTTTAGCCCCGCTTGCAAGGCTGTGATGGTCGATCCGGGACCGCTTTCTACCAGGATAGCTCCATGCTGGTGGGGGATCACATAAACGGCGATCGCCTGGCGAAGACCCATAAAGTGCAGATCGATGGTGTGGATGGTTTTACCTTGTGTGCCGTGACTGAGTGCCATGCAAGCTTCCTTTCGGTTGGGCAAGTATTCGCCCCGAAGTATACAATAGAAACGGTTTGGAAAAAAATGTAATAGCTGGATGTGACTTAAGTCACTAGACTTAATTTATTTTTTCTGGTATTTTTATAAAGTTATCAAAAGTATCAGCTTATCAAATTTGTTAATTTTGTAGTTTTGAATTCCCAACTCCGGGTTCAGGAGGTGCCTTTGATTAAATTTCACCCCTAACTACCCTGATGATGTTTAATATGCTATGCCTGGCATAGCCCTCCCTGTTTGCGAAAACAGCGAGGCGTTGAATAACTGAATATTCCCACGTTTGGAGGAGATTAAAAAATGGCACTCGCACAAGTTGTCTACCAAATTTCCACCGACACTGACTTCGCATCCCGCATGCGCACCGACCCCGAAGGCGCTTTGGCGGAGAGGGGGTGGAGGTTGAGCAAAGAGGAATTGGCGTTCCTCTGGAAGGCGATCACACGCACGGCTCAAGGCAAAGATGAGATCATGAGCCTGGCCAGGGTGAAACCCACTCGCGGATGGTTCTAATACGACCGATGCTCTTTGACGACAGAATCGCAATTTCTTGATGCCGTTTTTCGCCGGATAGAGAGTAATTTAATAGAGTCTGGCGCATGGGCTGATTTCAGAGAGTCCATGCGCCTGGCTTTACCAGACCAGTATAGACGCGCCGATCCCGAGCGGGACCCGGCGCGTTTTGCGCTCCTGCCGGGGTTGTGCTGCCAGGCTGCCGGGGGTGACCCAGGCTGGGCAGCAGATCTGGCGGCTGCCTGGCTTTTATATTACTCGGCGGCGCACGTTTTTGACAGCGTCGAGGACCAGGACCAACCTGAAGCCTGGTGGGCGGCGTCGAGGCCTGGAGTGGCGATCAATGTGGCCACCGGGCTGTTGTTCAGCGCCTCCCTGGGATTGCAGCGCCTGTTCGAGCATCAGCAAACCCACCAGGTTGCACACCTGGTGATCCAGGATTTCAACCAGAGCCTGCTGGTGATGTCCAGTGGGCAGCATGCTGACCTGGTCAACCCACTGCCCGGCCTGGAGCAGTGGCTGGAGATCGCCGGTGCCAAGTCGGGGGAATTTTTCGCCCTGGCCTGCCGGAGCGGGGCGCGCCTGGCGACAGATGATTTAGCGCGCTTGAAAGGGTTTAGCGATTTCGGGCGCCACCTGGGCATATTACTGCAGATCCTGGACGACCTGGAAGATCTTAAGCCAGGCTCAGGCGCTGAGATGCCAGACCTATCCCCAAGGATCGGCCGCTCCCTGGCCGTGGCGTATGCTTTGGACGTCCTGCCATCGCCTGCCCAGCAGACCTTGAGGGAGTGCTTGCAGACCCTGCGTGATGACCAGCAGGCCGCTGGTGAGCTGATCCAGTTACTCGATCGAAGTGGGGCGGCGCTTTATTTGACGACCGAAATTGAACGCCAGCTCAGGCTGGGGTTTAAAGCCCTGGAAGAAGCTGTACCGGTGACTCCGGCGGGGGATATTCTGGCTTCCTTGCTGCGGGAGCTCGCCAAAGATCAGATGGGGGGTTAGATCGAACAAGGACGCGGGGAGGCCACGATCTGGTTTACAATAATGTTAGTTTGGGCCAACTTGGTGTGTAATACCTTCACCGGTGCTACGTTATAATTTAAGTGGAGGGTTATTAGCTGTGCTTGTCTCGCGGCGTTGGTGGGTCAGTATCCCATTCATCCTGGCGTTAGCCGCTTTATTCTTAATGGTATGGAGCGGTATACTGGCGCTTACCTATCCTCATGATGGAATCCTGACCTTCGGGCCAACCGGATTGATTAGCGAGCTGGACTCTTTCGGGAGAGAACACAATAAACTTCTTGACGGGGATGTGATCGTTTCAGTGAATGATGTTCCATTTAACGAGGCGGTACCATTCTATGCAAATAAAAAGATTGGGGAAACGGTAAAATTTATCATCTTGCGGGATGGCGAACGTATCCCTCTAACGATTCTCCTGATGGCTCCCCCCCGAGGGCTAATCCTGAACGAACTGGTGCCGTTACTGGTAGCTCTGGCCTTTTGGGGCATCGGGGTTGGCGTGTTATCCTTCAAACCCTCCGACCGGACTTCGAACCTGTTCTTTCTGTTCTGCCAGGCCACTGCACTACTCCTGGCTTCCGGCCTCATGTCCGGGATCGGGCCGCGCTGGACATCTGGTTTATTTAATTTCCTTCTCTGGCTAATTGGCCCATTGACCGTTCATTTTCATCTATACTTCCCGGAAGCCATCTCGCTCCATCGCCGCAGAGTTATGCTCTACGTATTATATGGTCTTGCATTCCTCTGTGGATCGCCTTATCTCATCTGGGGAACGCAGGCGGTTCTCGCCAGTTCATGGTCCGACCGTATTCTCGCTGCGGTGCGATTGTTCCTGACAGGAAATTTACTCTTAGCGGTAGGTTTGCTCTTTTTCGCCTTCAGCCACACGGTTTCACCAGGGGTGCGGGGAAAGATCCGCATTGTCGTCCTGGGCGGCGCGCTTAGCCTATTGCCCGTGATCACCCTGACCATTCTGCCAGATGCGGCCCTCAGGCAACCGATCCTGCCTTATACTTTCGCTTTCTTATTCTTAAGTATCCTTCCATTAACCTATGGTTATGCCATCATCCGCCATCGCTTAATCGAGATCGAACGGCATGTCAACCGGGGGGCGACTTATATCCTGGTCTATGCAATCTTATGCGGAATTTACCTGGTGTTATATGCCATCCTGGAAAAATTGGTGCCACCGCATCTTTTCGATAGCCTGTTGATCAACACCCTGCTTGTGCTTATCCTGGCCAGTGTTTTTTCTCCCCTACACCAGCGTATGCAGCGGCTGGTGGACAAAGCCTTCTACGGCAGCTGGTATGATTATCGCTCGGCCGTGACGCAAATCACGCAAGGGATGGAACAAATCCCCGAGCTACCCCAGCTGGCCAGGACGGTGGGTGAGCGAGTGGTGAAAACATTACAAATAGAGGACGCCTGTATCTTCTTGAGAGACCTGGAAGGCGATTTTTCTGTGATCGAAGTTGCGCCCCAGCCGAAGGTGGGCGAACAGAGCCGGCTTGCTTTCTCTGCCCTGCCGAAGAACAGCCTGTCTTACCTGTTGAACATCGGAGCGGTGGGGCGGACCTCGCTGCGCAAGACTTTATCTGAAGTCATGCTTTCACCGGAAGAACGGCAATTGTTGGACAGCGAACAGGTTTACCAGTGGGTGCCGGTAATTGGGCATGGGCAAGTATTGGGCTTGCTCGCATTGGGTGCTAAGTTGGGCGGCGACATCTTCAGCGGCGAAGACATGGACATCCTGCGCATCGTGGCGCGCCAGATGGGACCGCTGATCGAAAATATCCACCTGGTTACCCGGCTCAGGCAGTATGCGACCGAGTTGGAGCAGCGCGTTGAGCAGCGTACGGCCGAATTGCATGCCGCGAAAGAAAGGGTCGAGGCGGTATTGTCCAGCGTGGGCGATGGTGTGTTCGTTACCGACCTGGAGGGCGAGATCATCACGGTCAACCAGGCCTTCGAGGAGCAGTCTGGCTACCAGGCTGTGGAAATGATTGGCCAATCCCTCTTTATGATGCTCGACGGGCAAGAAAACCAGGAACGCACGGCGGAGATCCGCTCTGCTCTGGCGAGCAAATTCAGCTGGAGCGGTGAGTTGATGGCGCACCGAAAAAATGGGCGGGAGTATGACATCCAGCTTACGCTAGCGCCAGTTCGCAATCTGCTGGGGGAAATCATGGGCTATGTGGGCAGCCAACGCGATGTCACCCAATACAAAGAGCTTGAACGCCTCAAAGACCAGTTCATCCTGGAAGTCTCGCATGAACTACGCACACCAGTCACTAACATGGGCCTGTTCGCTGAATTGTTGGAACGTGGCAGGCCTGATAGAAAAGCCGAATACCTGGCGACTTTAAAAACAGAGATCAACAAGTTGATGAAGATGATCGAGGATATCCTAGATCTCTCGCGATTAGAAGTTGGCAAGTATAAACGGTCTTCGTTCAGCCCGGTGAATTTTAATCTCTTGACCGACCAGGTGGTGGCTGCCCATGCTCCCCTGGCGCAGGTAGCCGGCCTTGATTTAACCTTCGAGCCAGCTGCCAATTTACCGAAGATTAATGGAGATCAAAACCAGCTGGCACGGGTCATCACCAACCTGGTCTCCAATGCCATTCGCTATACGATGAGCGGTTCGGTCTGCGTGAGTACTTTTCCGGCGGATGGGGGCGTCTGGCTGGAAGTAAAAGACACCGGAATCGGGATCGATGCGGATGATTTCCCGCATCTGTTCGACCGGTTTTACCGGGGCCGAAAGGTAAGCCAATCGAAGATCCAGGGTTCAGGCCTCGGATTGGCGATTGTAAAGGAGATTGTGGATCTCCACGATGGCCGCATAGCATGGGAAAGTGAAGTGGGAAAAGGGTCCACTTTCCGCGTGTGGCTACCGGAGTGAGCATCATAGGAAGGAAAAGTAGAATGAGTTCCCCTGAAGTTACATCCGATGAAGAGGAAGCTCGGAAACCGCAACCGGGAAATCCCGCGGCTGAGGAGCCTGTGTGGACCTATCGC
The DNA here is from genome assembly GCA_035291705.1 of Anaerolineales bacterium. Classification (GTDB taxonomy): domain Bacteria; phylum Chloroflexota; class Anaerolineae; order Anaerolineales; family UBA4823; genus DATDRM01. The sequence goes on from DATDRM010000022.1 coordinate 14,460, forward strand.
GGTTACCACCTGGGTGCGGGGGAATTCACCACCGCCATGGTGCACTTGTTCAGGGCGGAGGTCTCGCGGGCGAATGTGTGGCGGCAGCGCTTGGACACGACCACAAACTGGGCAGTGGTGATCACCGTGGCTGTGATCAGCGTGGCGTTCAGCGGCCCCAGCGGGCACCATAGCGTGATCATCCTGAGCACGATCTTGATCACCTTGTTTCTTTTTATTGAAGCCCGCCGCTACCGGTATTATGAGTTATGGAGTTCGCGCGTGCGGCTGATCGAAACGGATTTCTACGCCGCAATGCTGGTACCGCCTTTCCAGCCAGCTGCGGATTGGGCGGAGAGCCTGGCGGAGAACTTGCTCCAGCCGCACTTTTCCATCTCAACCTGGGAAGCCTTTGGACGGCGTTATCGCCGTAACTATATGTGGATCTACATTATCTTGGGATTAGCCTGGTTTGCCAAGATTTGGTTTCATCCGACCACGGCGCAGTCCTGGTCAGAAATGCTGGAACGGGCTGCCATCGGCGGGGTTCCGGGACCGGTTGTCCTGGTCGTTGGATTAGCTTTCAATGCGATTCTGATGTTAGTCGGTTTGTTAACCGTAGGATTGCAGGAAGCTTCCGGAGAGGTGCTGCCGCGCTATTTCGCTGGCGCTGAGGGCGAGGGTGAAGCGAGGCTTGATGGCCGACCCCTGGGACGATTGCGCGCCTGGTTCCGGCCGCGTGGCCAGCGGCGGCAGCTCATGGCTTTGATAATTACCGACCGGGCGCAGGCAGTCGCCAATCGCATACTAACCGATATGCGCCGGGGAGTCACAGCCATCCCTGGCAAAGGGATGTATACCGGGCAAGAGCATGCCGTTTTAATGTGTGCGCTGACGGTGACTGAGGTTGGTCAGCTGAAAACATTAGTCAGCTCCGAAGACCCACAAGCATTCGTGGTCGTTTCACCGGCTCAAGAGGTCTTGGGAAAGGGTTTTACACCCCTAGAAGATACGAAGGGGGATCAGAAATAATTAGGCTGATGGCTGCCTTGTCATTTCCTTGGATATCCTGGAAGAAGCAGCGGGATCATGGCAGGGGAATTAAGATCGACTCGCTGTGCAGGCCGGTAGCTCCGTCAGGATGGGCGCCCGATCGCGCTACAGTCTGGACCTCACCCTGCCCATCCACGGCACGCACCGTGACTTCATGTTCCCCTGGGGGGATGTCAAGGATTGCCCGCCAGAGCACCCAGCTAAGCGGGGAAAGCGGGCGGTTCACCTCGGCTGGAAGCCATTCATCACTGTCGACGCGCAGTTCCACGCGCTCGACGCCGCGCGCGCCGGCAAAGGCGATACCGCCCACCTGCGTCCGGTGGGACCCATCGGTCTGGAGGGTGTCGATTACGGAGGTGGTCTGAATCCAGGCCTGTTCGCTCCAGCCGCGCTGTTCCCAGTAGCCGTGGTAGTCTTCAGCCACGGCCTCGATCTTGATGATCCATTTCGGATTTTTCATCCCGAAGCGGTTGGGAGTATATAGGCGGATTGGCGCGCCGTGTTTCTGGGACAAGGGCTGGTTTCCCATGGCATAACACAACAATGTGCGGGGATCGAGAGCAGATGCGAGTGGCAGGGATTCGGTATACCCGTCGACACAGGTGAACTGGATATCGATGGCTGCGGCTTGCAGTCCGGCGCGCTCCAGGATATCTTTGAGCCGAATTCCTTGAAAAAGGGTGGTGCTGATCAAATCCCCGCCGACCGGATTGGAGATGCACGCCAGGGTAGCATATTGTTCAACTTGAGGGAACGATTTAATAGCAGTCAGGTCTAAAGCCAGTGGTTTATCTACCAGGCCACCGATTTCGAGGATGTAGCTCGAAGCGGGTAAATCAGTCTCTCCACCCTGTGCAAGCAGGCGCTTGGTGAGGTTATCGGTTGCCTCGGCCAGGTCTTCCTGGCCGGGAGGTAACAGGTTGATATCGACCCGGTAGAAATCGTCGATGGGTGTAATCTCTGGCCGGGTCCCGGGAGCGGGGGAGAAGCCAGCCTGTGTGGGGGGTGGGGTAGGCGCAGGCTCGCTTGGCGTTGGCGTCCCTATTTCCCTTACGACGGGCAGGGGTTGAGCGCGCTGGCTGAGCCAGCGTCCCAGGCTGATCGCCAGCGCAGTGAGGGCCAGCGAGCCAAAGGTCAGCTGACCCAAGGCGCGGCGGCGCCCGGCGTCCTGGTCCCCCATTAGGGCTGGGAGAACGTGGTCGATGCTCCAGGCCAGCCCCAGGCTCCAACCTAGGCTGGTGATCAGATTCCAGCCAGCGCCAACCACTGGTCCGGTTTTTCCCCAGCCACCCCAGTTGGTCAGCAGGGAAGCCAGCCCAGCCAGGACAAAACCGGCCAATACGCCACGCACAGGCCAGCTTACCTTTAACCGATCGAGCGTTACTACATACAGCGCGCCAAAACCTGCCAGGGCGAGCAAGGTGAGCAGGTAAGCCAGGGCAAATTCGGCGGCTTTGCCCAAGATAGAAGTTTGTCCTATTTGCAGAGCATGCAGGAGATTGATCATCCCCTCCAGGCCAAGGGTCACCACCCCGCCTGGCAGGAGTCGGGTGAGCCACTCGAATAGGTCAACAGGCACCAGCGGCAAACGGGCGATCTGTTGGCCGGCGGACAGGATGGCCAAGTAGGGAAGCCCAACTAGCGAACCTAAAGCCGCTCCGGTAATTAATCTGTATTTCATGGATTTAGATCACTCGCCATCCCCTTGCAGCCAGGAGTCCATATAATCGGGTTTTTCAAATTCCAGGGCAGCCTGGGCGACCTGCAAGGGATGGAAGGTATCCACCATCACGGCCAGTTCGTCAGTGCGCGATTTTCCAATTGAAGCTTCGCTGGCTCCAGGCTGAGGGCCATGCGGGAGCCCAAAGGGGTGCAGGGAGATGTCGGAGCGGTCGATGCCTCTGCGGGACATAAAATCCCCTTCGGCGTAGTAGATCACCTCGTCGGAATTGACATTGGAGTGGTTGTAAGGGGCAGGGATGGCTTGCGGGTGGTAGTCGAATAGCCGCGGCACGAAGGAGCAGACCACAAAGTTGTGTCCCTGGAATGTCTGGTGGACGGGCGGCGGCTGGTGGAGGCTGCCGGTGATCGGCTCGAAGTCGTGAATGTTGAAAATCCATGGATAGAGGTAACCATCCCAGCCGGCTACATCGAAGGGGTGATGATCCAGGACATGCCTTGTAACCCGGTCGCGCACCTTGATGCGCACCTCGAATTCGCCGCGCTCCGTAAAAGTCTCCAGGTTTTCAGGGGGGCGGATATCGCGCTCGCAATAGGGGGCGTGTTCGAGCAACTGCCCGTAGCGGTTGCGGTAGCGGTTTGGTGGTTCGATCTGGGAGGGGGCTTCGATGACGAAGAAACGCGCCGCGCCTCCGGTGAGTTGCATGCGCCAGGTGGTGCCAAAGGGGATGACAAGGTAGTCACCCAGCCCGAAGGACAGCAGGCCGTATTGGGTGTGGAGCAGGCCGGTGCCTTCGTGGGTGAACCAAACCTCGTAAGCCTGGGCGTTGCGGTAATAAAATTCCATGCTGCGCGTCGGCAGGCTTAAGCCCAGAGTGACATCGTGATTGCCGAGCAGGGTGCAGCGATCAGAGATCGGGTCGCCACCGATGGGCATGTTCGCGGTGCTGAAGGCGCGGTGGCGGATGGGGCCGAAATCAGCATATTCGACGCTGGCTGGACCCAGGTCTTCGACCTTTTGGACGCGCGGCGGCAAGTAGTGATGGTAAAGGATGGATTGCAGTCCGGAGAAGCCTTCCAGGCCCATGACCTCCTCGCGAAAAAGCCCGCCATCCGGTTTGCGGAACTGGGTGTGGCGCTTGTGGGGAATCTGGCCGAGTTTATGGTAAAAGGGCATACACTTATCCTCAGTTATTGATAACTAACGTTAAATAATCATTTCCCAGCAATTGTTACCTGCTTTCCAACTCGATTGACCAGCTTTCCCAGGCGCACGATCTCCAGCTCCACCTGGTCGCCTGGTTCCAGCCAGGGGCCTTCACCTTTGGTCAGCTCCAACAAACAGCCCGTTCCCACAGTGCCGGAACCGAGCACATCGCCAGGCAGCAGGTAAGCGCCAGCAGAGGCGCGGGCGACCATTTCTCCGAAGGAGTAATGGATATCCTTCCAATTGCCGCGGGAACGCTCCTGGCCGTTGACCCGCGCTGTCATCTCCAGGTCATAAACGCCAGGTCGGCCGGCAGCGCGGTCAGCCAGCTCGTCGGGGGTGACGATCCACGGGCCCAGCGAGGAGGCGAAATCCTTGCCTTTGGCAGGGCCCAGGCCGACGCGCATCTCAATTCTCTGGATGTCACGCGCCGACCAATCGTTGAAAATGGTGTAACCGAAGATATATTCCTCAGCCTTTTCGGCCGGGATGTCCACCCCCGGGCGAGCGATGACACAGGCCACTTCCAGTTCATAATCTAACGCCCGGGTGTAGGAAGGATAAGGGATAGTCTCTCCCGAACCGTAGATGGCGCTCGGGTTGGAAAAATAAAAGACCGGGAACTGGCGCCACTCAGGCGGCACTGCTTTGCCACGCATGGCAAAAGCAGCAGTGACGTGAGCTTCGAAGGCGTAAAAGTCGCGCAGGCTGCCCAGCCGGGTCAAAGGCGGGTATACCACTACCTGGTTAGCGCTGTAGCCGACCGGTTTACGATTGGCGCCTTTCAGGTGCAGCGGGTGCTCGCCTTCCAAGGCGTTGATGAGACTTTTGGTGTAATTCCAGGCGGGTTGCCCGGCGTAGAGCAGCTCGATCAACGAGGCAGGCAAATCCTCCGCCGGCATGCCGCGCGCCCCTTGCGCCCAGGTACGGGCGACAGCCAGGTCGATGATTATGTCTCCTGACAAGGCGCCCAGGTGGGGGGTGCGCAGGTCGTCGGGGGTGGCGTAAGTCAAGAATTTCATAAATTACCACGGCGATCCTGTTCCAGTTCGAGAGCCTCGAAGAGCGCCTTGAAATTGCCTTTGCCGAAACCGCGGCTGCCCTGGCGCTGGATGACCTCGATAAAGGCCGTTGGACGGTCCTGGATCGGGCGGGAAAAGACTTGCAGCAGGTAGCCCTCGTCGTCACGGTCGACCAGGATGCCGAGTTCTCGGATGGCGTCCATGGGTTCTTTGATTTTGCCAACCCGGGCCGGTAAGGTTTCATAATAAGAATCGGGAACTCGGAGGAACTCGATGCCGTGCGCTTTCAGGGTGCGAATGGCGCTCAGGATATCGCCGGTGGACATGGCGATGTGCTGGACGCCAGGCGTCAGGTAATAATCCAGGTATTCTTCGATCTGGCTCTTTTTCTTGCCTTCGGCTGGCTCGTTGATCGGGAACTTAACCCGCCCATTGCCGTTTTGCATCACTTTGGACATCAGGGCTGAATATTCAGTGGAGATGTCTTGGTCATCGAAGTGGAGCAGCTGGCGGAAGCCCATCACCTGGTGGTAGAAGTTCACCCAGTAGTCCATCTTGCCCAATTGCACGTTGCCGACGATGTGATCGACGGCTGCCAATCCGGCAGGTTCGGCTGGCAGGTCAAGCGGGCGATAGGTAGGAGCGAAAGGGCCGCGATAAGCAGAGCGGTCGACGAACACGTGCAATACTTCACCATAAGTCCGGATGGCAGCCGTACGTAGCTCGCCAAAGTGGTCGGTCTCCGTGCGGGGAGACCAGGCAGAGATCGCGCCGCGAAAAGTGGTCGCTTCATGAGCCTGGACTACATCACCTACCTCTATGGCAATGACTTTCACGCCATCCCCATGCAGCAGATGGTGGGCGGCGATTTCATCACTGGGGCTGTAAGCCGCGGAGACCACAAAGCGGATATTGCCCGACTCTAATACATACGAGGCATAACGACGGTTGCCGGTCTCCAGACCAGAGTAAGCTACTGGCTTAAAGCCAAAACCTTTCCACCAGTAATACAAAGCCTGTCTGGCATTACCCACCCAAAAGTGAACGTGATCGATGCTCTTTATTTGTAAGAAATCGCCCTCTTCGGTAATTGGTCGGGTGTCAGAAGTAGCTACCGGTAGTTTCATTCCCATCCTCCTCTGTAACACTATCCACGCGTCACATATCACGTTTCACACATCTCGTTTCACGAATCACGATTCACATTTTGTTCTCGCGCCAATCGCTTGCCTCATCCAAGCCTTTCTTTTCTTCGTCTGTTAGGCGCAAGCCGACAGCTCCCAGGTTGTCGCGCAACTGGTCAAGGCTGCGCGGCCCGATGATGGGGCTGGTGATCAAAGGATCGGATAGCAACCAGGCCAGGGCGATCTGCGAGGGGGTACAGCCGCCTTTTTCTTTCCCCATAGCCTCTATCCGATCTAGCACAGCCCAATTACGCTCTGTAAAGTAACGCTGAGCTCCCCCGGTGCGTTCACTCTTCCCAGACTCCAACCCAGGCCGATATTTCCCGGTTAAGAAGCCTCCGGCGAGTGGGCTATATGGGATCACGCCCAAATTGTAAATCCGGCAGACATCGGCCAGCTCTCGTTCGAACTCAGCGCGGTGCGCCAGGTGATAATGGGGTTGCAGGACATCATAGCGCGCCAGGTTATGCCGGTCGGAGACCCATAAAGCCTGCATCATGCGCCAGGTTGGATAATTCGAGCAGCCGATATAGCGTACTTTACCCTGGTGGATCAGATCGTCCAAGGTAGCTATGGTTTCTTCGATGGGAGTGTGTTCATCATACCAATGCGCCTGGTAAAGATCGATGCAGTCCGTTTGCAGGCGCTTGAGAGAATCCTCGATGGCCTGGAAAATGTGAGCCCGGGAGAGGCCTTCGTCGTTCGGGCCAGCCCCCATTTTGCCACGCACTTTGGTGGCAATGATGACCTGTTGGCGGGGGATGTTATTCTTTTTCATCCACTTGCCGATGATCGTTTCTGCTACACCTCCGGGATTGCCGGTTGCCCAGCGGGAATAGATATCAGCGGTGTCGATGAAATTTATTCCAGCTTCATAAGCCGCGTCGAGGATATCATACGACGTGGCCTCATCGGCCGTCCAGCCAAATTGCATCGTCCCCAGGCAGAGTTCAGAGACTCTGAGATCAGTCTGGCCCAAATAGCGGTAGTCCATTGATCGATCCTTTTCCGTATCCGAAGCGGATACCATTTTCTGTATTTCGATGAGGCTTGAAAAAAAGAAAATGCGATCCGTTATACAGACTATGTACTGGTTGGCAGCGGCAGTAAACCTTTCAGCTGAGCCAACAGAACTCCCAACTGCAGCGAACCGTCGATGATCTCACCGCTGGCGATCATTTTCAGGACATCGCCGACTGGCAGGCGAACGATCTCCAGCTCTTCGCCTTCGTCCAGATGCTGGTGGGTGGGAAGGAGGTCGGAAGCGAAAAACAGGTTGGTGGCGGCGCGCAGCGTGCCGGGGAACTGGTTGTAGTAGCCGATCATCTCAATGTGATTTGGGTAATACCCGGTCTCCTCTTCGAACTCGCGGCGTGCGCCCATGAGAGGATCTTCACCGGGCTCCAGTCGCCCGGCAGGCAGGTCATAGATCACCCGGCCAACGGGGTGCCTGTATTGGCGGGTGAGGATGATCTCACCCGCCTGGGTTAACCCGACGGTTGCCACCGCCTCAACTGGGCTTTCCAGGTAGAAATATGGCCGCCGTTCCCCCTGGTATTCGAGCGTGTCAACCACGATCCGCGCCCAAGGGTGGTCGAATATGACTTTACTGGCGATTACCTGGTACTCTGCCACGGGATTAAGATTCATCTCCGTACATCAAGGTCACCAGTCCAGCGGCGAAGGTGTTCAGGTTATCGCCGGCGGTAGCCATCTCGGGGCTTTTCATCGCCGCTTTGAAGGACTCGGCATCCTGGAAATACATCTCGGCCATCAGGTAATATCCATCCCCCACCAGGGTGCGACGGATGCGAGTGATCACAGTTCTTTGCAGGCCAGGGGCTTTAGCGATCAGGGGCAGATGGGTGTTAAAGTAAGCTTCTTCGAAAGCGGCGGGATCAGGGGATTCTTTATAGAGGGCGATCAACTTCATGGGGTTGGTCTCCTTGGTTGGGTAAGTCGGGGGCTGAAGCGTGAAACGTGGTCCGTTATTTATGAAACGTAACTTTTCCGAACTTATTTTATCTTACTTTACAAAGGTTTGAAGTATTCAAACGGTTGTTGGCAATTGTTGCAGACATAGATCGCCCGGCAGAGGGTGGGGCCAAAGTCGTTCTTCAAGCTGGTGTTCTCGGAATTGCAATAAGGACAGGCGACAGCTGTGGATAGAGCGAGATCGATCCTCCCGGCGTGGCGTGGGGGTGGAGCGAGGCCGAAATCCTTCAGCTTCTGGCGAGCCAGGGGCGTGATCCAATCCGTGCTCCACGGCGGCGAGAAGGTGATCTGCACCCTGACTTCCCGCACGCCACCCTGGTGTAAGCGGTTGGTGATCTCCCTTTGCATCACCTGCAACGCCGGGCAGCCGGCAAAGGTGGGCGTCATCGTGATTATGACGGTCTCGCCATCCAGACCCACGCTGCGGATCAAGCCCATCTCGACCACGGAGACTACCGGAATCTCCGGGTCCTTGACCAGGTCCAGGATTTGCCAGATTGTATCAGTGGTTAAATTTCCCATATGAAATCCGTTGTGCCAGGGACGCTGATGAACGCTAATACCGCTGATGCATCTTCTTCAACCTGGGTGCTCGTCATTGGCAATAATAATTATCATCTCTGTTCATGGCTTTCGATAGAGAATTTATTCCCCTCTGGATCCGCACCATCACAGACCCAGACGCCTGGCGCTGCTGAGCGGACTTCGCCCAGTTGAACACCGCGTTCGATAAGCGTCTTCCGGACAACCTGGATATCGGCCACGCGGAAAACGATCTTCGGCGCGTCTACCCCGAAGCGGCGTTGGCCCCCGGCATGCAAGGCCAGTATGCAAGCCCCGGTTTCCATCTCTACCCAGAATTCATGGCTGAAATCTGCCACGTTCTGCGGCGATCTCACTTGCAAACCTAGTTGGTCGCGATAAAACGACACCTGGGCGGGCATATCCTGCACATACAGGATGACTTCCATCAATTCGCCGACTATGCTCATGATTGCCTCCGCATGAAACTTTTTCAAACGCCAGTGGCGCAGGGTTTACATGCAGAAAAACACTAATTTTTGGACATCATGTCTCTCACCACACTGCCTGCGGTTCCAGCCGGGGTACGGATTGCAACTCTCGCAGGAGAACTTTCAGGTGGGGGGTGTGTCGTTCGCGGCTCAGAGGGGGGTGAAATCTCCCTGTCTGGGTATCTTCGTCTCCAGATTCTACTGGTACCTGCAATCCGCAGTCCAGGAGGAAGGGTACGACCTGGTCCTTCCAGGTGGACGATAGGATAGTGGATGGAGGGAGATAACCTGCTGAGACGAGGAACTCGTCACCTGGACTAAGCGCGAAGAGCTGGCCGGTATAAGGCCAGATTTTATCCAGGGCGGCTTGCAGGCGACGCTGACTTTCCACGCTGCCCAGACCTAGGCGCCGCACCCAGGCGCTGGTGTGGCGGTAATGGTAGATCTCTTCCAGGCGGATCTTGGCCGCGGCCTCGGCCAGCGGCTGATGAGCGCTGCCCACCGCGGCCGCTAGGTATACCGTTTCGTAGGTGTCAAATAGATATTGGCGCAACATGCTGAAAGCCCAATCTCCGTTGGGCAATTCAACGAGTTGAACATTGCGAAAATCGGCGATCTGGCGAAAATAGACCAATCGGTCGGGATAGATATAATGGTCCTCTCCTGCCAGATCCGCCAGGAGGGTATACCAGACCAGTGCATGGCCGATCTCGTCTAGGGCGAGGTTGGCGAAGGCGATATCTTCTTCCAGGAGCGGAGCCATGCCGCACCATTGTGAGTCCCGATGGCCGAGGATGAGTTCATCATCCGCCAAGGCTAACAAGTGTTGGGATAGGGCATGTCTTAGAGAAGAGTTCATTTGCAATATCTCTGGATTCTCAGTATTTAACAGTCGGTCAGCAAGACAAAGAAACGTGTTGCTAAGCAGTACTGAATACTGATTACTGTCCACCGAATTCTGACTTAACCCGTCTCATTTCGGTCAGGGTGTGAAAGTCGGTAGACAAGCGGAATTTTTTATCTTGGGCAGGAGCAAACATGCTCTCGATGTCGTCAGGTGAACTGACCAGTACACGGCGGGCCGGTAAAATCCACCAGGCGGAAGGAGGCTTATCACCAGAGAAACGTTCAAGGGCTAGGCGAAGAGCTTCGACTGGTGCCGCGGCTGGCACCTCACCAACTAGGGTCTGGGTCCCGGTTGGCTTGGGCTTATAAAAAATATAATAGTTCTCTACCTCGCCTGACTCTTCCTTCACACCCTCATCCCCTAATCCCTTATCTCCTAATTCTTGTTCTTCCAGCTCTTGCGCAGTTTTGGAGAAGATCGCATCGGCTAGAACTACCCACAGGCTGGTACACTCCGGACGGCGGACGAAGACATCGCGGGCATTGAGCAAAGCCATTTCGGGATCGGAAGCGTGCACCGAGCCAACGTCCTGGTGGGGTTGGCCGGTCTTCTCCTGAAGAAATACTTGAAACCGGGGTAATTGGGTATCGGGTTTAGCCATTGTAAGCAGATAATGCCTCCCTAACCCAGGCCCCTTCTTCATGCGCACGCCGGCGGGCTTCCATTCGTTCCTGGTTACATGGGCCATGACCATTGATCACTCGCCAGAATTCGTCCCAATCGATTTCGCCAATGATCCAGTCGCCTGTCGCCTTATTGTAGTGCAGGGAGGGATCGGGGAGGGATAATCCAAGGGAGTGCAGTTCGGGGACGATCTGGTTGACGAACGACTGGCGCAGTTCGTCGTTGGTCCTGGTTTTGATTCCCCATCCCACCAGGACAGGTGTGTTCGGAGATTCGCCGTCATGGGGGCCAAACATCATCAGGGTCGGCCACCACCAGCGGTTGATGGAATCCTGCACCATTGCTTTCTGGGAGGATGTTCCGCTTGCTAAATGGATGACGATATCCTGCCCTTGTTTCTTGTGGAAGTTTTCCTCAGCGCAGATGCGCACCATGGCACGCGCGTAAGGGCCATAGGAGCAACGGGCTAACATGGTCTGGTTGAGGATGGCAGCGAAATCTACCAGGTAGCCGATCACTCCCACGTCGGCCCAGGTCAGGGTGGGATAGTTGAAAACGCTGGCATACTTGGCCCGGCCTTCCAGCAAGGCGGCGAGCATCTCTTCCCGGCTGATGCCCAAGGTCTCTGCGGCATGGTAGAGGTACTGACCATGGCCGGCTTCGTCCTGCACCTTGGCGAGCAAGATCATCTTGCGGCGTAAGCTGGGGGCTCGGGTAATCCAGGCGCCCTCGGGTAGCATACCGACGATCTCACTGTGGGCGTGTTGTGAGATCATACGGATCAACTGGCGACGATATTCTGCTGGCATCCAATCCCCAGGCTCGATCTTCTCACCCCGGGCGATGCGCGCTTCGAAGAGGCGTAATTTTTCAGCTTCAGAACTTTCTTCTTGAACCGACTCGGCAGTTTTTTCGAACATTACTTCCTCCATGATGGGTGAAATGTGATCCATTAAGAAGGATTTCACAGTTCACGCATTACGCATCACGCTTTATAATCCCACCCACACCGTTTTCACCTGCGTATATAGCTCCAGCGCCTCCTTACCCATTTCACGTCCGAAACCGCTTTCCTTGTAACCGCCGAAAGGCGCAGCCGGGTCGAAGTAACCATATCCGTTGACCCAGATTGTCCCCGCCTTGACTGCCTGAGCCAGGCGGTGGGCGGTGCTGAGGTTCTGTGTCCAGACGCCGGCTGCCAGGCCGTAGCGGGTGCGGTTGGCGCGCTGGACGAGCTCCTCCCAGGAGTCGAAGGGAGTCACGGCGGCCACTGGGCCGAAGATCTCTTCCTGGACAAGGGAGAGCGAGTCGTCTTCGTAAGTAAAAATCGTTGGCTCCAGGAAATAGCCATTTGCCAGATCGCCGCCCAGTCGCTTGCCACCGGTCGTGATGAGCGCACCGCTGGCACGGCCGCTCTCGATATAGCCTATCACCCGATCCAGTTGCCGGTCGGAAACCAGTGGTCCCAGGTGGACCTTGGGCAAGAATCCGTTGCCGACGCGCAGCTTCTGTGCCTCGGCGGAGATTCTCTCCACCAGCTCGGTGTAAATTGGGCGCTCGACGAACAACCGTGATCCGGCGACACACTCCTGCCCGGCGGTGCTGAATGCCGCCCACAGCGAGCCTTTAACGGCTATAGACAGGTCGGCATCGGCGAAAATTACGTTGGGGGATTTTCCGCCCAGTTCCAGGCTGATCCGCTTCAGGTTGCTGCGGGCGGCTGCTTCCATGACTTTGCGTCCGACCTCAGTCGAGCCGGTGAAGGCCACCTTGTCGATCCCTTGGTGAGCTGTGATCGCAGCCCCGGTGGGTACTCCCGGACCGGTGAGGATATTCACCACACCCGCCGGGAAACCGGCTTCCTGAATCAGCTCACCCAGGCGCAGCGCAGTGAGGGGCGTCTCTTCGGCGGGCTTCAAGAGGGTCGTATTCCCGCAAGCCAGCGCTGGGGCTAGTTTCCAGGCACACATCAGCAGAGGGAAGTTCCAGGGGATGATCAATCCCACAACCCCGACCGGCTCACGCAGGGTGTAGACGAACTGGTCTGCCTGTGACACTGGAAGTGTGGTGCCTTCCAACTTGCTGGCCCAGCCAGCATAATAGCGGAAGTGCCTGGAAACGGCTGGGAGGTCGCCCTTTCTGGAAACGCGCAGCGGCTTACCATTGTCGAGGGTTTCCAATTCAGCCAGTTCGTCCGCATGCTGGTCGATCAGGTCAGCCAGCCGCCAGAGCAGCTCGCCGCGCTCATAACCGCTCGTCTTGCTCCACACACCCTGCGCGTATGCCGTGCGGGCTGCTTGTACGGCGCGGTCGACGTCCTGTGGCCCTGCCAGCGCCACCCGGGCCAACTCTTCACCGGTCGCCGGATTGTATGTCGGGAAGGTTTCGCCAGACTTAGCGGTGACCCACTCGCCGTCGATGAACAGCTTCTTTGGGCTGGAGTGCAAGAATTGAAAGGTGCTCTCCTGCAATATGACATTTGGTGGTAATGCCAGAACCATCGATCGTTATCTCCTCGATAATAAATCGTCGTTCATCCGGATTAAATAAAATTCCATTGCTCGTTGTTAGCCAGGCTCATCGGGGATCTCTCCCGTTAGCCATTCGGGAGCCTGGTCTTCAGCCCAGCGGCGGCGGATTTCTGCGTAGTCTGGCGGGCGCTTCTGGGTGAAAGCGCGCACGCCTTCCCAGGTCTCGGGGCTGGTGTTGTGGATTGCCAGCCAATCGCGGCCGTGGCCAATGGTCAGGTTCCAACTCAAATCGCGCCAGAAGTTGAGCTGCTGCTTGGTGTAGCGGGTCTTCTCCGGGAATTTTGCAAGCAGCTTGGCGACTACCTCGTCGACCCTCGCGTCCAGCTCAGCGCGCGGCACAACCCAATTCACTAAGCCCCATTCCAATGCTGTCTGGGCTGAGACAGGCTCATTCAAGAGCAGCATCTCTCGCGCCCGGCGCTCGCCGATCACCAGGGGGAGGAACTGGGTAGCGCCAGCCAGGGGGACGCTGCCGTGGCTGGTGCCTACATGACGGATGTAGATATCGTCGGCAGCCACAGCCAGGTCACAACTCAGGTTGAACTCGTTGCCCCCACCAACCACGATGCCGTTCAGGCGGGCCAGGGTGGGTTTGCCCAGGTTGCGCAGGCGCTCGTGGCATTCGATAAAATCGCCCATCCACTTCCAGTAATCGCGTGGGCGCTGGAGAAATTGTTCCTGTTCTTCCAGGTCTGCCCCGCTGCAAAAAGCGCGTTCACCGGCCCCGGTCAACACCAGCACGCCTACCGCATCATCCCAGCTGGCATCCTTCAAGGCCAGGCTTATTTCAGTCAGGACGCCATGGTTGACTGCATTGAGCACCTCCGGCCGGTTGATGGTGATCGTGGCGCGGCCATTGGTTTTTTCATAGCGGATCAGTTCAAAATTGAAGTCGAGTGGATTATTCCCGGAGAACGTTCGTCTGCTCAAAGGCTGACTCCTGATTGATAAGATCGGTAGAGAATGTATTTTCCTGAGGCTAGATATAGAGCAACTGAGATGAACTTTGTCGTAATTATACTCGCGTTGTATGAGCGACGGTTGACAAAAGATAAGGCTGGAAGACTAAAACGAAAGACCAATGTCCTGTTTGAGAACATTGGTCCTTTTTCCCTGGTCACAGGTCGAATGGATTATTTCTTCCGGGCTGCGTCGAGGGCGGCGGTCATCTGAGCGATGTGTTCGTGGAAGTGGAAGGGGGAGTCCAACAAGTTGAATGCCGTGCGCCAGTAGCTGCCTTTGCGGGCGACGAACTCGGCTGGGAGCCGGGCGATGAACTCTACGGTTTCGGTGTCGCTGCGTTTTAATTCCTGGATTAGAGATTTGAGGGTGGGGTAGGTGGCGACTGTGGCTTCGACGTAGGCATGCACATTATCACCAAAATCATCAGCGTAGCGCTCATGCCCGGTGACAAGCTCAGTGATATAGGACTGCGTGCCGCGCTCGCCCTGGATCAGGTGCGCCAGGTTCTCTTTGAGGCTCCATTCGTCCGGGGCTGGTTTGAAGGAGGCTTCTTCTTCGCTGACCCCGGTAAAGAACTTATCCAGCTCGGCTTCCAGCTCAGCATAGCGTTTCCGCAGAGCGTCTGCAAGACCTTTCGCAGAAGAAGGGATCTCCGGAATCGGCCGGCGGGAAAGTTCCATGGTCAGGGTTTTCTTCTCGCGCCCCCGGTAGAATACCACTTCGATCTGGTCTCCTGCCCGATGGTGCTGTAAGGCGTTTTCAAGACCGAAATAGTCTGGAGTTGGAACTCCAGCCATGCTAACAACGACATCGTCTTTCTGCATGCCGGCGGCCTGGGCGCCCATGCCTTCTACCACACCCTCCAACCGGATGCCCTCGCTGACCGGCACCCCCAGCTCTTTCGCTTTGTCTGCGTTATACTCGCCAAAGAAGATGCCGAGCATCGGGCGCAGGACGAAGCGCAGGTCTTCGCCGGTTTCCAATACGGAAACCAGGTTCTCCAGGCCTTTCTTCCACCCCTTTTCGATTTCGAGCCCGATCTTCGACCATTCTTCGCTGGTACCGATGTCCATGTGTTGGATGGCCACCTGGGTACCACCGTCCTC
>DATDRM010000023.1:0-4991 GCA_035291705.1 Anaerolineales bacterium
CTCCAGTCTGGCGGGGCTTCTGCTGAAAGGCCCAGCCATCCCGCTGCTCGGCCCGCAACCCACCAGCCTGATCGGCGGTATGGGGTACATCATCCTGGCGCAGGTGCTGCTCTTCAACCGCAGGGCGTTCGCAGGGGAAAAAGCAGCGGGTCCAGAAAGGGTGCGGGCTGTTGCGGAAGTGTAAAAAGGGGACGATTCTCATCATTAACGGCGTATCCTACTTTGGTATTAGAAAAAATACAATCCAAAGGATACCCCACAACTCCTCGGCGGATGGATGCGCCCGGGGAGTTTTTCGTCTATATTGGATGCAGATGGCGATACTACGAACCGAGGAAAAGTTTCGATGAATTATCTTGTTTTTCTTGACACACGCCGGGGAGCTGGAAAAAATCTTGAGCGGCGTAAAAACCATAGAACACGAAATTCACACTCATAAATCCAGGAGTGCTACAGAAAGGAGCAAGGAAAAATGGATACTCCATATAACCCGGTAATTGAAACTCACAACCTGAGCAAAGCCTACAAAGAGGTGCAAGCCCTGCAGGACCTCAACCTGACGGTGAAGGAACACTCGATCTTCGGCTTCCGGGGACCCAACGGGGCGGGCAAGACCACCACGATCAAGATCCTGCTTGGCTTGATCCAGCCCAGCGGGGGCCGGGCGACCATCTTCGGGCAAGACGTACAGCGCAACAGCGTGGAGATCCGCAAGCGGACCGGCTACCTGGCCCAGGATCCGCGCTACTACGAGCACCTGACCGCCCGCCAGATCCTGGTCTACACGGCGCGCTTCTTCTATCGCGGGCCGAAAGACCTGATCGAAGCCTGCGTGCAGGAGATGCTCGAGCTGGTGGGCCTGGAGGACAAGGCCGACCGGCCGTTGCGCGGCTTTTCGGGCGGTGAGCGGCAGCGCCTGGGCATTGCCCAGGCCCAGGTGAACTATCCCGACCTGCTGATCCTGGACGAGCCGGCCGCTTCGCTAGACCCCATGGGCCGCCACGATGTGCTGGAGGTCATGGAGAAGCTGCGCAAGTACACCACCATCTTTTACTCTACGCACATCCTGGAAGACGTGCAACGGGTGAGTGATACGGTGGCCATCCTGAACCGGGGCAAGCTGATCGCCGAAGCTCCCATTAGTGAGCTTTTGGCAGGCGATGGCTGCTCTGCCATTTATGACGTCACCCTGAAGAGCGAGACGGCAGAATCGATTACAGACGCTCAAGGCCGCGTGTCCGGTCAGCCCTGGGTGCAAAACCTGAGTATGGCGGCGGACGACGGCCTGACCCGCTGGCAGATCAGCGTGAGCGATGACGCCGCGGCCGAAGACCTGCTCCTGCGGCTGATCCTCGAAGACCGCAGCCTCAAGGTGAAGCACTTTGGGCGCAAGACATATAACCTGGAAGAAGTATTCCTGGAACTGGTTGGAAAGGAGAATTCGAAATGACCGTCCAAACGCATCCCCACGAAACCCGCGATCTCCGCCTGGCCGCCCGCCAGGGTCTGCTGCCCGCCAGGGGCAGCGGCTGGCTGGCCGGGTTCGGCAATTTGCTCGGCAAAGAGCTGGGCGAATGGTTCTGCACCCGCCGCTGGCTGTGGCAGCTTTTGATCTGGCTGATCATCATTGATGGGTTCGTCGCCTTGCTATTGTTCGTCTTACCGGTGCTCGCATCCATCATGCCTGCGCTCAAACCGACTGCAGAGGCGGCGTTCGGAGGGCTCCCACCCGAATTCGGGAGCGTGATGATGTATTTCACAATGGTGGGTATTGCCGGCACAATCGGGGTGATCATCCTGGCCCAGGACGAGATCATCCAGGAAAAGCAATCGGGAACGGCGGCCTGGACTCTCTCCAAGCCGGCGGCGCGCCAGGCTTTCATCCTGACCAAGCTGCTGTCGAACATCGGTGGCGCGCTGGTCTTTATCGTCGCTTTACCCGGGCTGATCGCCCTGGGCGAGGTTTTCCTGGCGACCCATCAGCTGGTGCCCCTGGCGCCTTTCCTGGCCGGGGCGGGGGTGGTCTTACTGGCGCTAATCTTCTACATAAGCCTGGTGATCCTGCTGGGCGTCCTGTTCGCGTCGCGCGGGCCGGTGTTGGGGATCGCCTTCGCAGTCATGTTCGGCGGCACGATATTGAAAAGTTTTTTCCCACAGATCCTCTATGTCTTGCCGTTGTCCATGGACGGTATTGCCCTGATGGTAATGCAGGGAATACCCTTGCCAGCAATGTTTATCTCGCAAGTGATCGCCGCCGCCGTCTTGAGCATCGTGTTCATCCTGGTAGCGCTGTGGCGCTTCCAGCACATCGAGTTGTAGGCTCGATAAGGAGTTTGCCAAACGGAGTATCCTACTTTGGTATAAGATAAAATACAATCCAAAGGATACTCCAAAACTCCTCGGCAGATGGATGTGCCCGGGGAGTTTTTCTTTTATAGTGGAAACAGACTACGTTGCTACGATCTGAGGAATGACATCTATGAATCATCTTGTATACCTTGACACACGCGCAGGTGAACTGGAGAAAATACTTAGCGGCGTTAAAACCATGATCGTGAAAGAATTCGATCCTGCGCAACCCCCTGAGCAGCCGGTGAGACCTGGCGACAGCCTATATTTCCTGAGGGATAACAATGAATGTGCCCTGCGCGTAATGGCTACGGTTGTTCGTGTTCTGTTCTTTACTAATCGGATGAATGAAGACCTATCCCAAATCTTGAAAGAGATGCAGACCAGGCTCCAATTGACCGAGGACCAGTACAACGACTGGTCCGCAAAACAACAGCTCATTTTGGTTGAATTTGGTTCTGCGCAAAAGATAGATGTTGTCCATATTGCATCGAATAAGATTACGGACCGATCTGATTTGATTGCTTTCGAGGAGTTCAGCCTGATTACGGAATAAAAGGTTTCAAATGAACGCCAAACCTTCACTGCTGCCTGGGTGCTCTCCAAGCCGGTTTCGCGGGCGGCATTTTTGCTCTCCAAGCTGTTCGCGCACACGTTGGGTGTGCTGGGGACCATGGTGGTGGTGCAGGGGTTCGTCGCTTACTTCATCTACAAAGCAGCTACCGGTATCTCGCTCTCTTTCCCCGGTTTCCTGGCTGGAATGGGGCTAATATCCCTGTTTATGATCTCCGTTCTGGCGCTGACCCTGATGCTGGGCACCCTGTTCAACTCCCGCGGACCGTTATTGGGCATTTCCACCGCGTTTGTTTCTGGCAACGTCCTGGCGGCTTTAGCTGTGCCCAGGCTGGGTAAAGTCATGCCCTCGTACATGTTCTTTAGTTTGGGATCAGGGCAAACCCCCGCTGGCGGCAGCCCTGGCCCAGGGACAGCCGCTCCCAACTGTGGTGCCCATCATCATTACCGGGCTTATGATTATCCTTTTCATCATCGTCGCCCTCGTTCGCTTCGAGCGTGAGGAGTTCTAGGTGATTGGCCGTAAGAAATTAGAATGGTTCAGGCGCTTAAACGGCCAATCACTGGAGCGAACCGCTGATGAATTCGGAGTTCCTATCTAAACACTTTTAGCGGTTCGCTTAGGAGCGAGAAATGACCGTACGAAAGCGTTCATCCAGTTGATCGTAGTTTGAGAATGAGGCAACCATGAAAACAAAAATACTTACCACACAGGAAATCCTTTCGGTATTTGTCCTATTCCTGGTATTGCGTGTTTCTTTGCGTTCAACGAGTATTGTGCAATGGGAAAAACAAAACCTCGGCTGGACATATACAGTGATGTTACTCTTCATTGGCATCACCACACTGGTTATTCTATTGACACGCCGGAGTTGGTCAGAGTACGGCGTCTCCAGCATGAATTGGCAAACAAACCTTGATCTCGGCTTCAAAGCGTATCTGGTTCGGATCATCCCGGTCGTGTTTGGGATGGGAGGAGCGGTATGGTTGGGGCTGGATACCAACAAAATCTCCGGTGGGGCATTCGTAGCCTTGTTTGGGATCATCGGTCTGGCTGTAATGGTTTGGGTATTAAATCATCATAAACCGGTTAAGTCTGGTCGAACAAATATACTTGCCACCCTTCTATTTTTATTATTGCCGATTGGTGTTGCACTGGCTTTGGGCAAGCTAAGCTTGGTGATCGTTTCGACGGTCATCTGGCAGTTCGTCTTTTCAGGATTTGGCGAGGAATTCATGTTCCGCGGCTATTTCCAATCCAGGCTGAACCAGGCTTTCGGGCGGCCAGTGCGCCTGTTCGGAATCCAGTTCGGAATCGGACTGGTCATCGCCTCCCTGCTGTTTGGTCTCCTGCATGCGTTCAATACCTACGATCCCGCAGTTGGATTATCTTCACTTGCGTGGGGTTGGGCGCTTTCCTCCTTTGTGGGCGGCCTGTTCTTTGGAGTGATCCGCGAGAAGACTGGCACCCTGGTCGCCCCAAGCATCGCACATGGACTTCCTGACGCGGTGGGGGAGGCGCTGATTAAAATATTTGGCTGGATGTGAAAGGTTTGTAATTTTAGTGAACGAGGGGGTTTGGAATAAATAACTCTGAGCGCAACCGGGAAGGGTGAATAACCTTCCCGGTTGCGCCTTTTCCGTAATAGCAGACTTAATCTATGGGTTATATCTTCGACATTCATCGACTCAGCGGTTCTTACTCACCGTGGGTAGGGGCCCCACCCTCTCCGCTTTGGGAGTTAGGAGTTGGGAGTAGAGAATAGGGACCAGGGAATGGGGGATAGGGGATTGGGAGCGGGTCGCCCAGGGAGGGCGCCCAGGATGGGAGGGGCGATTTTGCTTTTAAAGTACATACTCCTCAATAAGAAACTTGACACACAACTTGAGGTCCGCTTTTTCCCAAACCCTGAGAATTCAATAATGGAAGGTCTCCCAATCCAAAGACAGAATCTCGATAAAACCGGCAAAATACCATTTAGGTCAGATAAATTTCCGATGAAGCCGATACACACTACGCTCTTCAGCAAGTCCTAGCAAGCACTATTCTTTTAGCGAGGCCATGACGC
>DATDRM010000024.1:0-3700 GCA_035291705.1 Anaerolineales bacterium
TCGATTTTATCTATGATCCCGATTTACAGCTCAACGATTGGCCGAACGAGGAGGATGCAACATTGCCTCATTATGGGGCTGCCTTCCTGTTCTTGACTTATTTCATGGACCGGTTCGGCGATGAGGCCACGCGAGACTTAGCATCGCAGCCGGCTAATGGATTGGAGAGCGTCGATGTAGTTCTAAAAGAAATTGGCGCTAAAGACCCTTTAACTGGGCGGGCGATCACGGCAGATGATGTCTTCTTAGATTGGGTCCTAACCAATTACTTAATGGATGGAAGCGTCTCCGACGGACGTTATATCTATCATAACTACTCTTCCGTGCCCCAGGCGGAGGAAACCGAGTCAATCGATAGCTGTCCTCAACCGGAATACACACGGGATGTCCACCAGTATGGTACCGATTACATCCGCATTACCTGTGAAGGAGACTATACCCTGCACTTCGAAGGCTCAACAATGGCGCGCGTCATCCCGAGCGATCCCTATTCAGGCAAATATACCTTTTGGTCCAATAGAGGCGACGAATCCGAAATGAACCTTACCAGGACTTTTGACTTCAGCGATGTGGAGGGCCCCTTGACGCTCACCTATTGGACGTGGTATGACCTGGAAGAAGACTATGACTATGTTTACGTGGAAGCCTCTCTGGATGGAGAGCAATGGCAGATCTTGACGACCCCATCAGGCACCCCTGAAGACCCTTCTGGGAACAGTTATGGCTGGGGTTATAATGGCGTGAGCGGCGGGTGGGTTCAGGAGAGCGTCGATCTCTCAAAATTCGCTGGCCATGAGGTGCAGATTCGATTTGAATATGTCACCGATTCGGCGGTTAATGGAGAAGGTGTGTTCCTGGACGACATTGCCCTCCGGGAGACCGGTTATTTTACCGATTTTGAAGGCGACGCTGGCGGTTGGCAAGCCAATGGTTGGGCGCGCATCCAGAATGTACTACCGCAGACTTACCAGCTGGCGCTGATCTCGTTCGGAAGGACCAATACCGTCAAGATCATCTCAGTCCCTGCAGAGAGCGTGGTGGATATCCCTTTACATCTGGGAGGTGAAGTCGAGGAAGCTGTATTGGTCGTGACCGGCACGACCCGCTATACACGGCAAAAGGCGGCCTATCGGATCGAGATAAACCCTTAATCTGCATACGAATAAGATTACAGGTGATGATGGAGAACAAAAAATGAGGTCATATCGCAATATTGTTATTATTCTCATTGTGAGTGTGTTAGCAGGGGCGTGTGGTAAAACAGAAACACCAACCCCAATTAAACCCCCGCTACCTGAGGTGACCAAAGCCCCTTCAACGGTTGCTGCAGAACCGACAGATGAGATTCCCACGGTTGAGTCTCTTGCGGAATCCACTGCCACACCAGGTGCGGCTCATGCGTGGCCCACGCCTATCGCAGCAGAGGAGGAACTCAGTCGCAACCCGGTCAGCGAAGCGGAGCGAGCCACCTTCGAGCAGCTTGCCCAGGCCGTGTTTGTTGTGAATGACCCGCTTACCCTGGCGAGTGCCATTAAAGGCGTTCCGGGTCCAATTAACCCGTTGGTGGCAACCGATACACCCATGTTAGACGAAGGTACAGTGCAAACCTTCTGGGTGCTTAACCACGACACGCAGGAGTGGAACCAAATCGAGGCCCGTTTGGAACGGGTAACTGAACATGCTTACCTGTGGTTCGACAAATCGCGTGAATTAGTAGATAAAAGTGTATACGACAAGGCCGCCGAGGCATTCGAAACGATGTATGAGCCGGATAGGGAAGTTTACGGGACTGAGTGGAACCCGGGGATCGATGGCGATTCGCATGTCTATGTGCTGCACGTTAATGCCAAGGCACTGTGTAACGTCACCGAGGCGACTGCGCACCAGTGTGGATTGTTGGGGTATTTCTCATCGTTAGATGAGCTGCCAGCGATCGTCGAGCCGCATTCCAATCAGCATGAGATGTTCGTCATGAACATGGACATGGGTGGAATCGGGGGTGAGAAATATCTGCTCACCCTGACGCACGAGTTCCGCCACATGATTGAGTTCAATTACGACCGGCACGACGACGATTGGGAGGTTGAAGGGACAGCAATGATGGCGGAGGACTTGTTGGGATTCGCGGAAACGCCAATCCAGTATGCGAATCTATACCTCGAAACCGGCACTGATCTACAGATGAATACCTGGTCGGTTGAAAATTCGCTACCTCATTATGGAAAAGGCTATGCCTTTGCCCGCTATATTTACCATCGCCTGGGGAAGGAATTGTATTCCGCATGGGTGCAACATCCAGACCGTGGCTTCTTTGCCCTGGACACTGTCTTGGCCGAGACCGGGAACTCGCTGACAGCGCGTGACCTATGGCTCGATTTTGCTACGGCAGTCAGCCTGCTGGGCATCGAGAATGTGCCGGAGGAGTACTCCTTTGGAGAAGGCTTCCAGGTGGAAATCCCTGGGAAAGTGGCGGTCAATTCGTTTCCTAAACAGGTCGAGGAGGAAATTCGCCAGTACGCCTTCGACGTTCTAAATATCCGAAGCAACCGGCCAGTGAAAGTGGGGTTCACTGGTACGACAAAAACACTGGTATTGGAAAATCGTCTGCCAGCATCAGGGTCGCATTTCTGGTGGTCAGGACGGGCCAACCAGAGCGACGTGTCGTTGACCCGGGTTGTGGATCTGAGTGGGGTAGAGAAGGCGACTCTGCAGTATTCAATCAATTACAAGTTGGAACGCGGTTATGACTTTGCTTATGTTTTTATCTCGCTAGACGATGGCAAGACCTGGCAGGCGCTGATCAGCGAGAATATGCAAGGCGATAAGCTCGAGGACAACCCTGCTGATTTAGCCCTCACCGAGCGATTCTACACCGGAGTTGGTAAGGGTTGGGTGGAGGAGAAAGTAGACCTCACGCCTTACGCAGGGAAGAGGCTCTTGTTACGCTTCCAATATATTACCGACGCAGTCTTCACAGCCTCCGGGATTGCCTTGGATAATGTGTCCATTCCTGAAATCGGATTTTACGATGATATCGAGACTGGTGAAGAGGGCTGGGAGGCGCAAGGCTTTAGTCGGGTGACTGCTTACATGCCTCAGCGATTCGATTTAGTACTGATCACTTTTGACGCGGACGGCATGCCATTGGTACAGCATTTGGAGGTGGCTGATGACAACTCTACTGCTTTCGAGATCGCCCTGGCCGAGGATAGTGACCAGGCTTTATTGCTGGTCGCAGCGTCTAATCCTATGATCCTGACCCCAGCCAGTTATAGCCTGCGCTTTGAGCGATAGGAGTATACGTTCCGCTGGGAGGTCATTAAATTGCGCCCCACCATAATGTCTCAGCAAGCGGTATCCAGAGTATGGCGCCCCATCCGGAATTATCAGATGGGGCGCCACTTTATGTAAATCTGCGTGACAAACAGCGCGGGAATTTAACGGTCTATTCGGTCTATTCAACAGAAATTGAGACAATCAAGTTTTGGATTTTTTTGGTGCGCGCAAAGCTGCCAGTTGATGCTCTAATTCGGCACGCCTTTCGGCGGCTGCCTCCATAACGTCAGCCCGGATGTGATCGGCGCGCATCTTCATCTGCGATCTAAGTTCTTCTCCTGAAGCGGGAGTCAACAGGATGGCGACCGTAGCGCCAACCAAGCCGCCAATTAACGCTCCTAACAGGAAGTTGAATGTGCGATTC
>DATDRM010000025.1:0-10604 GCA_035291705.1 Anaerolineales bacterium
AGGGCCTGGGCCAGGCCTGGGACGGCCTGGAAAGAAGGCTGCTGGCGCAAGGCCAACGCCGCACATTGGCGGATCAAAGCATCTGGATCTTGTAAGGACTCCAGCAGAAGGGACACCACCTGCGGGTCATCGATCTCCGCCAGGGCGCGTGTCGCCCACCAGCGAAGATCAGGGTCAGGGCGATGGAGCAACTCTTGCAGGGCGGGCAGGACTTCGAGGCCATAGCGGGCCAGGGCTCGTGCCGCAGCCTCGGCTCTTTCATCCACCCCGCCGGTCAACTCCTTCAGCAGGGAGGCGGCGATTGTTTGGCTCATTGGTATCGTTAGGAACTAATCTGGCGGTGGAATCGGCAGGTTTTCTTTCGAGGTGGACTGCCACTTGTCGCCCTCCTCGATCAGCATCACCGGGATATCGTCTTTAATGGGGTACTTGCGTCCGCAGTCCTGGCAGATCAGCCAGGTTTCCTTATAGAACTCGAGCAGGCCGTCTTTCTCGCGAACACAGTTTGGGCAGCGCAGTATGTCTAATAATTCTTGACTGACCATGGAGGTCTCCTGATTTTTGATTGATGGTTATCTGGTTCATATTCTACCCCAAACACGGCCTTATGGTCTTCGTCCTAATTGTCCTTCTTCTTATCTTTCGGCGGCATGTCCTTGGTTCCCGGGCCGTACTGGTACACCGCTCGCCAGGGCAGGTAATGAGTGGCGAAGGTATCCTCATAAAGCAGCTCGCCGTCCCGCCGAACGGTGCGCGTCACGGTCACATCCGCCCCTTCCACTTCCCAATCCACCTGCTTGATTTCGCCCTTATCCAGGTCCGGGTTTTCTTCATAGAGAGGCTTGGGAGGATCTTCCTTGTTCTTCAACCCGCTGGTTTCCCAATCCACCTTGCGCCCATCTGAGGTGGAGTAGAACTTCCAGGTCAGGCTGCGTCCGGCCGCGTTGACATAGGTTTCCATCAAGAGCCAATTTGAGGTATCGTTGGTGAATTTGAAGTCCACCAGCGGTGCATAGACTGTCGCATCCAACCCGGCCAGGTCAGAGTCGTTCCCGCCGCTGGGGGTCTGTTCGTAATAATAGACCCGGTAGGCATGAGGGTAACGTTCCACGATCGGGAAGCCGCCGAAGAAAGCGGTGCGAAAGAGGGTAGTGCTCACCTGGCACACGCCACCGCCCACGCCCTGGATGGTGCGGTTGCCGAAGATGATCAGCGCTTCAGCGTATCCATTGTCCAGGCTCACGTCGCCTAATGCATCGGCCATGGAAAATGTCGCCCCGGGTGGCACCAGCAAGCCGTGAAAGCGTTCGGAGGCCGTGGCGATATTTTGGATGCGTTCGGTGCTCGATCCGTAAAAATAGGAAGTATGGGAGCTGACCAGCTCGGTGATGCCTAATTGCTCTGCAGTGGCGTCGTCCCCTACGTCTGGCTGGGTGTATTCCATGTCCAGGGAGATGGCATGCTCCCCGGCAAACAGTCGATCGTTGATCGCCTGGATGGTGGCGTCAACGTCCAAGCCGCGCCCGACGACTGCCGGCTCGATCACCTCCAGCTGGCGCGAATCATCGTTGAAGATGAAGCGGGCGTCCTCTCGGTAGCGTACCAGTTTTGGGGCAATACCTTCAAGAAAGGAGCGCAACCCATCTGCCTGCAGGCCGACCTGGTAGTGGTCGCCATCGGGAGCCGAGACACGCTGGATGGTCAGCATCTTTGCCAGCGCTTCAGGGTCGAAGGTCCAGGGGCCCGGGTCGCCTTCCTCGGAACCCGGTAAGGTTATGGTCAGGGGTTGGCTCAAGATGCGGCGGGCGATCTCGGCCTGTTCGTCGACGTTCAAGATCGCTGGCGGACTTTCGGTGATAATCAGTTTAACTTCACCATCGCGCAGGTTTTGCAGTTGCGTTTTCAAGCCTTCGATCGTGGCCAGGAAATCCACCGTTCGCCCAACCTGGCCGGGGCGTACGACGACGTTTGTGCCTTCCACGGTTAACGAGGCGTCGACGGTAGGGATATCGTTTTGGGCGGCGATGCCAGTCAGGAAATTCTGGGCTGCGCGCTCGTCAAATACATACAAGGGCGGAAGGGAGGCGCCGAGGTACCAGGACTCGAATTGCGCCAACAGCCGGGCGAGCGGGTTCCCGCCGCGACCCAGGCGATAAGCCGACAGGGCGGTCGCCTGGGGATCGAGGTAAAATCCGACCTGGTTGGGCGTGGCAAGCCACATATTCTCCCCGTCCCGCAATAGAATCCGGCCGCGGGCGGGGTAATCCAGGCGCGCTTCAATCACCGTGGCTGCCTCCTCCGGTCGGAGACCTGAGAGGTCGACGCCAGCTACCGTGACGCCTGGGTAAACCCTGCCAGCATAATACATATTAAAACCGATCGCTGTACCAGCCAGGAGCATGGTAAAGATGGCCAAACCACCCATGACTGCTGCCAGGATGTGGGGGATCAGGTCGATCGGTCGGGTGAGTGTCGAGGAAGGATAAGCGTAGTTTCTCATAGAGGTGTTGACGATCCAGAAAGTCGCTTGGTTCCCTTGTGGGAGAGCTAATTGTACCAAAAAGCATCGTGTATAATCACTTCACAGTGGAACTCAACCCCTCGCTTTTCCGTCTCTTCCCTCAGGAGAGAGTCTGATGTCCTTGCATAACCAGCCGCCATCCTCACACAACTTGAACCCATCCCGCAATAACCCGCAACTCCCAACTCGCAACTCGCAAAGATCTTCCCACGACAAGCGGACCGTAATCTTGCTGATTTGCGTATTGCTGATCATTGTCTCCCTGGCCTGTGCGCTGCCCGGATTGCGCGAGACGGCAGCCACCCCGACACCTACCCAGCGCGCGGCTGTGGTGAGCACGCGACCCCCGCCCGCAACGCCTACGCCCACACCGCAGCCCTTGCCACCCGATCTGGTAGAAAGCGACCCGTTTCCTGGGGCAGAGCTCCCCCTGCAGGGCGCGATCACGCTGTACTTCAACCAGCCCATGGAGCATGCTTCGGTGGAAGCCGCATTTACTGGCCTCTCTGGCAGCTTCAATTGGATCGACGCGGCCACGCTGGCTTTCACTCCCACCAAACCGTTCTCGCCCGATTCCGAAGTCAGCCTGACCCTCGACGAATCCATCAAGGCAGCCAATGGCTTATCGCTTGGCGAGCCGATCCGCTTGGCTTACCAAACCGTGGGCTATCTGAGCATCGCTCAGCAGCTGCCTGAACCAGGAGCCAATGCCGTCGATCCGTCCTCAGCGATCGTGGCAGCTTTTAACCGGCCGGTGGTACCTTTGGGAGCCGATCCGGCCTCCCTGCAGCCAGCATTTTCCCTGGAACCGGCCGCCGACGGTCATGGCGAGTGGTTAAACACCAGTACATACATTTATTATCCTGAGTCTGCTTTGGCAGGCGGGGTGGAGTACACTGTCCGGGTCGAAGACAATCTGTCTGGCCTGGATGGCAGCTCGCTGGGAGGCAAAGTCTCCTGGTCGTTCACCACAGAACTCCCGCGCCTGCTAACGATCGAGCCAGAGGATGGCGCGCTAGACCTAGACCTGGATACTGACCTTCTCCTGACCTTCAACCAGCCGATGGACGCCCGGAGTGTAGCCGCGAATATCGAACTGGTTGACTCCGAGGGCATTCCTGTCCCGGCTGAGCTCGCCTGGAATGAGGACCATACCCAGCTCACTTTTAACCCCACCAACCCGTTAAGACGCCAGCAGACTTATGTGCTTATTTTGCAGGCGCAAGCCCGTTCAAGCGGGGGGACTCCCCTGGGTGCCGAGGTGCGCTCGATGCTGAGCACCTTGTCTTCCCTGGCAGTCGTCGGCGGCGAGCCGGCAGAAGAGGGGCTTAAGAGCGTCTATTCTGGCGTTGAGATCTATTTCAGCGCTCCGGTTAAGGCTAAAAACGTTCTACAGTTCATTACCTTTAGCCCGGCAGTCTCTAACCTGCGCGATTATTTGGACAACGACGGACGCACTCTGCGTCTGATCGGCGATTTTGACCCTGAGACCGATTACACCTTGATCATTTCTCCCAATTTGCAGGATGAGTGGAATGGCCGCCTGGGACAGGAGTTCGTTCTCAATTTTCATACGCTGCCGCTCGACCCAAGCCTGTATGTCACTGTAGGATCAGATGCCTTGTTCTTGACCCCGCAGGAATCGAGCATCAAAGTCCAGGTCACAAACCTGACCGAGCTTTCCATGACTCTGGGCAGCGTGCCACTGGTAGATTTCAAGGCTATGATTGCTCCGGGTGGTTATGATCTCCGCCAATCCTATGAACCGGTCGATAGCCAAACCTTCACACAGACTCTGGATGTCCCCTCGAACCAAAATACTGTCGTAGAAATCCCGCTTTCACTCGCTGGGGGTCCCCTGGCACCTGGGTTTTATTTCCTGCGCTTCAATTTGGCGACCGGTCAGATTTATGCCGGGCCTTATCTCCTGGTAGTTAGCAATGTGAACATGGTGCTCAAGCAGAGCGCCACCGACGCCCTGGTGTGGGCAGTCGATTTACGCACTGGATCGCCCGTCGATGACGCTCCCGTGGTGGTTTATTCAGAAAATGGTCAGGCTCTCGCCAGTGGCCAAACCGACGCCGAGGGAGTGTTGCGGGATACCCTGCTCGCTCGCCAGAATATTTATGGCACCACCTTCGCAGTGCTCGGAGAACCCGGCCAGGAGACTTTTTCCGCCACGCTCTCTAACTGGAACCAGGGTATGGACGGGGGCAGCTTTGGTTATCCTACCGATTATGGGCCACCGCGCCTGGAAGCTTACCTGTATACCGACCGTCCTATCTACCGGCCAGGCCAGACGGTCTTCTTCCGCGCCATCGCCCGCCAGGCTTACAACGGTCGCTACACCATGCCTGACCAATCCAGCCTTTCCTTGTTATTGACCAACGACATCGGCGAGCAGATCACCACATTCGACCTGCCCCTGTCTGTTTTTGGCACAGTGAACGGGTCATACGCGCTGCCGGAAAATGCCGCACCGGGCATCTATCGCTTGAGCAGTGAGCAAGCAAATTACAGCAGCGTCGCCTTCCAGGTGGCCGAGTATCGCAAACCGGAGATCGATCTGACGGTGGCCTTTGCCGCTGAGCAAATCCAGGCTGGCGACACCCTGGAGGCGGCTGTTAACGCGCGTTACTTCTTCGACGCGCCAGTAGGGAACGTGTCCGTGACCTGGACCTTGTTCAAGGAGCCCAGCGAGTTCTACCTTCCTGGCTACCAGGTGGGCAAACAGGACGATCGCTGGCTGTCTCCCTTCCCGGGCTTGTTCCTACCCTCTTTCGGTGAACAGGTCTCTCAGGGTGAGGGGGAAACTGACCCGGAGGGGATGCTCAAACTGGAGTTCGCCACCGACCCTGGCGATACCCGTAATCGCTATACCCTGGAGGTCACCTCTACGGATGAGAGCGGCCTACCGGTCAGCACTCGCTCCAGCATCCTGGTCAACCCGGACGAGTTTTTCATTGGGGTGCGCCCCGATGCCTGGGTTGGCCGGGCGGAGAGCGAGAGCGGATTCGACGTGCTGGTGGTGGATTGGGAAAAGCAGCCGGCTGGGGAGCGTTCTTTGCACGCCGAGTTCCAAAAGGTCGTCTGGGAGCGGATAGAACCAGAACGTCCCGATCCGTACACCTTCCCCACGTTTGTGCCCAAATATACCCTGATCGGCAGCGCCGATTTCTCCACCGGCGCCGACGGTGTGGCTCGCCTGGCCTTTATCCCTCCCGAACCTGGCAGCTACCAGCTGGATGTATCCGGCCTGGAACCGGATGGAGAGAATGCCCTGACCCAGGTACTCTTGTGGGTGGGTGGCCCGGGACAGGCCGTATGGCCTGATCTGGCGAACCAACACCTGCGCTTGACAGCAGACAAAGACAGCTACCAGCCTGGCGAGACAGCCCAGGTATTCCTCCCCAACCCGCTGGGGGAGGGCGTGCTGGCTCTGGTGACGGTCGAACGCGGCGTCGTGCTGCGTCACCAGGTGTTAACCTTAGAAGCAAGCGGTGCAACCCTGCCCCTGCCGCTGGGGGATGAAGACGCTCCCAATGTATACGTTTCGGCCACCCTGCTCAAGCCGGTGGGCGGCGGCGGTTACGACTTCCGCCAGGGCTACCTCATTTTGCCGGTGACGCCGGTCGCGCAAGCCCTCAACGTCGCCCTGACCAGCGAACCGGAAAGGACCGGCCCGGGCGGGGAAGTGAAATTCGGCCTGCTGGTCACCGACGCCGAGGGGAGCCCCGTCGAGGGAGAATTTTCGCTGGCGGTGGTCGACAAGGCTGTGCTGGCCCTGGCTGACCCGAACTCAGAGGATATCCTCCCCGCCTTTTACGGCGAGCAGCCGCTCGGCGTTCAAACCAGTCTGGATCTGGCAGCCTCCACCCAGCGGCTCGCCATCGCCCCAGCAGGTCTGGGGGGTGGGGGTGGTGAATTGCTCCCACCGGTCGTGGTCCGCGAAAGATTCCCCGACACGGCTTACTGGGAAGCCGAGCTGGTCACTGGCGCAGATGGCCAGGCCGAGGTGACGGTGCCCCTGCCCGATAACCTGACCACCTGGCAAGTGGACGTGCGCGGCCTGACCGCTGATACGCGCGTCGGCCAGGACGAAGGACAGGTGGTTGTCACCAAGGACCTGCTGATCCGTCCGGTCACCCCGCGCTTCCTGGTGTTAGGCGATCACAGCCAGCTGGCGGCAGTCGTTCAAAACAACACCCAAGAAGAGTTACTGGTGGGTGTCACCTTGCAGGCCACCGGCTTTGCCCTGGACGATCCCAACCTGGCGCTGCAGCAGGCGCGTCTGCCGGCCGGCGGGCGGGCGCGGGTGGCATGGTGGGGGACTGCCCAGGACGTAGAGAGCGTCGGCCTGGTGTTCTCGGCCAGCGCCGGGACATTGCAGGACGCGGCCCGCCCGGCTCTGGGCGGCTTGCCTGTGCTACACTACACCGCCCCACAGACTTTCAGCACCTCAGGGACGCTGGATACCGGTGGTGAAATCCTGGAGTTGGTCAGCCTGCCGCGTTCCTTCGACCCAGGCGGCGGTCAGTTGCGCGTCGAGCTGGCCCCTTCCCTGGGAGCGGCGATGTTAACCGCCCTGGACGTCCTGGAGCACTTCCCGTACGAATGCACCGAGCAAACCGTTTCGCGTTTCTTGCCCAACCTGGAGACTTATCGGGTCATGCAGGAATTCGGCCTGGAAGACCCGGCCTTACAAGCGCGCCTGGATCGCACCCTGGAGGCGGGCCTGGCCCAATTGCTTGCCCGCCAGAACGAGGACGGCGGCTGGGGCTGGTTGCAGGGCAACCCGAGCAATCCCAAGATCACCAGCTATGTCTTGCTTGGGCTGGTACGGGCGCGGGAGGCTGGCGCCGGTGTGGCGGCGGACGCCATCCAGCGCGCCATAGACTACCTAATCGCCACGCTGCCCACCGCCGAGATGCTCGATGAAACCTGGCAGTTAGACCGCCTGGCCTTCGAGCTCTTTGTCCTGGATCAGGCTGGCGCGGGCGATCTGGGCGGCGCGGCAGCGCTCTACGAGCAGCGGGCGCGCCTTAACCCCTGGGCGCAGGCTTTATTGGCGCTGACCCTGGAGGATCTTTCCCCAGGCGACGAACGCGCCCAGACCCTGATGTCCGACCTGGAGTCCGGCGCCCAGCGTTCGGCCACTGGCACTCATTGGGAAAATGGCGCACCCGACTGGCAGAACATGAGCACGGCCCTCCAGTCGACTGCGGTGGTGGTGTATGCCCTGGCGCAGCACACCCCAGCCTCTCCGCTGGTCGCCGATGCGACGCGTTACCTGATGTCCCAGCGCGGCGCCTCCGGAGCCTGGGCTTCTACTTACGAGACCGCCTGGACGTTGATGGCTCTGGCGGAGGTGTTGCGCGCCACCGGCGAATTGGGTGGTGATTACAGCTATGGCGCCGCGCTGAACAGTGCGCCGGTGTTGACCGGGCAGGCGGGCGGCGCGGCACAGCTGACTCCGGTAAGCGCAGTGGTGCCCGTCGCCGATCTGTATCCGGATGATCCCAACGCCCTGATCATCCGGCGGGGAGGAGGTCCAGGCCGCCTGTACTATACCGCTCACCTGAGCGTTGACCGTCCGGTGGAGGACGTCGCGCCGCTCAGCCAGGGGCTGAGCGTCACGCGCGCCTATTACCTGAGCGATGCGACCTGCCCAACAGAGGGCTGCGTGCCCATCCAAAGCGCTAAAGCCGGCGAGCTGGTCACCGTCCGCCTGACGCTGACCCTGCCTGAGACGGCCTATTACCTGCTGGTGGAAGATTACCTCCCGGCTGGGGCGGAGGTGCTCGACACCAGCCTGAAGACCAGCCAGCAAGGCGCCACGCCGGTATACGACGCGAGCCATCCTTACGCTGAAGGCTGGGGTTGGTGGTATTTCGGCAGCCCCCAGGTGTACGACGATCACATCGCCTGGGCCGCCGATAGCCTGCCGCCAGGCACCTACGAGCTCACCTACCAGCTGGTGATCCTGCAAGCGGGCGAGTACCGCGTGCTCCCCGCCCGGGCCTGGGAGTTCTACTTCCCCGAAGTGCAGGGCAACAGCGCGGGGGAGGTGTTTGAGATTAGAGACTAGAGAATAGAGAGTAGAGGTTGGTAAGACAACTTCCCGAAAGTTCTAAACTTTCGGGAAGTTACTAAGATCGGAACTTTCGCGAAGTCGTGCCCTAATATTCCTGCACCGGATACGTATACCCATCTTCGATCCGCCTGGCTGCTTCGAGGTGCTTTCTCACGTATTGCCCGCAATTGCTGCCGATGTAGTTCTCTTCGAGCTCCCCGATGCTGACGATGGTTTGGTATCCAACCCCCTGTAAAGCCTGAACGACTTCATAATCCTGGCTGGCCTGTTTTGGATCGATGTATGACGATAGGCCGCTTTGGCGAGCCTGGTGGGTGGGGTTGAGCGGCGTGATTTTGATCAGGAATTTGGCGGGGTCGAAGTGCTCCCGTAGGACTGCGGGGTCCACCGGCATATCCCTGGCCAGGGCGAAATTGAGGGTGACCTTGCGGTCGCCGGCCTCAAAAAATTCTTCCCCGTAGGCCGCCATCCTGGCAAAACTCCATTTCTTCACCGGGATGATCTGGTCTCTTAACTTTTCGTCCGTGGTGTGGATGGAGAACTGGAACTGGAAGCGCCCGCCTGAAAATTTGCTGCGTTTGATCTCCAGCAGCCTATCGAAGAAGCGATCCACCCCGCGCGGGGCGATGGTGGAAATGGAAGGCATGAACCCAGGGGCATCGTAGCGCGCCTGGAGTTCCTCCAGCACGTCCAGTACCTCCAGGTTAAAGGAGGGCTCGCCCATGCGGGCAAATTGGATTTTGAATTGCTGGGCGGGGATGCACCCATCGGGGTAGCGCTTACGCACCAGGAAATCTACCTGGGCAAAGATGTCCTCTTTGGAGACTTTGCCGTGGTAGTGGCCGCCCGCATCGCACATCAGGCAGCCCACCGGGCAACCGTACATGGTAGATACCAGCAGCACCCATTTCGTCTCGCGCGGCAGAGGCGGTTGCACCGCCTCGACGAACTCCACCAGCTGCCCATCGCCGAGTTCGGCGATATAAACCATTGCTACCTTATCATTCCCGGTTGAAGCGATTACCTTCATTACCTAAACTCCTGTTTGATTGGGACACGGATTACACAGATTTTTCCAAATGCCGGTAAATCTGCATGGCTGCCAGGAGGCCGTCTCCCACAGCGATGGCAGTCTGGCGGAAGATGCCGTTTTTTACGTCGCCTATAAAGTATAACAGCCCTTTGCTCTCCAATTCCTGGGAGGTTTTCACGATCTGTGCGGATAAGAAATCCAGTCGCGGCTCCCTGCCGAAAGCCACCACCAGGTAATCTGCGTGGAATGACCTCTGCCCCGTGGGATGGGAACAATCCAGCCGCATCCCAGCGGGGGGATCAACCTTGATTTGAGAAATGGTTATATTGTCAAAATAACCGATCTTGGGTTCCCGCTGGACTCTTTCCCATAAGAGCGGCAGGCACTTTATCGCTGCGCCCCGGTTGAGAACCACGATCTGGTTGTTTTTTGCCAGGTTCAGGGCGTAATCGAAGGCAGCATCCCCCGCTCCTAAAATGACGATTTCAAGGTCGCTCTGGCCAACCAGTGAGTAGATTTCATAGAAAACCTTGCTCCGGGCTTCTGCGGGGATATGCGCCCCGCGGTAGGGATGTGGCCGGGTGCCGGAAGCGACCACGACGAAGCGCGCCGCATAAATGTCCTGGCTGGTTTCAATCTGGAATAAACCAGCTACTAAGTCGAGCCTGGCCACCTCAGCGTATGTGACCCGCAGACCAAAATCCCTGGCCTGTTGCTCGAGCAAGCCGACCAGCTTCATGCCCGAGATGCCCCCCGGAAACCCGGGATAGTTCTCGACAAGGTTGGCGTTGCGCAGCAATCCGCCAAGCGCCCCTCTTTCGAAGATCAGCGGATTCAGCCCATAGCGTTTGAGCTGGATGGCAGCGGCGATACCTGCCGGACCGCCACCGATGATGATTACGTCCTCAATATCCATCTTTCATTCGCAGCTGAGCCAGGATCTCGTCCACCAAGAC
>DATDRM010000026.1:0-11675 GCA_035291705.1 Anaerolineales bacterium
AAAATGAAAAGACGAGAAAGGTTTCAAAAACCCATCTCGCCTTCTCGTTGCGGGTTGACCCGATTATACTCGGGTCACGCTCATTGCAAAGGTGACACTTTCGCTTATCAGTTAGGGTGTCATTTTCCCTGAACAATGACATAGCCTTTTAAGCCGTCTTATTGCGAAAGACTCGCTTCAAACGCTGCCACCAATTCTTCCCGCGTCACCGGCCCGAGCCATTCCTTGATTTTATTCCCCTGGGCGTCCAGGAGAAAGAGATGCGGCTGGTACTTGTACTCCAAGATTGTTTTGAATGGATCGTTCGCCGGGTCGTCGATGTCCAGGTAAGCGAAGTTGATGCGGTCGAAATATTCGGCTTCCAGCCCATGCACGATGGGCGCCAGACTGCGGCAGGTACTTCACCAGAAAGCAAAAAACTCCACCAGTTGCGGCTTTCCGGAGGCCAGCTGCACCGTGGCAGGATCGCTGGCTTCCAATCCCTCTTTCACGGGAGGCGGGTCACCTGCGCCTGGCTCAGGATAAGGAAAAGGCGTGTAAGTCGCGGCAAGCGCTTGCGACTCGGGAGCCGGGTAGCCTTCTACGGTCGCCGTTGGGAGATCACCAGATTGAGTCTGGGTAGGCGAGGAGAGTTCCGCCAGCGCATCGGTTTGGGTATTCGGCGCTGACTGGCTGCAAGCCGCCAGCAGACCTGCCCCAAGCAGGATAATAATGAACAAGAGGAGAAAGGATTTTGTCGGTTTTTTCATCGTTCTCTCCTTGATGTAGAACTGAGATGCGGACTATGATAACATTGAAGCTCAAGGAAAATTATTAAGTGTTCCTTAACTGAATTGGGGACATTGTCCATTCAAAACCCGGCCAGAAGTGAAATCCTACCTTGAGCACATTCAACTCCCCGCCAATTCTTTGTTTTCTGCTGATATTATCATCCTCCGGTTGTCGACTGATAAAGACTCAGCCATTATCCCCGGCTACTTCGGATATCGCTGCTCAAACCAGATCCAGTCCCTCACTCCCATCTGTAAGCACAACGACGCCCATCCCTCTCCCAGAGCAAGCCATTGTACCCATTCCAATTAACGGCCCTCTGACAACGCCTGAGGCAGAAGTCTCTGGCATGGCCTGGTACGGTGAATATTTGATCTTGCTCCCGCAGTTCCCGAGCCGTTTTGCTCAACCAGGCAGTGATGGTTCAATCTACGCGCTACCCAAGGCAGAGATCATCGCTTTTCTGGATGGAAGACACACCACACCATTAAATCCCATCGCCATCCCCTTCCTTGCGCCAGGCCTGGCGGATCTTATCTACGGCTTCGAGGGATTTGAAGCGATCGCCTTCTCCGGGGAGCGTGCCTACTTCACGATCGAGGCGCACAGCGGCGCGCCAATGGTGGCTTTCTTAACCACTGCGAGAATATCTCCTGATTTGAGCCGGATGACGCTAGACACATCAACCCTGGTGGTCTTATCGCCTCAAACACTCCTCCCAAATTTCAGCGATGAAACTATGTTCGTCAGCGAAGAGAAGGCGATCACCATCTATGAGGCCAATGGAAAGTCTATCAATGCCAACCCTGTCGCCCATCGCTTCGATCCGGCGACATTTTCGCTTGAAACCATCCCTTTTCCCAATCTTGAGTACCGGATAACGGATGCCACAGACATCGATGCTGCCGGCCGATTCTGGGTGATCAACACCTTCACACCCAAGGATTCCTGGTTGGCGACCGATACTGACCCCATTGCGGAAAAATTTGGCGGGAAAACCTCGGGCGAGGAAACCTCGCTTGTCAAGTCCGGGACTGTCGAACGATTGGTTGAATTACAATATACCCAGACTGGAATCACCCTGGCCGGTTCTCCCCCAATTCAGTTAAAATTGATCGAAGGTGAATTCCTGCGCAACTGGGAGGCGCTGGCCCGTCTGGATGAGCGTGGTTTTCTCTTGATGACGGATAAACACCCCAGATCAATCTTTGCCTTTGTGCCCATTCCCTGAGAGGAGTTCAGATCCATGCCCGAAGAACTTGGTTTCGAAGTCCGCCTCAACCAACCCTATGACCA
Organism: Anaerolineales bacterium; assembly: GCA_035291705.1. Taxonomy (GTDB): domain Bacteria; phylum Chloroflexota; class Anaerolineae; order Anaerolineales; family UBA4823; genus DATDRM01. The sequence continues at coordinate 2,068 of DATDRM010000026.1, forward strand.
GGCGCTGGAAAAAGTAATCAGCGCACTGAAGGCCGAAGGTTTTAGCGTGGTGACAAGCATCGACGTGCGCGCTACTTTTAATGAAAAATTGGGGGAAGACTTCCGATCATACACGATCCTGGGGGCGTGCAATCCCTCTCTGGCCTACCGGGCGCTTATCCAGGATCCAGTAGTAGGTCTGCTGCTCCCGTGCAACGTCACAGTCGAGGATGATAGCGGAGATCGTTCGGTAGTCCGTTTCGCCAATCCTGAGGCAATCCTCACCATCGGTGGGCTGCAGGAAGACTCCGTCATCAACGATGTTGCCCGGGAAGCGCGTACCCGGCTCGAGCGGGTCGCAGATGCCTTGTTAACCTCATGAGCCTCCAGGGAAAAACTGTTCTCATTACAGGTGGAGCCGTGCGCGTCGGCCGCGCCCTTTCCCTGGCCGTAGCCCGCAACGGTGCGGATGTAATCATCCACTACAACCGCTCCCAAGATCAAGCTAAACAGTTGCAGGTGGAGATCCAGGGGACTGGCCGCACCGCCCACTTGCTGCAGGCCGATTTGAGCAACCCGCGCCGCGCCGCCCAACTCGTCACCCGCGCCTTAACCTTTGGACCGCTTTTCGCCCTGGTGAACAACGCCTCCCTCTATGAACCTCTCAACCTGACGAATACCAACCTGGAAAACTGGGAGTGCCATTTAAGAACAAACTTAACCGCGCCTTTTCTGCTCAGCCAGGCATTCGCCAAGGCCATCCGTCCCAGCGAGGAAGGCAGGATTGTCAATATCCTAGACTGGCGCGCTCTGCGTCCTGGCGCCGATCATCTGCCCTACACGATCAGCAAAGCCGGATTAGCTGCCCTCACCCGTTCTCTGGCGATCGCACTGGCTCCGCATGTGACAGTCAACGGTCTGGCCTTAGGAGCCATCTTGCCCCCCGGCGATCAATCAGCTTCTGATGACATCCTGGATCGGGTTCCCTCCGCGCGTTGGGCAAATCTTAATGAATTAGGGCAGGCGCTGCTCTTTTTGTTGGCCGGACCAGCCTATATCACTGGCGAGATCATCCACCTGGATGGCGGCCGGCATCTTATCTGATGCAGTATACAAGAAAATCCTATGGATCAAATCTTCATTACAGACTTGCTCGCCCGCGGCATCATTGGCATCAACGACTGGGAGCGTGAAAAGCCGCAGGATATCCTGATCAACATTGTATTGTTCACCGATCTACATAAGGCCGGCGAAACCGACGACATCGCACACACCGTGAATTACCGCACCATCATGAAAAAAGTCCAAGCCCATGCAGAAAGCGCCGGTCGCTTAACGGTAGAAGCCCTGGCAAGCGACCTGGCGCGCCTTTGCCTGGAGCAGGTAGGCGTACAAAAGGTGCGTATCCGAGTCGAAAAGCCGCATGCTGGTCGTTTCGCTCGTTCTGTTGGGGTTGAAATTGAACGCAGCCGGGAAGGATAATCCTAACGCGGTCTATCTGGGTCTCGGTTCGAACATCGCCCCGCAGGTCAATCTTCCCAAGGCGATCGCCTTATTACGCAAGTCTGTACGCATTCTAGCCCTCTCGAACGTCTGGGAATCGCCGCCAGTGAGCGGGCCTGGGCCAAACTTCCTCAACGCAGCTGCCTTGATCCACACCCGTTTATCCGCCGAGGAGCTGCGCGACCAGGTTCTCCGCCCGATCGAAGCCCGGCTCGGGCGCGTCCGCACACCAGATCCTAACGCCCCCCGAACAATCGATCTTGATATATTAATATACGATGGCCAGGTAATTGAGGCAGACCTGTGGCACCAGGCCCACCTCTGTATTCCCTTAGCAGAGATTAATAGTGACTATACGCATCCAGAGACCGGAGAACCGATCTCTACCATCGCTGACCGCCTGGCCAGGTCAACGCCCATCCACCCTCACCCCCTCCTCTTGAACCAAGAGCAATCTTCTCACAACGGAATCTAATCAGGCGTCCACCTGTTTACCTTCTTCCTTTTTCCCTGCTTACCTGATTACCAGTCTTCTAAAACTTCATCGGCGCGGCACCCCGCGAGATATTGTCCAGGAACTCCTGCCGGGTGGCAATACTGCTGCGGAAAGCGCCCAGCATGGCTGAAGTAGTCATCCGCGCTTCATGTTTTTGCACACCCCGCATCATCGCACACATGTGAATCCCTTCCACCACGACGGCCACACCATGTGGGTCGAGCAACTCATCGACAAAGTCTGCAATCTGGCGCGTCATCCGCTCCTGAAGCTGCAATCTGCGGGCAAAAAGATCCACAATGCGCGGGATCTTCGACAGGCCGATCACCCGGCCTTTAGGAATATAGGCTACGTGCGCCCGGCCCAGGAAAGGCAACAGATGGTGTTCGCAAAGGCTATAAAATTCAATATCCCGCACCAACACCATTTCGTCATAGTCTACTTCAAACATAGCATCGTTAACCAGGATATGGGGGTTTGTGCGGTAGCCTGCCAGTAATTCGCTATACATCTGCGCCACTCTCTCCGGTGTTCGGCGCAAACCTTGGCGCCCCGTATCTTCGCCCAGTGCTTCTAAGATTATTCGAACAGCTTGCTCGATAGCCGGTTGGTCAATTTCGTGATCGGATATTAAATCAGCCAGCTGTTGAATCCTGGCATATTGGTCATCCGCCATGCATGCAGCTCCTTGTAATTTGATGTTGGAAAGTGTAACTCTATTGTTCACCCAAGTCAACCAATCGATGCACTAATAAATAATCCCCTATCCGCTTAAGGATATTTGGGATAAGATCAAGTTGTTTGGAGGCCAAGATGGATTTGAAAGATTTTTTGAGGAAAGTCGAGTTGTTCGATGGCTTGACCGAAGCCGAACTTGAAAAAGTAGCTGCTATCTGTCAACAGAGGCGGTTCCATCGTGGAGATATACTCACCAAACAGGGGACTCCAGGAGAGGAATTGTTCATCGTCACCAAGGGTTTCGTGGAAGTTTTCCTGGAAGCTCCCCAGCGGGTAGTCGTGAACCTCGGCGCCGGGCAGATCGTCGGTGAGATGGCTCTGGTCGATCAAGGATTGAGTTCAGCCACGGTGCGCGCTGTGGAGGAACCTACGCTAACCCAGGTGATTCGTTTTGAGCAGTTAGAGCGGCTTTTCCAACAGGATACAAGCATTGGGTTCAAGATCATCCGGAATATCGCCGCAGACCTGTCTTTTAAACTGCGTCACCGAAATCTGAGTGAACGGTGAAGGGGGAACCATGGCCTCTTACAAAGTGAGTTATGTAGTGATCGGAATGGATCATCCTGGTGGGATTGTCAATTTGGATCATAAACCTTTCGTCGGCGAACAGGTTCGCCTGAGCGACCTGACATTTGAAGTCTTGGAAGTGCTCGAAATCATGCCCGCTCGGGGTGGATTTCACTATTACCACGCCACTTGTCACCCTATACCGACTGTCATTTCCTCCGACGGAACTGATCAAGAATCCATTTAATTCAGCAAAAATCGATAGTATCGGCGTCGAAATAAAAAGTGGCGGAGACATTTCTCTCCGCCACCTTCGTTTAAAAACAACTTAGCCCATCTCTGGTTCAATCAAACCATAGGTCCCATCTCTCCGCCGGTAGAGCACGTTGATGGCGTTGGTTGAGGCATTGTAGAACACGAAGAAATTATCGTGACCCAGAAGGCTCATCTGTTCGATGGCTTCCGCTTCGTCCATGGGTGTGACAAGGAAGTGTTTCCGCCGGGCAATGATCGGTTTTGCGACCTCTTCCTTTTCAGCATCTATCAGGGGGATCACCTCTGCAGCCGACTTGCCATCGCCGCGCCCCCGGTTACGCTTACCTTTGTAACGCTCTATCCGGCGTTGCATCTTTTCTAGCGCTGTGTCCAATGCAGAAAAAATATCATCGGCCCGTTCTTCGGAGCGGAGGATGAACCCCTTGCCCCGCACTGTAATTTGGGCAACCTGCCGGTCAGACGCGCTGCGTGCCGACTTGACGTACGCTAGATCGACGCGAGCTTCATCGATCTCATTCAAATAACGATCCAGTTTGGACGCTTTTTTGGTCACATATTCATTCAGCCGATCCGTCACTTCCATATTCCTACCTGTGATTTCAATTTGGAGCGCCATCATTGTTCCTCCTCAAGAAATATTTTACCACCGCTTTATGCCTGGCCGTTCTGAACATGCTGGTGACCAGCTCTGGCCAGTGTCAATCCATACACCTTTCTTGCTCCGCCATCTAATAAGGCCTTTGCACAGGCATCCAAGGTCGCGTTGCTGGTGGAAACATCGTCCACAACCAGAACACACCGGTCAGTCACCCATTTCGACCGCGCCTGGAACGCCCCTGTGACATTCTCTCGTCGTTGAGTAAACGAAAGGCCCACCTGTGAACGAGTCTCACGCGCCCTGATCAATCCCTGGGGACAATAAGGTTTACCGCTTCCCAAGGCAAGTGGCCGGGCGAGTAAGATAGATTGATTATATCCACGCTCTCGCAGACGTGCAACCCCTAATGGCACCGGAATGATCCCCTCGATGACCCAATCCAATTCTCGCAGGTAAGCGATCAAAGGTTGGGCCAGGATCACTCCCAGGCTGATTTCCCGCTTATACTTCAAACGATGGATTGCTTGTCGGACCGGACCCTCAAAGATTGCCCAAGATCTCACCGCCGTGAAGTACGGCGGGCTGGTCCTACAATTTTCACACTCACCGGGGATGGCTAGACTTTGCCCACACCGCTCACAAAGTGGCGGTTCTACAGTTCGAACCCCCGACTGGCAATCACGGCACCAGCATGCTCCCGGGCGACCACAGCCGCCACAGGTTGGCGGAAATACCCAATCCAGACTGGCCCATAAGTTCTGGTATACCCGGTAAGCCAGGGTGGACGACTGAGCCATAATCACCATTATAGTATAAATCCATCAGAATCCCAGTATCCCTCCCAGGGTTGATCTCAACAGCATTAACAAGGCTGGTGTCAACAAAACAATACAAATCGAGGGGAAGATCAAGATCGCCATCGGGATCAGCATCTTGATCGGCGCTTTATGTGCCGCCTCTTCAGCGCGTTGACGCCGCTTGACCCGCATCTGATCAGCCTGGATGTGCAAAACCTTGGCCATGCTCACCCCCAGCTGCTCGCTTTGGATCACAGCCGCTACGAAACTGGTCATTTCCGAAACGCCCATTCGTTCAGCCATATCTCGCAGCGCATCCTTCCGTAATTTACCCAATTGGATCTCCCGGATCACCCTTCCAAAACCAATGGAAAGTTCATTGTCCCACTTTTCAGAGACTTTAACCATGGCTGCGTCAAACCCTAAGCCAGCCTCGACACAAATCGTTAATAAATCGAGGGAATCCGGCATTGCCTTGCGGATCTCGGATTGGCGGCGATTGATCTTGCCACGTAACCACAGCTCCGGCAAGAAGAATCCTAAGGCTCCAGCCGGGATGGAGATCAATAAGCCGCGCCCTTTCAAAAAGCTGCCTTGTGGCGCAATCGTCGCGACAATGAACAAGAGTGCCCCCAGAGAGATGCCGCCCATGCGTAATGCCCAGAACAAGGTAGGATCCAATCTTTTCGGATTGCCCGCCAGCTCCAGTTTGTGAGTGGTTTGCTGGATGGCGTTCTGTGGGGTAACCCGCATCGCCAATTCACCTAACCGCCGCGCAATCGGGTAAATCACTCTATCTGTCAAAGGTTGCGAGAGTTCGATCTCCTCTAAATCGGTGATTTCCCCTCGTTCAGCAAATTTCACCAGGCGCGCCTGTAGCGGATCATCGTCCTTAGAATCTTTGAGGCCAATGATTACCAAAATGACCGCGCCCAGGACGATTACACCACCAACTATCGCCAACCATAACATGACGCCACCTCCAGCCTTTGTTGACTTACACTTCAATCGCGGAAATTTTATTCATCACAAAATAACCAGTCACGATCATCATGCCGCCAAAGATCAACATGGGGATACCGATCAGCCTGGTTTCCGGATCGAAGAACATCATCATATACGACCGGTTCAACCAATATAGGACAAGCGTGATGAGCACTGGCATGGCAGACAAGAACCGGCTTGAATAGACCACCTGGGAGGTCAAAACACGCACTTCGCCTTTAATCCGCACGCGTTCACGAATTGTATACGAGATAGTATCCAGAATTTCAGCCAGGTTGCCGCCGACTTCGCGCTGAACATTCATCGCCGCGATCGTCAGGTCAAGATCATCGCTCGGGATGCGGCGTAATAAATTATCCAGGCTGCGCTCCATCGGTAAGCCCAATTGCATCTCTTGAACCACGCGTCGAAATTCGTCGCAGATAGGGGGAGGAAGTTCCTTACTAACCGCCTCCATGGCTTGCATCGTAGAATAACCGGCGCGTAACCCGTTCACCACCAGGTTTAGCATATCAGGCAGCTGTTCGCTAAAACGGATTAAGCGCCGTCCTTGCTGACGGCGGACATAGATGCGCGGGAGCGAAACACCCACCAAAACGCCGACCAGGCTGAAGAGTATGCTACGCCCACCGAAGAACCAGCCCACTACCCCAACCCCGATCCCTACGATCACCATCAGGGCGATGTATTCGGCAGGTTTGAGCTTCAGGTCCGCGCGTGCCAGATCTCGCGAAATCCCTCCCCCCCAGGAAGAACGTTCGACACGCCTGTTCAGCCATTCGCCAACCGGCGATGCCTTTTCGCCTGGCTTTCTTGTCTTCTCTTCCCTAAGATAAGGGCCAAGCCGCTCCTCAACCAGGGAACGCTCACTGGAAACCGTAATGATCACCCCAAACGCAAGCAGCAACAGGATCAAACCACCACCAACCATCAAGATGAGTTCCATCGCGGCTACCCTCGGATCAATAATGTCGCTTCCGGTCACCGATGCCGAAGACTGACGCCGGCAGGTGGATTCCCGCACCTTCGAGCTTTTCCATGAACTTGGGTCTCAGGCCAGTAGGTCGGAAACGGCCGATCACTTTTTCATTCTCAAAACCGGTCTGCTCGAATATAAACAGATCGGTCATGGTGATCACTTCCCCTTCCATGCCAGACACTTCGGTGACCTGGACCACTTTACGCGTGCCATCGCGCAATCGTTCCTCATGGATCACCAGGTCTATTGCCGAGGATATCTGCTCGCGTATAGCTCGCACTGGCAGATCCATCCCGGACATCATCACCATTGTTTCAATGCGTGCCAATGAGTCGCGTGGGCTGTTTGAGTGGGCTGTCGTCATAGAGCCATCGTGACCGGTGTTCATCGCTTGCAACATGTCCAAGGCAGCCTCATCGCGAATTTCGCCGACGATAATGCGGTCAGGGCGCATACGCAGGGTGTTGATCACCAGCTGACGGATGGTCACTTCCCCGCGTCCCTCGATATTCGGCGGGCGCGACTCCAATGTCACAACATGCTCCTGGCGGAGTTGCAACTCCGCGGCATTTTCGATGGTGACAATGCGCTCATCGGCAGGGATAAATTGGGAAAGGATGTTTAATAGTGTTGTTTTCCCTGAACCAGTGCCTCCTGAGATGACAATATTCAAACGTGCCTTGACGCAGGCATCCAGGAATTGTAATACCTCTGGCGCAATCGTCCCAAATTGGACCAATTGCTCGATAGTGATCGGATTCTTGGCAAATTTTCGGATCGTCAGAGTCGGTCCGACCAGTGAGATCGGCGGGATGATTGCGTTGACACGTGAACCATCCGGCAGGCGTGCATCCACGTAGGGGCTGGATTCGTCGATCCGCCGGCCAAGCGGTGCAACGATCCGATCGATAATCCGCATTACATGATCATCGCTTTCAAATGACATCGGAACCCGCTGGATCTTTCCTTCCCGCTCGACATAGATGTTCTTTGCCCCGTTGACCATCACCTCCGTAATGGTTTCATCCTCCAATAGCGGTTGTAATGGGCCAAATCCCAGGATTTCAGCGGCGATCTGTTCGAAGAGGCGGTGTTTCTCTGGCCGAGACAGGATGATATTCTCTTCCGTCAGCACCTGTTCGTATAGCTCCTGGATCGTGTTACGCACCTCGCCTACCCGGGTGACATCCATACTGGGGTCGAGCTCAGCTAGTAACCGGTTCTGGACGCGGGTCTTTAAGTCCGTATAGGTATCTCGCTGCGCGTTAACCCCAGGCGGCGGCACCCGTCGGGTCTGCAGATTTACCAGGCGTGAACTGCCATCCCCTTCCCCAGACTTTAATGGATTTCCCTGTCCTTGTTCGATCCGTTTGAGTAGTGACATACGTCAAATCTCCAAGAATCCTCTCCTCATTTTTTTCCGTTTCGCCCAGCTCCAGCCTTTTCGAAGGCTGCATCCGGTTCCAGGCTCGCCAGGCGCTGCCGGACTGCTTCAGTCAACGCAAGAAAACTGCGCGCGATTGGACGGGATTTATCTCCTAACATATAAGGCACTCCGCGGTTGATTGAGGGCATTACCACCCGTTCTTCTGCAGGCAAGACGGCTAGGATTTCCTGCTTGAAGCTTTCACCGATTTTTTCTGGTGTGATCCCAATTCGCTTATCGTAGCGGTTCATAACGAAAAGCACGCGTGACCGATCGATCTTAAGCTGGGACAACAAATCGAGGAAAAGGCGGGCATCCTTGATCGCCGGAATCTCCTGGGTGGTTATTAACACGATTACATCAGCCGCGTCGATCCCCGCCAGAGTCACATCCGTCAAAGCTGAAGCGGCATCGATGACAACGTAGGTAAACATGTGGCTTAGAAATTCCAATACTTTGCCAAATTGCGCTCCGCTTACGCTCTCTGAGTACTCAGGTCGGGAAGGCGAGGTCAAGATTTTGATCCCAGAGTCGGGATGGTTGAGGATCACTTCCTCGACGATCTCCGGGTCAAGCTCATCTGCTCTAGGAGCCAGGTCGGCGATACTGTTCTTTCCTTGCTGGTTGAGAAACACGGCCACATCGCCGAACTGCATATCGCCATCCACCAATACAACCGGAGAATCATCCTTCTGCAAGGTGAGCGCCAGATTGGTGGCGATGGTTGTGCAGCCCGTGCCTCCCTTTGGGCTATAGACCACGATGATTTTCCCGTTGTGCATCATGGGTAAGCCCATCGGGCCGGCCATCCCAGCCCCTGGATGGCCGGAAAAGGCTGGACGCGCCTTGGTGCGTTCGTCGATGGCTAAGCTACCCGCGCGGCGAATAGCAGCCGTCATCTCATCCACCGAGGGTGGTTTAGTCAGAAAATCACGCGCCCCAGCCAACATCGCCCGCCGCATATAGTTTGGGTCACCCTGAACAGATAGGATTACGATCTGAGAGAAAGGGATTTCCCGCCGGATGGTCTCAGTCGCGGTGATCCCATCCATATCTGGCATATTGATGTCCATTAAGATGACGTCTGGCCGCATCTCCTTCGCCAGCTCGATGCCTTCTTTCCCGGTCCGCGCTGCTCCAACCACCTCGATATCGTTTTCAAACTGTAACAATTTGCGAATGTTCTCGCGCGTTTCGGCGATATCGTCGACGATCAATACCTTGATCTTTTCAACATCACCCATGTAATAACTCCATGTATTGACTGCTCTCTCTTCTATCCGAGAAGTGCCAAGTTCTGCAAG
>DATDRM010000027.1:0-27344 GCA_035291705.1 Anaerolineales bacterium
AGTTGAATTGTCATGGGTGTGAATTCAGGGGCTGGATAACTTTCGTCGAAGGTGTTGCTGACAGGTGTGGAAGCAACCGGACCAGGATAAGGATAGCCTTCAACCCCAGGATAACCTTCAGCTGCGGTGTGGGATGGCAAGGGTGGTGGTTGTGGGGTCGTCTCGCCCTGACATCCAGTAGCGATGAGAGTCAGTATTATTAATAAGAATAATATGGTCGTTTTTATCGGCGCCATAGCTGTCTCCAAGGGTTTATAGGCCGGCGTTATAAGTCGTTGGCGGTAAGACGTGCGAAACCGCCCGGCAAAGAGCCGAGGCGGCTTCGCTTAATGTCTAGAGGTAGAACGATCTTACTGGTTTAATCCGTTAGCAGTTGTGGCGCTATCACCAAGCTTGCCTGAGCCGGGTTCAGCAGCCAGGTTGGCGATGCCAAGGATTGGCTGATTGCAGGACACAGTGACGCTGGCGTTGTAACCATCATTCAGATTCGCCACATTGGGGGCATAACGAGCGATGGATCCATTGGCAGGCAGAGGTACACCGCTCTCGTTCGCACCAGTATCAGCATTGTAGCTGATATCGCATGTGCCTGCGGTGCCGGTGGAATTGGCAACCTGGAAACCGCCAGAGAAGACAATGCCCGCTTTTCTGGTAACCTGGGCGAAGAAGACCGTGCTGGTCTGGGAGCCATCCGCAATGGCGTTGTATGTTGAACCTTGACCAATCCGCTCCGCTGGGACGCCTGAGCCACCGCGGTTATCCTCGTTGACGATGGCGACGACAGAATCACCGCTGGAGGCCTGGATCACCGCGCTGCCAAAGCGTTGGGTTACGTTCAGGGCATCGACGGGATTAAGCTCGGTAATGTTGGGGGCATAGAGAGCCAGGGCTGCACCTGGGGCGATCGAGCCGGAGTTATAGGTATAGGTGTTGCCTGCGAAATTGAAGGTGACCGTTACAGTAGCGCTGGTATCGCCCACGTTCTGAATGCTCAAACCGCCATTGTAACCGTAATAATTCCGGACAATGCGGGGGACGAACAGTTTATTGGCGCCACCGCCGAAACCGTTATAGCTCTGGAATTGGGCAGTGTCGGGGCTGGCGCCGCTGTTGTAGAAATTCACCGTGACAGCCAAGCCAGATACTCCATCGTCTGCGGCGATGGTGGCCGCACCCACGAAACCGTTCACCAGGTTGGTGTTGTCCGTCTGGTAGAAGACTTTGTTGCTTTGTGCCTTAATCGTTGCGGTTTCTGTAGCAGCGGGGAGGGAATTGCCGTTGCGATCCGTATAGCTGACGGTTACTGGAACGTCTGCGTTGGAGGTGTTTTGCACGGCAATGTAGGAAGACCATGTCCCGGCCAAGTTCTTCATCACTTGCGGTGCAAACATGGTTGGGGCAGTCTGTGTATCCGCGAAACCTGCGCTGGTTGCCATGCGGTAGGGATCGCTCGAAGAGCCGGTGCCTGTAGTTTGCGTGTTAACATTGCAGGCAAGAGGTTGGTCAGAGGCGACCACCACCGATCCTAAGAATCCCTCGGGGACTCCTGGAGGAGAAGAGGGGGTGTAGTAATTGCGGCTGCCTCCCGGCGGGATGGGTGTTGGATCATTATAGCTGAGCGCAGGAGTGCTGCTTCCCTCTTGATAGAAGTAGAGGGTGATGGTGGCTTGTTCGGTAGCACTCAGGTTTTGGCAGGCAATACCACTGACCCAGTTGCCGGCGGGTGCGCCTGCTGAAGCCCCTGGCACGAGAGCAAACACCAAAGCCAAAATTGCGATGAGACTGAATATGCGAACTGTTTTCATTTGTTCCTCCTAAAATTAATTTCCTAGAGTAAATTTACATCAAGTTTACTGAGTAACTGGGTAAAGAGCAATAATCCATTCGTATTATTTATGGTTTTTTACCTTGCTTTTATGTAAGGTGCTCCATATTTTTTTTTCCCATGGCTTGCGGAAAGTGATTTCGATTAAGAAAACGCTTAACAGTTCGCTTAGAATGACTATCAACCTGGATAATGCCGCAACGATGACTGCAACTGGCGCAGAAAGGTAATTCGGACTCAATACTAAAACCATGATGCTCTCCCGGATGCCTAAACCACCTGGGACAAAGATGATCACCAGACCAATGATTAAAGATACGGCCAGCGTGAAAATGAATAAAGGTATTTTTGTATACGGCACAGGAGTCATGGATGCTCCCAGGAGCCAAAATGCCAGTCCGAAGAAGAGCCAGGCAACTAAAGAAGTCAATGCTGCTGCCCAGATCATCGCGGGGACAATCTGAAGCCCTGGTTGATCCCCATAACGTCTCTTGAGAGTAGAGGAAATTATCATAGGAAAGAGCCCAAGGAGGATCAGGCAAAGGGCTCTAATAAATGGTAGCAAGCTGGTTAGTGGTTGGGAATTTGACCATTGTAGGACCAGATCGGCGGGAAGAAGGATCAATCCCAAAAAGATACCGGTCAGTAGGAGATTAAGCAACTCGAGGAACATTCCCAATCCAACCGCGCTATTGGGCAGTCCCATTTGGTTTGTCAGGTACGCTTTTCCCAATAATTGCCAGGCATATCCCGGAATATACTTGGCCAGGTTTGATAAGCAGTGAGCGCGGGCACTTCCCAGCCAATTGACCGGTTGTCCTAAAGCGCGTAGGGTAAACCACCAACCCGACGCTCCCAAAAAAACGGCGACGATTGTCAATCCGAGGGCTGCAAATAAATTTGAAAAATCGGGCTTCAGACCAGCCAGAATTTCTTGTGCGTTTTTCAGGTTGATAGCAAGATAAATCAGGCAGAGAGCGATGACAATAGTTTGAATTGTCCACCGCAACCAGCGTATTTGGGCGATGTGCCGGAGTTTATGAACCGCTTGCTTGAGCAGCTGAAGTATGCGTGACCACCGATTAAGATTATTCACACGCTATTATTGTTGCCAGCTGCTGACGGCTCTCGCCGGCAGATGTAAAGGAAGTGGTTGGATAAATTGAAGGGGATGAATGGCGCGGCGAGCAAGTTGAGCAATTTGCGGGGATGTTGCCTGAACCATTGCCAGTCGCTGGTCGATCTTGGGAAAATATAGTTGTATTTATAGGTTTTTATGACTTGGAGTCCACCGCTTTCCAGAAAGTCCCACCATTCTCGGGAGGTGGCAAAGTTCTCGAGGGGTTGCCGGTGGCTGACACTGTATCCTGTTCGCAAGACATGCCAGATGATATCGACCAGGTAATAACTGTTGGGCAGGAATACAGCTGCCAAACCACCGGGGTTCATGACCCGGCAGATTTCTTTTACCCCGTTGAGGGGGTGCAAAAAGTGCTCCAAGCTACCGAGGTTTGTGACCAGGTCGAAGGATCCATCGGCGAAGGGCAGTGCCTCTCCGTTGGCAATGGTTATAATCTTCTCTCCAACAAATGCCTGGGCGAGCTGAGCTCCCTTTGGAGCTAGATCGATTCCAATCGGGTGCAGGCCGTAAGCTCTGGCGAATTTAAGCAGAATGCCCTCGCCACATGCCACGTCCAATAGATGCTGACCTGGGCGGGGAGCGAGCTGATTTAACACCCAGCGGTAAAAAATGTCTGAGTCGCGCAAGGCGCCCCTGGTCTCAAATAGCAGATCGTAAGCCGCGGAGATCTCCTGGGTAGAAAGGGACGGTTTTTCAAGTTTTTTCATTTCTGCCCCAGCTCCTCGTAGAGTCGGAGGGTTTGCCGGGCAGAATGCTCGCCGCGAAATTGCTCGGCACGCGCCAAACCTCGCCGCTGCATCTCCTGCCGCAGAATTGGCTCCGTAACAATACGAATGAGCGCCTCGACGATTGAATTGATATCGATTGAATCCAGTAGAATGGCTGCTTCCCCAATCACCTCTCGCACCGCTCCAGCAGAACTGGCGATGAGCGGTGAACCACATGCCATAGCTTCGACGTGGGCCAGACCAAAACCCTCGTGCAAGGAAGGGAAAACCGTTACCAATGCACCACTAAACAGCGCTGGAACGTCGCTATCTGGAACACGGCCTGTGAAAATGACTTCATCGGTTAATTCTAGCTGTTCAATAGTCGGATGAAGGATGTTGTCCTTGCTTTTCAAATATTCTTCTCCAACCAATACCAATTTTCCTTTGAAGGCGGTCTGCTGTCGAAATTCTGCAAAGGCGCGTACTAGGACAGTCAGGTTTTTCTTACGGTCGATCCGCCCGACATGTAGGATATAAGTCTCGGGAATTCGATAACGGTCCCGGATACAGTCGATCTCGTCTTTTGAGGCTCGTTTGAAGTGGTTGGCGTAAGCTGGGTAGATCACCCGGATTCGCTCCCTGGGTACCTGGTAATAGCGGAGGATATCGTCGGCGGTGGTTTTCGAGATGGTGATGATCGCATTGGCGTCAAGCAATGTCTGCTTCTGGATGTTGCGCCAATACCAAACATCGAACCAGGGGAAAAGTTCCGGATGAACCAGCGTGGTAAGGTCATACATGGTAACGATTGTTGGTGCCGAAACGCCAAAAACTCCGAGGTTTTTAGCAAAATGCACCAGGTCGTAACCTCGGACTGCGCGAGGCAGGGAAAACTGCGCCCAAAGGCGCAACCAGAAGCGGTTCTTTACTGGAGCGATGCGCTGAGTAACGTTACCGGTTGAGATGTTCAGGGAAGGTTCGGGCTGGCTGAGAAAGATCAGGTATTCGTTCTGCGAATCGAGGGAAAACAGAGCCTCGAACAAATTGAGCGTAGCCGTCCGGCCACCCCCAAAGTAATGAATGCCAAGCGCTTCGATTGCTATCTTCATTCTATAATTCTTCTCTGAGCCAGGAGCAATTTCACTCCGCTACCATTATCCAGGCGTAGATTTCTCAGGGAATTATCCAAATTGTAAAGCCACTTCCCCAGGTGAAAGTAGTTCAAAATCCATGGACCTATCCCTGGGATTATTATTCGGTTGGAAAAATAATAAATCGGCTGAACAGCAAGAATATCAATCTTATGTTGCGTAAGATAAGGTTGATATGCTTGGAGCGGTCGCAGGTATGCATGTCGGGCAGAGGGAAGCAAAGGCTTATGAAATGAGTCAGAGATGAAAAGATAACCACCTGGAGCAAGCAATTGGCAAATGTTCATTAAGGCCTGCTGAAAGCGAGCCTCGTTCAGGATATGATAGAGCACCCCAATCGCGGAGACAATGTTAAATTGACCCCTAAGCGGCGGTTCAACCGATGAGATATCGCCGGCGATAAATGTTGCCGTTGGAAAAGTTCGCTTGAGATATTGAACGCTAATTTCGGTGATATCAATTCCAAATATTTGGCCAGCCTGGCGATTTTGGAAATATTCAACGTAAAATCCGGTCCCGCAGCCGATATCCAGGACAGACTTGCCAGAAATTTCGATCCCATTTCGATCAACCAGGCGATCCATGCAGTCGCGTTGAGATTGGTAAAGCCAGGCGTTATTTTCTAAACTCAACGCTTTGTGGCCTGTCCCGCGTAAATTCAGGCGGGTTTGTAACCTCTGTTCCCAATACTTCTGCGTGTCAAAATCAGGAGCGGACATTCTTTCCTTTTCGAGAGATATCGCCAAATGCGAATGTGGCTATTCGGTTGGTTTAACCAAGATCCAATTATAGTTTGGAAAGAGGGGGGTGAATACCTTTAAAAGCCGGGTAGGCAGACGGCTGACCCAGGCAAATTTTCCTAAACGCCACCCCGTCGCGAATCGATGTGGCTCGTGGATCAGGATTAGCGTATAGTCGTTGATGAGAAAAGACCCCCATAAATTGCGGATTTGCCAATAGAAAAGGGGATAGGCATCGTAGTAATTTCCACGCTGGAAGATCCGCATATATAAATTGGAAAGCGACCGGGGAGGCCAGGAGAGTAAAGGTAGCCAGTAATGTTCCTCCATGAAAGCCAGGCGATTGGGCCCACTAAAAAAGCAGATTGCACCTGGGCGGAGAACGCGCCATATTTCCCTGGCGAGACCTGGCTGGTCGATGACATGTTCATAGACCTGGGCACAGATAACGACATCAAAACTGTGATCTGGAAATGGGAGAAGATACCCGCTGGCGATCGCAAATCCAATGTTTTCGCTATGGGAGGATCGAACGGCACCCCGGATCGCTCCCTGGTCAGGATCAATGCCAATTGTCCATCTGAAGTGTGGGGTGATTTGGTGAGTGATGCCTCCCTGCGAACAACCGACATCCAGGCATGTGTAAGCGGAAAGATCAACACCGAGAAAATCGTGGAGCACAGCCAGTACTTTCTCGGATTTACATGCCCGGCTCGCATAACGTGAATCGTGGGTCAATTCTTCACCTTTTCCGAGGAATAGAGTCAGTTGAAGTAGGTCGATTCCCCTCGAGTAGATAGAAACCATTCTTCCCTTTGGGGTGGCGTGAGTCTGAGTGAGCTATTCTCCTGGTCAGCTTGGCAGCTAAGCTGGGGGAAAACGCGGCCAGCAGTCGAACTGCCAGGTAATAGAAGCGATAGTGCGGGGCATTCCAGGTAGTGATCTGCACATCGAGTTCTCCCGCGAAAAGCTCGTTAAGCCGTTCAGCCGTGTAACCGAGGCGCAGGGTATGCCCCCATTGCTTGCTGATCCAACGGGTCAGGATAGGTGGAGTGAGGCGAATGTTCAGGGCAGGGGTGCTTATGAATAGCCTTCCGCCGGGGGCCACCATCCGGATGAGGGATCGAGCGAATGCCTGGTCATCAGCAACGTGTTCGATCACATCCAGGGCATAGACATGATCAAAGGATCCCTTTTCGAAGGGGAGGTGTCGCCCATCAGCACACACCAAGTCGACTCTGGGAGCACCAGCAATAGGCTGCGGGTCGACCCCGATGCGGGTCGATGCGGTCAGGGTGCTCAACCAGTATCCATCGTGGCAGCCGACATCCAGCACCCGGCCGAAATTGGGGCGCTTCTGCAAAATTCTCAATACTTCATCCCTGTAAATGGTGCCAAGGCGCAGGGCGCGCGGCTTCTTGGAGATGCCCAGCTCTAGCAATGTAACGATCTCCCGAGTAACAATTTCCCAGGTGAATCGCTCTACAACTGCCTGGCGTGCCGCCTTGCCAATGGCTGCACGTCGATCGGGATCCCCAACCAACGCCAGGACAGCCTGAGCCAGGGCGACCGGTTCGCCTGGGGGAACAATCAATCCTGACTGACCGTGCTCAAGAACTAGGCGGACACCACCAATGTCGCTCGCAACAACTGCTACACCCGAACTCATCGCTTCCAGCAACACTGTAGGAAGACCATCGAGATTGCCGTATTCATCGCGTTGCGAGGGTAGGACAAAAACATCTGCTGAGGCCAGCAATTCAGGCACCCGATCCCAAGGAACGCCTCCGGCAAAGGATACCTGGCCAGAGATCCCCAGGGCTTCCACTTGGTTTGAAAGCTGCTGGCGAAGAGGACCTTCCCCGCCGACGAGTAAACGTGCCTGGGGAAACCTTTCTACGATTCTAGGCATGGCAGCAATAAGCGTCCCAAAACCCTTTTTATATACCAACCGGCCTAAGGCAACGATGAGAAGCTGTTCCGGATTCACGGCGAACATCTTGCGGGCTTCTTGGGTGCGAAAAACCGGGGTAAATTGGGTTGGGTTCGCTCCCCACGGCATTAAGCGAGTCTCGGGAGGCGCGCCAAGTTGTAGCGCTGCCTGGTAAAGTTCTGGGCTACAGGCGGTCACACCAGCTGCCCGGTGGAAGACGTAGCGGGCAACTGACCTGAAAACCGGATTGCGTTGGGCTACGAATACATCTGAGCCATGCAGGCTGAGAATAAAGGGAATATTCCGCCAGGCTGCCACCCAGGCTGCCACCAGTCCGTTGGGCAGCACCCAATGGACATGAATGGCTTGTGATCCATGTTGACCTGTGATGTTTAACAATTTTATGAAGCCGGCCATGAGGTAGAACGGAAGAAGTAGAAAGGCAATAGGCCGAAGGCGAACATCGGCATCCAGGGCACGGGCGTGTCCCATGATGTGCATCCGGTTTGGCCAGATATAACGAAACCGGTGAATCTGAACACCTCCGTTCTTCACCTGCCTGACTTCTGGATCATAGGGGGCAACCACTACGACTTTGTGACCGAGTTGGGCCAGGTTTTCACAGATCGATTTAATAAACGGCGCGGTTCCATCACCTGGAAAACGAGGATAGGAGCTGGTGAAAACCGAAATTTTCACAGGAGCGGCCTTATTCCACGATCTCAAATATCCAGACTCGATCCTGGCGGTAGATCAAACGAAAGTCTGGATTAGCGAGCAATTGGTCGATTTGAAGGAGAGGCAGTCCACTCGCATTGACTTGCCCCTGCTGTTGCCCAATATATATGTGAGAAACCTGGCGTTCACGTAGCAATTCCTTAACTTCTGGACTGTTTATACCTTTCTGCTCGATTTCAGCGGTTAAGGCATTGATGTCTCTAACATAATCCGGCTGGGGGCCTCTTTCAGTGACGTAGTTTATCGGTGGGAGGGTAGTTTCCCGACCTACCAGCAAGGGAAGCCACCAGCCCGCATCAGAGCCTACGATTAGGCTGTCTCCATAGGCAAAGAACGAGTTTACCAAAAAGTTTGCGTCTTGAGGGAGATTATTTTGGATCCAGGTCGCGGCGATCATATCTGGTTGGGTGACGAGGGCGTGTTGGTCGGGTAGGATATCTCTAATCCGTAATCGCGCTCCCCACAAGCTGAATCCTATAACAATTAGGAAAAGAAATCCATTTCCCCAGACGCCTCTTACCCGACTTATTTCCTGGTTTACGGGTTGAATTAGCGGTTCGTCCAAGGGCTTGCTATTTTCTATTTTCAATTTTTCAGATTGAGTAAATAATCCTGCAAATGGCGATCCTATCAGGAGCGCGGCAGGGATATATAAGGCGATGAAAACCGCAAAGTTGGTAAGCACCCCAGCTCCTGGCAAGCCCAGCCATTGGGGATTGGCAGCCAGGATTATGAAGAACCACCATAAGCTGACCAGGGCGACCCCATTCTGTCGCCGCCATAACCCCCAACCGATGGTGATAATTAGCAGCACCCACACAACGGGTGGCAAGAAGAAGGAAAAATCGCCGATGGCATTGAATTGCCCGATTTGGGCTGACAATTGGCTGGGCGGAGTGGTCATCTGCTGGCCATAGATCCAGGGGAGTTTTCCGCTAAAGATGCGCATAAACCAGGGGAGGATTACCACAAAAAATCCGGTGGCATGCCAGAGATATCGCTTACAATCGATGAGCAAATGTTTCCACTTGAATTGAAGCACAAATATGGTCAAATAAAAGGCAGCAGCAAAAATCAACACCCGGTAATGCGTAAGACCCAAGCCTGCCATGGCAATCCATACCAGGCTTAACAAATGCCAGTCGTGGTCTCGTGTGGTTAAGTTGATCCATACCAGTAAGACCGCGGCTGGTAAAATCGCTTGGCCGGCTAGCTGTGTATAACGTCCCCAATTGAGATAGTACACCGGCATAGCAGTCATCAAACCGGCGATCAATATCGCGATCACGCCAGCCCAGGAGCTCTTCCCTATTCGCATCGCCAGGGGATACAGCGCCAGAATGGCAAGAGCATTCAAGATCTGTCCCAACCTCAACGTTGCCTGGGGGAGCGCCAGGCCAGTCAGCCAGTGGAAGACTGCGACCAACGTATGAAAACCGAAGTGATAAGTGAAAGACTGCAGTTCAGCATAAGGATGCCAGGAAGTGAATAGGCCTCCATTGTCCACCAATAACTGAGCGATCATCGTATGCTGGTAGGAGTCGCCCCACATTGGCACGTCCAGCGTGCGGATGGGCCAGAAGCGAATAAAGAATATAAGGGCGAGAAGGATGACCAGGGTGACATCCACTGTCTTGATCCTATGTGACCAATGGCGGAAGGCAGAAGACGAAAGACGATTGACGAATGAAGAAGAACGAAAGTTCCTTGGTTGCTCGTCTATTGTAGTCGGTCGCCTTGTTCGATTCCATTGCCAGATGACAGCCGCGAGTCCAGCTAGTCCCGGCAACCAGGCATAAAGGCGACCCAAGTGGATGCCTACCATGTCTGTCCAAAGGAATAGTATAGGATATATCGCCAGGCTTAGCCCAACCGCCAAACCAGCCTTTTCTCCCCAGGAGAGGCTATCCCAGGTGGGGAATAACCAGCTGAGTGCAGCCCAACCAGGCAAGATGAATAAAAAACAGGCAGCAAATAAGAGTACAATCCAGAACAAGCCCTCACCCGCCAGGCCTAAGAGAGCTTCTCCTGCATCATATCCCAGGCCGAAGGCAAGCTGAGAATCCAGGGGAAGATCGTTACGATAAAGAGCCCCGTTTAAATAATCAGTTCCGGGGGCGGAGCCAACTGTGATTTTCCCTGAGCCAAATCCCTCGATATTAAAGTAATAATTGTGCTGGTAAGACTCTTCCAAGGGGGTGAAGACGAAACTATAAAAACCGGGGGTGTTGATCCCCTTTGAGGATATGGTAGCAGTCCTTAAATCATTGGCTTGTTCTGGGGAAGTACGTAGGTGCAAACGAAGTTCTTCCACACCAGATTTATCAGGTTCAAGGTATACACTAATCCGATCCAAGCCATCGTAGCGGGCTAGAAAGGTTTGCCCGATAGTTTCACTGTTATCCAGGTTGATTAGTGTGGAGTAAACCGGCTGATCAATCTTCGTCAGAGGGGTGCATCCAGCGATTAGCGAGGTGAGGATAAGCAGGGAGAGGAGCCGGTGGGGGGAGAGCATCTGGAAGAAGAAGTCAGCGTTTCGTATTCTGTGAGCAGATATCCGTCGATACTCGACGAATGGAGATAGGGGTTGGCGACAGTCAATTTGTCACCAATTCTCATCTTTCAGCGGTCGTTCGTCGGTGGTCTTTCGTGGTTTGGCTTTGGTCTTGCGCTGTTTCCCCCCAATTCCAGGCTGCGGAGCCGGTAGAGCACCTCTTCCAGGATCTTGCGGTTGAAACCGATCAGATCGGCGATCAGACCAATCAAGAAGACTTGGAATCCCACGATTAGCAAGACGGCGGACAGGATCAGTGATTGGACATGACCTGCACCGCCGGTGGTGAAGTAGAAGTAAAGAAAGCGGATGGCCCCCACCATTCCACCCAGGAGCATCAGAAAACTGATGGTTGTAAAGACACGTAAGGGACGGTACATGGTATATGCTCTCAGAACCGTAGCGCTGGAATAGGCTAAATATTCAGGGATATTGCGAATCAAGCGTGAAGGACGGGTCTGGGTGTTTGTTCGCACCGGCACATATTGCACCGCCATCCGACGCGCACCGGCCTGGATCAATGTCTCCAGGGTATAAGAATATTCACTCAAGACAATTGTCCTCAAAGCCGCGGCGCGGGTGATGGCGCGAAATCCACTGGTTGCATCGGGAGTACGAACTCCTGATGCCCGTTCGATCACCCAGCTGCCCAATCGCTGCAAGTAACGTTTTAAAGGCGAGAATGTATCCAGCGAAGCAACTCCTCGATCGCCAATGACAATATCCGCCCGACCGGCCTGGATAGGTTCCAGAAGGAGTTGGATATCCTCGGCATTATATTGGTTATCGGCGTCGGTATTGACGATTATGTCTGCTCCCAAATCCAAGCATGCCTCTAGACCAGCCTTGAAACCGCCTGCCAGGCCGACATGGTGCGGCAGACGCAGGATATGATGGACTCCGATCGACTGCGCTGCCTGAGCGGTGTTATCGGTGCTGCCATCATCGACTACCAGATATTCCAATTCATCGATGCCTGGCAGCTGGCGCGGCAGAGCCTGGACAGTTTCAATAATCGTCTGCGCTTCGTTATAACAAGGAATTTGGATGATCAGCTTCAAGGAGTGTGGATGATCAATATCAGAATGTGAAGAGTATCCTTAACCGAGCAAAGTATACCATTATTGGAAAAACATCCATCCGCTTCTCCTGTGCTGGGGGTAGAGAGAATTATTTGGAGATCGCTTTCGCTTATTTATTAACAAGAGGTAAAAAGATAAGATTGTCCTGAGTAACACGCAACTGATAGGCGACGATATCCCCAGCTACGCGACCGTTAATGTGGCGGAGCCGCAAGAAAACCTGCCCGTTACGATCGGAAAGCCACCTTAATACAGAGACTTGGCCGAAATTGGCTGGGGTGAAACTGGTGATGAAGGTTGTGCCATCGGCGGCATAGAGCTCCAGAATCGAGGCAGTCATTATGGCTTGCGGGAGGCTTTGGATGAGATAGAGTTTATTTTTCTGGGCTGTGAACTTAACCCAATCCTCATCATTCAATCGATCGGAGGACATGGGATTGCAGAAGTTATGTGTTTTTGCTGCTGCCCCCACTGAGACGGATGAAGCCGTCAGGGGCGTATTGTCGTTCCTACCGCTGTCCCAGGAATCTGGAGTAGAACAAAGGGTGGCAATATCTGGAATGAGGGTTACAGCTTCGGCAGCGGATGGATAAGTTTCCTGATTGCCAGCGTAGTCGACAGCGCGCATGCGGAATCCAAAATCCAATTCTGCTCCACCTATGAACCATTGCTGATCGTCACTTCCAGCAGGATGTGGTGTTACGTTAATCCAGGCACCGCTGTTTTCCTGGAATTGAACTTCAAAGTGAGCGATACCAGACAGGTTATCGCTACTGCTCCATTGAAGCAGGATAGCGGTACTCTCTTGGATGGCAGCCAGAGGAGTCAGGGTGGTGACGGGTGGGGTGCGATCGATACTCAAATCCCAGGCTCCGGTCCCAGTCCAGTTGCCTGCCCAATCGTAGACATTGGCGTAGAAGGCTATGTCTCTTCCTTCTTCTAATGATGTTGGATCAAAATCAACGTGCCATCCGTCTTCGCCTCTCTGGTCGACGGCTAACTGCTGCCAGGCGGAATTGAACCAATCCTCCGAATGGAACAGGAATTGGACATGGCTGATCCCGCTTCGGGAGTCGCTGGCTTGGACTGAAAGGGTGATTGTTTCGTTACCCTGGAAAGAGGTACCGGTCTTTGGGTTGGTGAATTCTGCCGCCGGCGGGGTGTTATCTTTCGAAAGTTTGATCGAGTAGATATAATTCTCACCTCCAACTGAGGGATGCGACCAGAGACGGGCTTTGATATAGTAAGTCCCGGAGCGTGTCAATAAATAACCCAGGTGGGGATCCAGACGCTCTCCGTAAATCTCATCGTCATGGACGGCCAGGATGGATGAGCCGTCGCTATCCATGAGAAAGATAATCAGATCTAAGTCATCAGGGGGGCTCTCGACTGGGGTGTCGATATTGACAACAATTCGATCCCCGGCTGTGCCAGTGAATTTGAAGTAATCGATGTCCCCGCTCGGGCAGATTACCCCACTCTTGATCTGGTCGAAATCGATCGGCGTAGCTGTGGAAGGGGAATTATCTGCATCGCTACATGCGGGTAGTGTTGCGGTTGTGATCTCGAGGTCATCCAGATGCCAGCCTTCAAAGGCGTTCAGACCACCATCGTTCGATTCGAAGTGGAAACGAACTCGGATTGTTTTGCCAGCATAGCCCGCTAAGTTTACCGTCGATTGTAACCATTGATCGGCAACATCGTCTGAAAGCTGCAATACATTTTCATAAGGCCCGTTGTCTACTGAGATTTGCACCCAGCGTTGATCCCAATGTTCGCCAGATGTTTCGGTCTGGTAGCGATACCAGAAGCGGAGTACATAACCTGCATTTGGGATGGTGACTGGCCTTAAAGTCAAATCTCCTGTGTTGGGAGTCCCATCATCATAATTGCGGTCGCTCGCCTCACCGTAGTACCAGCTGTAGTTCCCCCCGTGTGCGTAAGCAGAGTCATTCAGGCGATTCCAAAGCCCAGAGCTGTTCCAATTGCTTGAGTTGCTCTCTACATTATCAGAGAAAGGGGCAACGATGGTGGCTGGTGGCGTTGGTGGAGTGGTGATCGTGAAAGTTTGGGCAACACTCCAGGGACTGAGGCAAGATAAATCTGAGCAATTGCGGGCACGCACCTTCCAGGTATAAGTTCCCAGACCCAGAATGATGGAATCCAATTGCCAGATTGGATCATCCAACCAGGGTGAAATAACTGGACTGATCGATCCAGGTGCTTGGAGCTGAGCTTGAAATTGCGTGGACCCACCAGGATCTAGCCAGGCCAGGCTTAGCGAAGAACCACCGGGAAAAATCGCTCCGTTTAGCGGCGCAACCAACGTAGTGGGAGCGGGAGGAGACTGGTTGCGAGCGCTTACTTTGAACGAGCTCACCTGGTCATCTCGGAGGAGGTTATCGCTTAGACTGCTGTCGTTATGGTCGAATGTGTCTCCGCGCCCGGCGTAATTGTCGTTGAAAAACAAAGTTGCCAACACATTAGAGCCTACCAGGATGGATTCGATATTATTATTACCGAGTTGACCCAGGTATGCCGAATCTGGATAATTGCCAATCCCAAAGACAAGGCAATCCCCCATAAAATCAGTCTCGGTGAATAAAGCTACCTGGATGTCCCCCGGTGTGCAAGCCGGCGGTGGTGGGGTGCAGGAATAGTCTTTAGTAAAATGACTTAACCCGGGCAAGCCTAAGGCAGGATTCCCCTGTTGATCCCAGATTTTCATTGCCAGGCTGACAGGCCCATCCGGGACATTCAAGGAGCACAAATCCCAGTTCATCGAAAATAAATTCGTTGTGAATTCGTCACCAATCTCATGCCAGGCATTTTCGAAATAGGCAATGAGGCGAACCCTATCCAGTCCACTACCTTCATCGCTGGCCCATCCTTCGATATATACAGTTGGATCACGTACTGTGGCGCCAGTGGGTGGTTCGAATAAATCTCCGGTAGGTGGAATTGTATCTCCATGGATAATGTTACCCGAGACATATGCAGAGCGAAATTGATCGCAAACATCATTGGGGCGGGTGCAATACGGTTCATCGCTGATGATCCTCGGCCGACCACCATTGATGTCAACGTCATCAAAGGTGATATCAATCGATGTGCCCCAATAAGAATCTGGATTGGCGTGAACTTGAAAGTGAAGGTGGTGACCGGTGCTTTGGCCGGTATCGTCGGCGACGGCTATAAACTGGCCTTGAGCAACATAGGTACCTTGGACTCTCAACGCTGGTGGAATACTATCCTGAGCCAGGTGGAGGTAAAGCTGGTAGGTAGTAGGGCTGGTAGTGGTGTCCATTAGCACCATGTAATTGCCCGGAACGGTTTCGGAATTGTTTGGGACATCCCATTTAGCCCGCCAGACAGTGCCGGCTTTGGAAGCGTACAAGTTATACATCGTCTGGGGGACGTAAAAATCGAAGGAATAATGAGCACTCCCAGAAGGGATATACTGGTCATGCCCAGTGCTCTGGGAAAGATAGACTGTCTTGCCAGCCTCCCAGGGGAGCAAATAGCCTCCATATGCGATTGCGGCTGTTGGCTCGGCTTTGGCGTTGATCTCTAAATAATATTGTTTTTCCTCATCAGAAAGAAGATCACTTGGGGCGGCCTTGATCAGATCTAGCCAACCTGGATCAGCTGGCAGTGTTGCATTCCACTCCAATCCCTGCTGGCGTAAGATAGCCTGGCCAGGCTCTGCAGGCACGACCCGGCCGCTTTGGGGATCCACCAAAGTCAGGAATGCAATCGACCAGGTCCCATCTTCCGAAATAACGACATTTTCTATCCCCAAGTCATAGACCAGAAAACCCAGGACATATTCTCGTTGGGCGATAAATGCTTCCAGGACAGCCAACTCCACCTTATCTTTTTCAGGTTCGGAGGGGAAGGGGGTGGGAGTTGGCGGTGCTGGCGCGAGGTATGAGGATGCAAAGGCCACCAGGGTTATTGACCATAGACTGATCATAACAATTAGTGGGATGAGGAAACGTTTCATAGGTTAGCCCTCGTCACGATAATACCTGTCTGATTAATACTCAAACCTTTAAATATCTGTTTGAGGAATGGTCTGCATGTTCGTAATCACACTTTGATTCTCCAATACCCAGATATCCGTCGCAAAGCGTTGAATGAAGTATCGGTCGTGGACGACTGCCAGAACAGTACCATCGAATTGAGCCAGCGCTTGTTCGAAGCGTGAGCGAGAGGGGATATCCAGGTGATTAATCGGTTCATCCAAGAGCAGGAAATTGCTTCCCTGGACAATTAAGGTTGCCAGGCTGAGACGAGCCCGTTCCCCATAACTCAGGTCTTGCACCGGGCGAAGCGGGTCATCGCTTGTGAAAAGAAAGAAATGGAGAAAGGATCGCGCCTCAGTCTCGGTGAGAGGCGCGTGGCGTTGAATTGTATCCAGCGCGGTGAATTGAGGATTGAGCAACTCTTGTTCTTGGGACATATAGCCTAGTTGAACATTTGGGCCAAGTCGGAGAGTCCCGGCGATGGGCGGCAGGAGTCCGGTGATGGTGCGTAATAGGGAAGTTTTTCCACCGCCGTTTGGGCCAGTAAGGGCGATTCGGACGCCAGCCTGTACTGTAGTTGTCAATCCGCTAACGAGTGGCTTTCCTCCTGGATAGCCTATCGCCAGGTTTTCGAGAATCAAAACGTCCTGGCTCTGGTGGGATGGCCGGGAGAAGTCGAGCCTCATCTGCCAGGTTTGGTGAGGTTTCTCGACGCGCTCATCTGATTCTAGAAAGCGGTCGAGTTTCTTCTCTCGGGCTTTGGCTTTGCG
This sequence comes from Anaerolineales bacterium, assembly GCA_035291705.1. Lineage (GTDB taxonomy): Bacteria > Chloroflexota > Anaerolineae > Anaerolineales > UBA4823 > DATDRM01. Next base: position 16,673 of record DATDRM010000027.1, read on the forward strand.
AGCAACCTTTCGGGCATATCGGCGGGGACCTGGTTGGCGAGAAGTGGTGGTTAATTCAACACGCAGGGCTTGCTGTTTAGTGCGGGCGATATCCTGACGCAAGCGTCGAATCTCATAGACCTGATCGCGATAGGCGGAAAGTTGCTTTTGGTGTTGATCTAGGTATTGATCGAGATAGTCTGAGTAACTGCCGGAATAATGTTGGAGAGTGTGATTCTCATGATTCAGGTCTAAGATACGGGTAACCGTGTTATCTAGAAATGTACGGTCATGGGAGACGATCAAGTAACCTCCAGGGAACCTTGAAAACCATTTCTCCAGCCATTCGAGCATGCGTATATCTAAGTGGTTAGTGGGTTCATCGAGCAGTAGCAGTTGTGGATCACTTAGCAAGAGGATCGCCAGAGCCAGGCGCGTTTTTTGCCCCCCGCTCAATGTATCGAGAGGCATTTTTGAGGAGAGTGAGCCTAATCCAAGCGAGTCAAGGATCGCAGCAGGATTGAGATGGTCATCCAGCAACCGGTTCAGGTATTGGAGGGCGGCATCGTATGCTTGTTGTAGGTCGAGGCGTTCAGGGTGGATTGACAGCTCCCCGGCAAGGCGACTCACCTCAGCTTCTGCCTGGAGGCGATCGCCAGTCGCTTGGCGGATAAGGTCTGCGAGGGTCAGTTTTTTTTCAGGTTTGAAACCCTGAGCCAGGTAACCGATCCGCAGATCGGGGGGAGTGCGGGTTACAATACCTGTATCCGGTTCCTCTAAGCCAGCCAAAATCCTGAGCAGTGTGGTTTTCCCGCTTCCATTCGTCCCAATCAACCCGATCCGTTCTCCATGGTTGATGGTGAAGGAAACATCATTTAGGATGGGTTGAATACCATAAGATTTCGATACGTGATGCACAGTTAACAAGATTTACCTCGTGGATTGTACCAGTTGCATTAATCCTAGAGTCATTGTAAGATCGACTAGGAGAGATTGCGGTTTCTAAGAATTCTAGCCAATTAGTCCCTAAATTGTCAACTGCATGCTTCGGTTAATAACCCTCACCCTGGTAACGGTTTCGTTGATCCTCCAAATGCTGATTAGTCGATTGGGTGAGCATTCATTAACGAATCTTCAAACCGACGAATTGGTGTTTATACCGCTTATTATGAATCAATTCATACCACCTGCAACCAGCACGCCAAGCCCTTCTCCGACAAATACAGTTACCCCAACATCTACAGGGCCGACACCCACTAAAACGACAACACGCCCCATAACCTGGACTCCATCGAAGACTTATACACCCTTCCGATCTTCTACCCCAATCCCTTCAGCAACGATCACCCCAACGCCGACGGATACACCAACCGACACGCCTACCCCTACCAACACGCTAACCCCAACATTTATCCCTCTGCCATCCATAACTATATTATTCCTAACTCGCACGCCATCCATCACCCCTTCACAGACAATTATACCGACAAAGACAGCCAGTCCTACGCTGACTCCTGCTATCCCAATCCGCAGCAACCTGTCTAGATTAAGCGTTTTGGCATTGATTGGTGTACTCTGGCTGCTGCTCGGTGTATTTCTGTTTGTGCTTCTCCACCGCAGCCGGGGTTCTCAAGAATGAGTTGATCAACAGCCGTGGATCCATTGATGGCCGTGGCGGGCGATAAATTTGTCCGCTTCTTTTGGCCCCCAACTTCCCGGTAGATAAATTGCAAGCGGGGATTGGCGTGAAGTCTCCCAACCCTGGATAATTGGATCGATGAACCCCCAGGCGAGTTCGATTGCATCTCTGCGGGTGAAGAGAGAGGCGTCGCCTTGAAGGATGTCCAAAAGCAATCGTTCATAAGCATCTGGGATATTGCTCGCACCAAAAGATTTCGCATAGTCAAATATCATATCTACACTGTGCATTTCGGCGATCGTGTCGGGTCGCTTGGCTTCAAAACGCAGCTGAATGCCTTCGTCAGGTTGGATACAGAGGATCAGGCGATTAGGATTGATAATCCGTCCTGGGGGCAAGGGAAACATCACATGTGGAGGGCGGTTGAATTGGATAATGATTTCGGTGCATTTCTCCGCCAGTGCTTTGCCGGATCGCAAGTAAAAGGGAACTCCCTGCCAGCGCCAATTGTCAATGAAAAGCCGGACTGCGGCGAAGGTTGCGGTTTGTGAGTCTCGCATCACACCTTTTTCCTCGAGGTAACCGGTGTATTGGGCGCGCACGGTATGTTTGGCAACCTCCCGGGGGCGGATAGGCCGGATGGCGGAGAGCACTTTAACAGTCTCGTTACGAAGAGCATCGGCATTGAATGAGGCAGGGGGCTCCATTGTCATCAGAGCGAGCAGCTGCAATAAATGGTTTTGAAACATGTCTCTCAGCACCCCGGCTCGATCGTAATAACCGCCTCGATGACCGACTTTTAATCTCTCAGCCACTGTGATCTGGACGTGATCGACGTAATTCCGGTTCCACACCGGTTCAAAAATCGTGTTGGCAAAGCGCAAAAAAAGGATGTTCTGGGCAGTTTCTTTTCCTAAGTAATGGTCAATGCGATAAATCTGTCCCTCTAAAAAGACATCAAGCAGTTCACGGTTGAGTTGCCTGGCTGAGATCAAGTCAGAACCGAATGGTTTTTCTATAACGATTCGCCGCCAACCGCTATCTTGCTTGGCCATGGCGAGGTCGCCGAGCCTGGCGACGATCTGGTGATAAAACTGGGGCGCCACTGCCAGGTAATAGATGCGGTTTCCATTGCCCTGCCTCTCTTGATCGAGTTGGGATAAGAATTTATCCAGTTCTTCAAAATCCGACGATTGGCTGATATCACCAGGGAAATAATAGAGGTGTCGAGAGAATTGTTCCCATTCAGCTGAAGATACATCCAGATCGCAGAATTTTTTGGTTGAGGCGCGCATTTCTTCCCGGAACTGGTCGTTGCTGAAGTTGGTGCGGGAAAACCCGACGACACTAAACCCATCCGGCAGACGCCCCTTAATTTTCAAGGAGTATAGGGCTGGAATCAGCTTCCGGTGAGTCAGATCGCCCGAAGCGCCAAAAATGACCATCGTAGATGGTTCTGAGTTACGGTTTGGATAAAAAGAATTAGCTTCTGCCATAAACAGGAATGCTGGCTTCTCTAATAGCCCTGGAGGCATCTGATGCGAGGAAATGAAAATTATTCGCAACTGCTACACCCAGATTTCCGCTTGCGCCGGTCACGATCACAGTTTGGTCTGAGAAGTTACACATAATTCTTCCGCCTGTTACTATACTAGGCTTACCAAGGCGATCAATCCAAATCCGAAGATGATCATGGCAGAAACGCGGTTTACCCAGACAAGTGTCCTGCGGTGGACCTTGCCTCTTATTAGTCCTGTGAAAGAGCTTAGAAAGAACCACCACGTGGCAGAACCACTAAAAACGCCAACTACCAGGACTGTTGCCGAAAGAAAATCAGCAGAAGTGTTTGTTCCTAGCCCAAGTCCAGCGAAGATAGCGATAAAGGAGAGAATGGTTACAGGATTGGTCAGGGTTAAGAAAAAAGTCGAAGCATAATTCCCAATAATTCCGCGACCTTTTTCCAATGGAGATCCGGTTTCAATTTTCTCTTTGGGCTTCGCCAGGAAGGTCTTTATCCCGAGATAAAGTAAAAAAATTCCACCTGACAGCTGTAACCAATGACCCTGGCTGATCAAGAAACTCGAAACGATAGTTAAGCCAAAACCAGCGACACTGCCATAGAGCGCGTCCGCGGTAGCCGCGCCGAGGCCAGAAATGAAGCCGGCCGTGCGCCCTTCTGCTAAAGTACGCCGGATGCATAACACCCCAATGGGTCCAACTGGGGCAGCGATGGAGAAGCCTATCAGTAATCCCCGGAGGAAGAGGATGGGATTCATAGGTGTTGAACGATGGACTGAGAAAGTCAGAAGAATAGGACGACCGAAAAGGATCAATCTGAGAGTAAGATTAAATATTCCGATAAAACACGCGGTGGTTTTTGTAAGGTTTTCCACCCACGTTTTCCAGGTCTTTACGCATTTGCACGGCAGTTTCAGCGACCTGGGTCAGATCAGCATGGGAAAATCTATCGTTACGGATTGTTTTCTCCATCTCTGAATAAAGCAGGGCGTTGCCGCCCCGTCCCTGAAACTCTTCGAGGATACCCATGCCGTTCAGGGCGACCCATTTTGTCCGTCTCAACTCAAATAGAAGATCAATAATCCCGAAAGGGAGTAAACGGCCACGCGCTCGCTGGAGCGCTGCAGAAACGTCTGGGAAGGCAAATAAGAATCCAACCACATCATGACTGTGGGTAATAATTTTGATCAATCGGGGATCTGCGATAATCATGATGTTGTCTACAACGAATTTTATCTCACGGTCGGAGAGAGGATAGTATTCCCAGTTATTTATAAATGCTTTGTTATAAGCCTGACCGATACGTGAACTCCAGGCTTTTAATTCTCGCTTGGTTTCAAAGCGGTGAACGTTCAGTTGGCCGCGCTGTTGCACCCGTTCAGCGATACTATGAATACGTTCAGGCAGGTGGAAAGCCTCCGCGCTGAGATAGCAAGAGACAAAGTCCACTTCTTTCTCGAAGCCAAGATTGTTAAGTAAGTGGGGATAGTAGGGATAGTTATAATTCATCATCGTCATCATCTGCCGATACTCGAAGCCCTCGACCAGCAGACCGTATCCATCTAAAGGACCGAATCCCTTCGGTCCAACAACACGTTCTAATCCTCGCTCATTAGCCCATGAAAAGACCCTTTCAAAGAGGGCATTCGTAGCTTCTTGATCTTCTTCGCAATCAAAGAAGTAAAACTGGGCCTGGCGAGTTCCGTGATAGGAATTGAAGGGCTTATTCTCCAAGATAGCCACTCTACCTACGTCATTTCCGTCTCGGGTAGCGATAAAAAAATCAGCGTCAGAGTGCTCAAAGAATGGATGTTTGGTCCGGTTCAGATACATCTCTGCATCAATGAACAAGGGAGGCACCCAATAAGAATGGTTTCGATAGAGGTGGTAGGGAAAGCGGACGAAGCGCTGCACATTGTTTTTAGAGAAGGTATCAACTTTTTCGATGTTTATCATTTGGGTCTCCCAGGGGGTAGATCGATATAATCTGTAGGCGATCTTATCATCTTTTGCGAAGCTGGTTTGAACCCAGCATAGGCGTACCTCTTCCTATCTTCGTTAGGTTAATAAAACGGCTATTATTTTGAATATTGCGGTATACTGAAAGATATGTATCAAGAGACGCCCTCGCCTAGACTGCCTCAGCCTTCGCTTTTCGTATTGGAAGACAGTACCGGCCACTTCGAACTTTTCCCGGCGGTGTGGGTTGCGGTTGAGAATCTAACTTTGCCAGATGCCGATATACGGCATAAGGCATTAGACTGTCTATTGGAACTAAATGCGCCGCGTTTTTCCCCGGTGGTTGCATATTTGCTAGCCACACGGCTTACCGATCCTGACCTCAAGTTGCGCGCCCGGATCGTTAAGACCTTAGGTGAAATCCTCGCACTGGATAATGAAGGTCGTCCTGCTCCGGATGATGTTCGCAATAGCTTAATCTTAAACCTTTCCCAAGTGCGAACCCGACAGGTATTTGCTCTGCTGCAGGTTTTAGCGGACGATATATCTCTGGAGAGCTATGTAGCTCATCTTATTGACGCTTGCCCTTATGCCGGCAATCATCTGGTGGATATTCTAAATGATCATAAAGCACCCCTGGAAGTCCGTAAGCAAGCAGCGGTGATGATTGGACGGGTAGGTTTTCTGGATGCAATGGCTTCTCTCGAGAGACTGGAAAGCAAGTTAGAAACCCGGTTGAATGGCCAGAAGACAATGCCTTTCGCACCGCCTCCAAGTTTGGACGAGGCCGATTTATTGCCTACAGTCCGGACGGCATTGAATAGCCTTCGAACTCCTTAATATCACCAAACCGCCAGCAAGAAAGCTAATTTATCTTTCCCCCATTAATCAAAGCGCCTGGCCACAATTTGGGCAGACACTTTCGTTGGATTTAACCACAAATCCGCAATTTCGGCACGTCTTTGGCTGGGCTGGTCCGAGAGGCGCGCCACAGGCGATACAACTGGGCTCCCCGACCGGGTTGGCGGTTAGACAATATGCGCAGACTAAACGTCGCAGACGCTCCGAGAGCTCAAATGAAGCGCCTTTCATTCGGGCAACGTTTTCAACCACCCGCCAAACCTGGTCAGATAACTGTAGATTCTCTATGTCCTGGGCGAGGTCATCCAACCGCCCCAGGATGTTAAACGGATTCCGCCAGGCTGAAAAAAAGGTAGTGCCAAGGCTGGCAGCTACTCCCAACCAGGACTGCTCGCCAACCTGCACAGCAAGTCCATCTTCTACTGGCTGAAGGGATACTGTTAAGGCTGTCTGGCCGCCGGAAGTCGACATCCGATGAGTCGCGACCTGAACGATCACCTTCTCCCCAGACCTGAAATTTTGAGCGATAAGGTTGCCGCGGGTGAAATGTGCGACCAAGGCTCGGCCAATCTCTTCAGCTGTCAGTTTGCCATGAAAAATCCTTTGATCCATGGTTCTACTCCAGGGAGTGTAGAAATTGATTTTCTCGGAATGGATTATAATCTTTGTTCTGGAAAACAGGGACGGATTTTCTTTAGGAACCTGCCGTTCCTGGAGGTAAGATGAAGCTCATTAAGCTCTTGATTCTTCTAATTGCTGGATTAGGAATTGCATTCCAGGTATTTTTTTTAGCATCGGATGCCGACGCTGGTAAATTAGAACAGATTCCCACGGTTGCCATTCCGACAGTGACAGGTACGCCGCTTGGCCCGATGGCTACGGTCAGGCGAGACACTGATCAGGAGCAGATCAATGTTCGCGCTGGACCTAGCGGGCGCTATGATATTATTGGGATATTGATCTCAGGACAACAAGTCCCAGCACTGGGACGGACTCCGGGTGGTGACTGGGTTCAAATCTATTATCCGGGCGTTCCTGGAAGCATCGGTTGGGTATACTCGCCCCTGGTATCTGTGGATGGGAACATTCCGATCGTTGAGCCACCGCCTACGCCAACTCCGCGCACGACAGCCACAATCGACCCCACTCTAGCGGCACAGTTTATCGTAGAGGTACCTCCAACCCGGTTGCCCACATTCACGTCGCCTCCGCCTCTGGTGATTCCCACATTTGTTGCGGAAGCTCCTCCCCGCGGTGCAGGTAGTGTCCCAATGGGATTCGTGATTATCGGTTTAGCGGTGATTGGATTTTTCGGAACCATCATTTCCTTACTTCGTCGGTGATAAGCAAAGCCGGATGGGTAAATTAAAAGGGATGCTATCGAAAGCATCCCTTTTTGAATCTCGTAAAATTTCTTTTTAATGGCAGCCACAACCGGCACTGGTAGATCCCTGGTCATCTTTTGTCCGGAAGGAACTTCCGCAACCACAGCTGGAAACCGCGTTGGGGTTTTCGATTTTGAAACCGCTTCCCATCAGCTCATCAACATAATCGATGGTTGCACCGGCCAGATAATTAATAGAAATTTCGTCGACGACGACCTTAACACCGTGCTGGTCGATAGCCAAGTCGTTTTCTCGGACGTTGCCTTCAAGCGCCATACCATATTGGAATCCTGAGCAACCCCCACCCGAAACGAATACCCGTAAGGCGTATCCCTCCAAATTACGCTTTGCGAGTAATTCTCGGACTGCGTCGGCAGCAGCATCTGTCAGTGTGATTTGATCCGTTTGAGTTTGTTCGAGCAGCACCATGATTTCCTCTTTGTGCGGTATTGAATTCCTAATTTGACCTTGATTATCAAGATAATTCTAACAGAAGTTAGAAGGAGCGTCAATACTAGTCGTTTCTAAAACAAAAAGGATCCCAGGATCACGGCAGTGATTGTAACGGTGAGATTATCGATATCATGCAAAGGTAGCGATTCAACCAGGCAACCTGCAATTGCGATGGCGGTCACGGCTGGGAGATAAGATGTCCACGGGGTGGGAAATATACTTAAGGCTCCGTAAGCGATCATAATACCTGCTGAAAAAACCCATCCCCCAACAAACATTCCCAATGAGCCTGCCCAAGATTTATCGGGGTTCCAGGGGAGTTTGATCTTTCCGTAGCGCCGGCCGATTATATCTGCCAGGCCGTCGCCGCCGCACATCAGCATTAAAGCCACTATTCCGACCGGCGAGTCGTACCAGTACAAGATGGTGACTACGATAAATACAATTCCATAGTACAGCGGGCCTCTCAGGATCTCGCGTGGGTTTCCAGTGCGCGACATGGCCTGCACAGCAGCCTCGTCGCGGAGCAGGCCAATACCGACCAGGATAAACTGTATTGTGATGAGCAAGGGCACCAAAGCAGCCAGGTAACGGGAGGCAGCTGAATGAGTGAATAAAGGCCAGCAAAGTACAAATAGAGGTCCGGTGCCCATGTGGATAATCTTACGACTGATATGGCCACTGATCCAACCGCGGTGGGCAGCGAAGTCATTCAACCTAAGCCAGGCTAAAGCTGTGAATAGAGTGATGACCACAGCATAAAAGTTGTTTGAAAGCATAATTCACCAGGGAGTATCGGGACAGGTCTGGACTCCTGCAATTTTTCCGACATGTTTATACATAGTTACATCACCGAACGGCTCACCGAGGATGCCATCATGAATAGCCCACGAGCGCAACCGGATACTATCGGCTGCTTCGGGTAGGCGAAAAGGGGTTGCCCTGTCTAATTTCGCCAATAAGTCACCACCAGGCGAGAGACCAGCCTCTATGCGTTCCATGAGTTTGCGACCTTTTTGATAAGTGAAGCCATAGCGTTCAAAAATGATCGCATTATGATAGTATAAAGGTTCAGCGAAGTATAAAACATGACCTAAACTATGGATGAAGTTTTCGAAACCGATGATGGCTTCAGAGAGCATACGCAGTCCCCGCCGGATTTGACCAGGTGCCAGGCCAGCCTGCATGGCTGCAAGTTCAGCACCCAGATTGCGAAACTGCGTGCCGAATACAGTTGGCCGACCATCTGACATCCGGTCGACATCGAATCGGGGGGATTCTGGGTCATTTAAGATATATAGCAAGATATGGATCTGGCCATTCAGCGTATCAGACAAATGCCCATAGAGAATTGGGTCAGGAAAGTCAGCCCGATGTCGGAGGGCCATTTCCACACTTGGGCTTCCGGGACTGCCGCGCAAGGACAGGAGATCACCACCGTCCTTATCCATGAAGGTGGCGTCAAGGTGAAAGCGGGAGATTAACGAGGGTGGGATCAGACGCGAATAGACTTCCCGTTTTTCGGCTGGGATTAATTGGTTGATCCCCATGATTGTGGAAGGTGCCATACCTATCCTCGGCGGTTGAACTGTCGATTGAGCTCTCGTTCGACGTCGCGTTTAGCGATGTCGGCGCGTTTATCGTAAAGTTTTTTACCTTTGGCCAGGGCAATTTCCACTTTAGCCAGTCCATCTTTCAAGTAAACTCGTAATGGGACGACTGTGACCCCTTTTTGCCGAACGTTTTCCCACAGTTTGCGGATCTCAGAACGGTGCAAGAGCAGTTTACGCGGTCGGAGCGGGTCATGATTGTAATGGCTGGCCTGATCGTAAGCGGCAATGTGGGCATTGATCAACCAGGCTTCACTTCCGTCGATTGCCACATACGCTTGAGCCAAACTGATCTGACCGGCGCGAATAGATTTGATCTCGCTCCCGTGTAACGATAGGCCAGCTTCAAAAGATTCCAACACGAAATATTCATGTTTGGCTTTTCGATTGGTGGCAACGACCTTGATGCTCATAACGCCATTCTAACATACCCGGTAAAATCAAATCATCATTTATCAGGTTCCGTCAATGCTCGTAATTCTTCTGGGTGCAGCCTGGTACGAATGGGGTGTTCATGTTCCTTGACCCAGCGCCGTAATATCCCAGACCAGCTGGCGATCACCCGCACATCTGACGGGTAATGGCTGGGGCGAGTGCCGATATTGTGCCAATCTAAGCCACGCAATGTTTCCTCCCAATCAGCCCAAGGTACGAGATCTGGTGTTAACGAGAAGGTTGACAAGGGTGAAAAGAAAACCGGCTTTCCTCGAGGGAATAAGGTGCGCATATCCATTAAGAAATCTCGGCTATCCGAAGTATTGAAGATCAGCCACACAGGAAGCAGCCCGCTGCGCATGATAGCTGTGGCGTCGAATTGTGAAAATACTTCGACCAGGATCCCTGAGGGTTCCCTTCCTTCCATTTGGAGTAAGCTCTCCACCGCCTTAAATGCCAGGCGGGAATAATCATGCGGAAATGGTAAACGTATGCGTATGAAGCGGTATCTTTCCCGGTGACAAAAACGCTCTAGCGCTTCACCCAGACCAGGTTCGCATCCCCATTCCGATTCGGCTCCTTCTTCTAAGGGGTATTCAGGCAATTGCCAGTCACAGATCTTCGATCCTTCGGCTCGACAATATCTTTCCAGGCGAGGGCTGCCTTCTAAGTATTCTTGAGGAGAAATGTCTCCCCAGCCGCCCACTTGAAAGACACTGCGTTCCCCAAGTCGGTAGCGCAACCATTTAGCACCACAATCCAGAAAGCAGACTGCACCGCCTGGCTCAAGTCGATTGTGCAAGAACTCTTTATAAGCCACTGGAAGATCGAGC
>DATDRM010000028.1:0-3334 GCA_035291705.1 Anaerolineales bacterium
TCTACTCTTCCTTGATGTAGGGGGACCTTTTGGCGCTCGAGGAGGATCTCTTCGGCGGTAAATCCGTGCAGGTGCAACACGACGCCCGCATACGGCCAGGCTAATTCGCCCTCTGAGGTCCAGGTTAATTCAAAACCGCCAGCGCTGATCGGCGATAACTTCAATTTGTCAAGGCGGTGCGGGCCGTAGCCGTCTCCCTGGTCGCTATAGAGCAGGTTCTCTCCGTCTTCGCCCTGGCTGGGATGGTAGATATGCAGGACGAGGCGTTCGTTTTCGGTGGTTGGCAGAATGCTCCCGGCGCGCACCAGGATCGGGAGGCGGCTGAGCGGGGCGTCTAGCTCGATCTGGGTGTGTCCCTCGATAAATCTATCGCTCCAGAAATCGTACCAGCCGCCTTTGGGTGGATAGATGAAACGCCGGCGGGCACCTTCCTCGACAACCGGCGCGATCAACAACGCATTCCCCAAGAGGTAGGCATCTCCCACTTCCCACAAGGCCTGGTCCTGTGGCTCGGTCCAAAAAAGAGGCCGGGCCAGCAGGTGGCCGCTTTGGCTGGCGATCCAGGCCAGGGTGTACCAGTAGGGCAGCAGGCGGTAACGCAATTGCAGCTGCTCGCGCAGTATCTCCAACACCTGCTCGCCAAACTCCCAGGGTTCGCGGCGGGGCAGATAAAGGGCGCAGTGGGTGCGGAAGAAGGGCAGGAATGAACCCAGCTGGAACCAGCGCACGAACAGTTCTGGCGAGGGTTGGCCGGAAAACCCGCCAATATCTGCTCCTGCATAGGGCTGCCCAGAAAGGGCCAACCCCAGCACGCTGGCGATGGTCTGTCGCAGCGCTGCCCAGGAAGTTTCCACGTCGCCGGTCCAGGCCCACGAATAGCGTTGCATTCCCACCCAACCCGCACGCGAGAGAATGAACGGGCGCTTGTGCGGTTGGAGCTTGCGCAGCCCTTCGTAACCCGCCCGGTTCATCAGCAGGCCGTAAAGGTTGTGCGCCGCGCGGTGGTCGCCGCCAGACCCCTCCATGTCATGCTGGGTGGAGAGCGGCAGCGTGGCCTCACCCCAGCCAGCGAAGGAGACCGGTTCGTTCATGTCGTGCCAGAATCCCGCCATGCCATACTTCAGGTGACGGCTGTACTGCGCCCCCCACCAGTGGCGCGCGCGTGGATTCGTGAAGTCGGGCAATTCAGCCCAGCCGGGCCATACCACCCCCGCCACCGGATAGCCCTGCGGGTCCTTGCAAAATGCGTCTTGAGCACACCCGTCCTGGTAGAGATCGTAATTCGCCTCGCGCTTGACGCCCGGATTCGTAATGGCGACCAGGTGAACACCTGCCTCTTCTAATACCTGGGCAAAGCCGGGCAGGTTTGGGTAACGCTGCTGGTTAACCGTAAGCGTGCGATAACCGTCGAGGTGATCGATGTCGAGGTAGAGCACGCTCAAGGGGAGATTGTAGCGCTGGAAGCCGGCGAAGACCCGGCGCATCTCGGCTTCCGTCCGGTAGCCCCACCGCGATTGCTGGTAGCCGAGCGCCCAGCGGGGCGGCAGCGGGGCGCGCCCGGTCAGCAGGGTGAACCGCTCGAGCAAGACGGTCGGTGGCGCCACGGCGAGATAATAGCGCAAAGGGCCGCCTTCGAAGCACAGATCGGCGCTCCCACCCAGGCTAATCCTGCCGTCATAGCTGTTATCGTAGAAGATGAGGTAGCTGCCTCCTCCCTGAAGGCAGAGATAGACGGGCATGCAGATATAGAGCGGATCGGCGCCCGGCGCGTAGGTTCCGCCCGCGTCTACGTTCCAGAAGCGATAGCTGCCGGGGCGCAGGTTCAGGTTAGCGGCGCGTTCCCCCAAACCATAGATGCACGCCTCCGGCGCCAGCGGCGATCCCTGCTGCCAGCCCCTCCCGAATCGTCGCGGCGGCTCCTCGTGGCGGACGAACTGGCCAGCTGCGTCGCGCAGCTGCAGTGTCCCATCCGTTGAAACGTGGAGCTCCAATGCCTCGCTCCGCACGCGCCAGCCCTCTTCAGCCCGTTCTAATCTGGTATCTACCTCCCCCCAGTCGGTCTTCACCACGGCGTAAGAAGGCGCCATCTGCGCGCCATCCCACGCAACATAAAGGAAATCCGCCTTTAAGAACTGCACGGTGAGCGCGCCAGTTGCGAAGCGGAACTCCGCCCCGCTGGGGATCGCAGCGGACGCGATGAGTTCCCCTGGCGACTGGGACGCTTCCGAGGTTTTGGTGGGCAAATAGCGGACATCGAGACGATCGCGGTACAGCGCATAACGGACTGAGCGCACGACATTCGCCAGGCCGATCAGACGGATCGCATGCAGGGATTTCTGGATGTTATTTATTAGGGATCTGTCAGTTGACATCGCCCAAGTAAGCCAGCTCGGGGGAGCCGTGGCTGTTCATCAGCAAGCCGGTGAGGACTCTCGGATAGAGGCGGTACTCATCGAGGTTCTGGATTGGCAACCAAGAGACACCTATCTGGTTGGAATCAGGGTTTGCTGGAAGCCCACAGGATTGATCTCCGAGGAGGACACATTCGAAGAAATGATCAAGTTGGTGGTCGTTATAATCGTGTGCAGCGAACTCGTGGTTCCTGCCGATGTATTCTCGAACGAATCTCAAGCGCCCAACCTCAACCTCTACGCCGAGTTCCTCGAGGCATTCGCGTTCGAGAGACCTTACGAGCGTTTCCCCCGGCTCCTGGCCTCCGCCGGGAAGCGAGAACCAAATCTCGTCTTCATCACGGTGCATGATTGCAAGTAGCTTCCCTTTGTCAATAATGATGGCTTTGGCCGAGCTACGTACAGGATTCATCATGTCCTCCGGGTTAGAAGGGTGGCCTGATGCTCGAAATCAGCCGACGAGCAGAGCAAAAAAGGTGACCCGCAGGAAGGGAGCGGGACTTTGGCGGGATAATTATCGCGACTTGAGATAACTTTTCAGTCCATGTAGGCAATTCCAGAAAGAGGAATCCCAGCCCATCCGCACCAATAATTATAACTCCATGGAAACCGCCCCTCGACAACTGTGTGTTAAGGGGCAGAGAGGACCATGTCTATCCCTGTGGTGGACGGGTGAGCGCGATTCCTGAAAACCTGCCGGGGAGGCAAATCCGGGAGGTATATATATTTCCATCGCCATCCAAAATTGATATCGGGCGATTGCCATCCGGCGCTTACATAACGTTCGATAACCTGTTGCGTTTCTCGCGCAACACCGAGAAATCTAACATCCTCAAGTGTACTTTTTCAAGAGTTCTTCCCGCAGACCGGAGATAGCCTGGAGAGTATGATAATAGAAGGTGGAGCCAGAAATTTCTCGTAAC
>DATDRM010000029.1:0-7975 GCA_035291705.1 Anaerolineales bacterium
GAGGTCAACCGCGGCCCGACCATCACCCAGTTCGGCGTCGAGCCCGGTTTTATCGAAACCCGCAATGGGCAGATGCGCGTGCGGGTGAGCAAGATCGCCGCCCTGGCCGACGACCTGGCCTTGGCTCTTTCCGCCAAGCGCATCCGCATCCAGGCCCCCGTCCCCAGCAAAGGGTATGTGGGCATCGAGGTGCCCAACGAGGCGATCTCGCTGGTCGCCCTGCGCGACGTGCTCGAGAGCGAGGCCTTCCGCCGCTCAAAGTCGCCGCTGCGTTTCGCCCTGGGACAGGACGTCGCCGGCAACGCCGTCTCCGCCGACCTGTCCGTCATGCCGCACCTGCTGATCGCCGGGGCTACCGGCTCGGGCAAGTCGGTGTGTGTCAACTCCTTGATCTGCTGCCTGCTGCTCAACAACACCCCCGACGACCTGCGCATGGTGATGGTCGATCCCAAGCGCGTCGAGCTGACCGGTTACAACGGTATCCCGCATCTCCTGGCGCCGGTGGTGGTCGAACTGGAACGCGTGGTCGGCGCATTGCAGTGGGTGGCGCGCGAGATGGACCAACGCTATCACAAGTTGGCGCAGGCCGGGGCGCGCAACATCGAAGACTACAATGCCCGCCTGACGGCGCGCGGCGAGAAGAAGCTGCCCCACCTGGTGGTGGTCATCGACGAGCTGGCCGACCTGATGATGCTGGCCCCGGACGAGACCGAACGCACCATCACCCGCCTGGCGCAGCTGGCGCGCGCCACCGGCATCCACCTGGTCATCGCCACCCAGCGCCCCTCGGTGGACGTGGTCACCGGCCTGATCAAGGCCAACTTCCCGGCACGCGTTGCCTTCGCCGTTGCCTCCGGCGTGGACAGCCGCGTGATCCTCGACCAGCCCGGCGCCGAACGGTTGCTGGGGCGGGGCGACATGCTCTTCCAGGCGCCCGACGCCGCCGCGCCGGTGCGCCTGCAGGGAGCCTTCGTCTCCGACCCGGAGATCCAGCGCCTGGTGACCTACTGGCGCAGTTTCTCTGGAAGCCTGGAGCCGGCCTCCACGGCGCTCGGCGGGGTAGTAGATTACCTGCCAGCCGGCATCCCGCTCAAGCAGATCCCCCTGTGGGAGGAGATAGCGGCAGAAGAGGAACTCGACCCTCTCTATGCCGAGGCAGTCGATCTGGTGCGGCGGCAGGGGCGCGCTTCGATCTCGATGCTCCAGCGCCGGCTGCGTATCGGCTACACGCGCGCCGCCCGCCTGATCGAGGCCATGCAGGAAAAGGGCATCGTTGGCTTAGCCCAACCCGGGGCGCAAAGCCTGGAGGTGCTGGATTACGGCCCCGCCGCCCCGCCAATCGAGGAGCAAGGCGACTAAGATTAATTCTTGACCTGCTCCAGATATTCCATCACGGTTTTTGTGGTGGGCAATTTAAGAGCAGTGGCGGCAATCTCCTGGCAGTCGCGGTATACCAGCCGGCGGATGGTCTGTTTAACCACTGGGATAGAGGCGGCTGCCATGCTGAACTCATCCAGGCCCAATCCAAGCAATAAGGGTGCCGCCAGGGGATCGCCGGCCATCTCGCCGCACAGGCCGACCCATTTCCCTTTCGTGTGCGCTTCCTGAATAGTACCAGCGATCAAGCGGATCACAGCCGGATGGAAGGGGCTTGCCAGGTGAGCGACGCGCTCGTTAGTGCGGTCCACTGCCAGCGTGTACTGAGCCAGGTCGTTCGTGCCAATACTGAAAAAATCCACATATTTCGCCAGGTGTTCGATCAGCAATGCCGCGGCGGGCACCTCCACCATGATGCCGAATTGAACTTTGCCTGCCATCCGCTTGCCGGTCGTGCGAAGTGCCTGGTGGGCTTCGTCAAATAGTTGTCGAGCCCGCTGAACTTCGTCCAGGCTGGAGACCATGGGCACCATGACCCGGAGATCGAATCCTGCGCCGGCTTCCAACAAGGCGCAAAATTGGTCGTGTAAAATTTCGGGCTTTTCGTCGATCATGCGGATCGCCCGCCACCCAAGGAATGGGTTGGGTTCACTCTTTGTCCCCAGGTATTCAACCACTTTGTCGCCGCCGATGTCCAGCGTCCGGACGACCAGCGGTCGATTCCCAATCACTTCGAAAATCTCCCGGTAGGTGTTGATTTGTTCAGCCTGCGTAGGCATCCGCTGCTTGTCAAGGTAGAGGAATTCCGTTCGCAGTAACCCAACGCCCTCGGCTCCATATTCAATCGCTTGCCGTGCGTCCGTCAGGCTGCCAATGTTAGCGACCACCTCTACTGTATGACTATCTTTGGTCACTGCGGGTAAATGCGCCTCGGCCACCTGTTCTGCCCAGCGTGAACGCCATCGATCCTGGGACTGTCGCGCCCGAGCCAGCTCTTGTGGCTCAGGATCGATGGTCAGTGTGCCGTCGGTGCCATTCAGGATGAGTAGAACCCCGTTTTGAAGATCGTCCAGCTGCAATGGCAGGCAGACGGCTGCGGGTACACCGATGCTGCGAGCCAGGATGGCCGTGTGCGAGGTCGGGCCACCCCGTACCGTGCAAAGCCCCAGGATCTTACTCCGTTCGAATTGAACCGTGTCGGAGGGAGTCAGATCCTCGGCGACGATAATGACCGCCCCATCTGGCATTTTGATCACCTCTGGCGAGACGCCGAGCAGGCAGCATAACAATCGGTGTCCTACATCCCCAATGTCCTGCGCCCGCGCCTGGAAATACGCATCTTCAAGGCTGAGTATCTGCTGGACATACAGCTCGACCACCTCTTCGACAGATGCTTCGGCGTTTATGCGCTGCGCCTCGATTATCGTCTTTATAGCCCCGACGAATTCCGGGTCATCCAGAAAGAGCGCGTGAGCCTCAAAAATTGCTGCTTCTTCCTCCCCGATGGTCTCTCGCGTTCGCAGGTGCAATTGATCGATCTGGCCCTTCGCCTGCTGTAGGGCGGTTTCCAGGCGGGTTTTCTCGAATTCAGGATCCTGGTTCTGGTAGCGCTCGACTTTAATCGTAACAGGGTGGTAGATCCAGCCAGACCCGATGGCGATCCCATCGGACACCGGAATTCCTTTTGCCTGTTGGCTCACGGCTTCGCCTCTCCAAAGTTGCTCTCGATTAATTCCATCAAGGCTCTCAGGGCTTCTTCTTCCTTTTCTCCACTGGTTTCAATGCAAATCCGGTGGCCTTGTTGCACCCCCAGCGTCAACACACTCAAGATGCTTTTCGCATTGACCAATTTGTTATCCGCAGTCAGGTTACGGACTTTGATGTTGCATGGAAAGGATGCTGCTAATTTTACGAACTCCGCAGCTGGCCGGGCGTGTAAGCCGGCTGGGTGCATAACGGCGACTTCGGCAGATGGCATCAGGTAGTACTCCCCTCTTTTTGTCCTTGCTCCAGGTGGTAGGAAAGGGTCTCAATTGGGAACAATCGCTGAAGAGTCTTGTCAGTCTTGACATGCAAGCTGATTCCCCTGGAAGAGGTCAAGAATGGGTATCTGGAAGCCTTCCTGGCCTGGTCCCAGGGGATGGCTCGTTTCTTCAGGATGACTTCGATCTGGTGTCGATTCTTTTTACTGACCTGTGCATGGTACTGGCCTTCAAGGGTCTTCAAAAGGAAATTCAGGATCAGGTGATAATTTCGGCGCGCCAGGACGATCGCCGCCGCGTAGATCAAGAGAATTGCGTTTATGTATAGGCTGTACTTCAGGTAAGCATCGAGCAGGGTTTGCCCCCATTCACCTAAAAATCCCCGGACAATGGCGTCGACCATAATGATCTAAATCCTTGGCTGGGGCGGTCAGACACAGACCACCCCAGCCAATATTACTCCAATATTAAATTGTTATGCCAGCTACTTAATCGGCTGCGCCGGGCTGCAGTAATTCCTCCGGGGCGCCAGCCAGGCGTTCCCACTGGACCGGGTTGCGATTGAAAAGGAACATCAATACCAGTACCACCACGCCCAACAAGGCCACGCCAATCCAGCTGCTCAACAGCATAAAGACAAATGGCGGCCACAGGAAGCCATCCGCAATGCTGGTGATCTGCGAGGCACCTTCTGGAATTGCAAATCCAGCTTCTCCCGCGGCAAGGGTGAACGTTGGAGCCATCGCGGTGGCGATGTAGAATCCGATTCCCAATTCAATGATGCCGGCAATGACCATGCGGAAAATGTTCCCGTGCATGATAGGGGCGAATCCAGCCACGACGAAGGGGATCACGGCCAGGTCGGCGAACAAGATCACCTGGTTTCCGGGCAAGATCAGGCTCAGCAAGATAGCAATCGGGACGAGGAGCAGGGCGGTAGAGATAGCGGCCGGGTGGCCGATCAGGATCGCTGAATCCAGGCCGATATAAATATCTCGCCCAGAGGCGCGCCGTTTCATGAACTCTCGCGCGGCTTCCGATACCGGGATCAGGCCTTCCATTAGGATCTGCACCATGCGCGGCAACAGCAGCATGACCGCTGCCAGGTTCATCGCCGTCTTGAGCACGTTGACCAACACAGCGGTGAAGCTGCCCGCGTTGTAGAAAGCCAGGATGCCCAAAACCAGGCCGATCACCAGGCCGAGCACGACCGGATCACCGAAAACGCCAAAGCGTTTCTGAATGTGATCTGGATCGGCTTCGACCTTATTCACCCCTGGGATCTTCTCTATCACCCAGTTGACTGCGATAGCGAACGGCACGCCTGGGGCCGTCGTCAGGTGGGGGATGGAGATGCCAGGTACTTTATAAAACCCCTGGATGGCCTTGGCTGTCCAATCTGCCAGGAACAATGCCCAGGCTGCTGCCACAGCCGCAGCCACGAGGCCCATCCCGACGCTCTTGCTGACGATCGCTACCAGGGAGCCGATGAAAGCGAAGTGCCAGAAGTTCCAGATGTCGATATTCAGCGTCTTGGTGAAACGGATAAACAGTAAAACCAGGTTGACAACGATGGCGATGGGGATCACCCACAGACCGACATTGGTGGCGAAAGCGATGGCGGCTGCAGATGGCCAACCCACATCGACCACGGCTCGTTGCAGGCCGGTGTTCTTGACCATCGCCTGGCCGACCTCTGTCAGGGTGGTCCACATTAGACCGATCACCAGGTTAATGCCGATGAAGGCGATCCCAATCGTGACGCCGGAGCGGAATGCTCTTCCAGGTTTGGCGCCCAGGATCAGGGCCACGAAAAAGATGATGATCGGCAGGACGACAGTTGCACCCAGGTTGTCAATGAGCGCTTTTAATGTCGCCAGGAAGGTATCCATAACTTTGTTCTCCTTTAGACCGCATAGGAAGACAGAAAACCAAAAGATCAGTTCTTCTAACTCAAGCCTGTAGCGCTTTCACGATATCTTCAATAACTGCCTCCTTTCCGATCCCGGTCAAGAATGCCAGGGTCTGAATGACTGGAATGCCAATATCTTTCGGTACAGGTGTGGTGGTCACGATCAGGTCATACCCCGACATCAGGCTTTTGACTTCCGCAGCTTTGCATTGCCGGGTGACCACGTCGATGCCACGTGCTTTTAAAGCCTCTTCGATTGCCATTGCGACCACTGTAGAGGTTGCGATTGCGGTACCGCATGCCACCAGGATCCGTTTGGGTTGCGCCATGTTATCCTCCTGTTCTAATATAAAACACTTGTGAAGGTTCTCAGTTACGTAAATGCCTTCTGAATGTCTTGGAAATCCCTGGCCTCCATCAACTTCTCTATCACCAGGGCGTTTTGCAGGACCCCCGCGATCTCCTGGAGCATTTCGACCTGGGATTTCGGCTGATCGAGCGCCATCAGGATCACCAGTTGCACTGGCACGCCCTCCTCAGGCTGGATCATGTTTTGGAATATGACCGGCTTTGTTAAAGTAGCCAGGGCCAGCCCAGGCTTGAGGACATGCTCGCATTCGGTATGCGGGATAGCCGCGTTGTATTTGCCCTCCAGGGGTAAGCCAGTCGGCATCTGGCTCTCTCTTTGGAGTGCGGCTTCCACGAAACTCTCCCGCACGTAACCAGTTTGAAACAGCAAATTGCCCAGTTCTGTGAGCACCTCGGTTTTATCTTGCGCTGCGCTGTGCAGTCGAACAGCACTGGGTTCCAGCAGGTTGAGGATTCTTTCAGACATTTTCCGGGGAGGCTCCTTTGTTAAACGATACCCAAATCATATAAGAAACCAGGGTTAAAAGCAAGCCCGAACACCGAGCTCTCGGTGTTGCAACTAGGATATTGAGATCGAAAAGGATTTTAAGCCTGACCGCCATACTTTCGGCCAAGGTATTCGTGAAATTCTGTCACCGTGGCCTCTTTTGGCAATACACCGGACAACCGCCGGACGATTGGCGCATCGATCAGGGCATCCGATCGATCAACCAGCTGGCGCAGATATTCCGACACCAGGCGCGTGAGCGTCGTATTGTTGGCGCTGGCGTACTGTTTGGCGTGGTTCAAAAGTTGGCGCGGCACGCGCACAGTGAGTTTTGCCTTTTTCATTACATCTTCTTGCCGTACAGAATGACATAATCATGTACGGCTGTCGAGAAGAATGAGTCGTGACTGGTTATCTTAATTTCGAAATAATCCTGTAATAGTCATTCTGGATTGGGTAAATTGCACTCCGGGAATGGGTCATTATCCGCCGTCAGTGCATGCTAGGACATCTTCTCCATCTGAGACCACCAGGCCCCCGGAGCGTCGCCGGCCTGGATCACGGTTTTCGGCAGCCAGGGATCGTTGGGATTGGTGTGCCTGGCCAGGTAGCTTTCGGGGAACACTCCCACGCAGGTGTACATAAGGGCGTATGGCGGGACTGTGAGATAAGAGACCAGGTAGAGTGAACGGCACTTCGACGGCAGCTCGCGGATGGCGCCGATCCGCTCACGCATGAACTGCCAGTAGGTCATACCGTTTGCGCCGACCTGGTGCATGGGCTGCGACCCTTTGTACGCCACGAAGGCAACAAAGGCCAATCCGGCGATCAGTATCAGGGCAAGAATCACACGGATTAGCAATCCAAGGGCAGAAAAAACTGAGCGGATCATCGATAACTCTAAAAATCAATTCTGCAACCAATTCTCAACAACTTCCGTCTAATTTATCACGGTCAAAATTACCAGACTGGTGCAAACCTCCCTTAAGCCGTTACCCCGGTTTACACCAGGTGTGTTCTGGGTTCACACCAAGGGGAATGCACCAAGACCAAGCGATGAAATTCGAAGTGTTCAATCACTATTTCCAGACCAAAGTTCATAATATCTATTTTCAGGATCATCCAGGATCTTGCCAACCAGTAAGAATATATTCTATTCGTGATATTATTCCCAATCTTGACTTTTAATATAAAAGATGTATTATATATATAGGGTGATCTTGCTCAGCCCTCAGCATTCTAATACCAATAATTGAGTTTCTCTCGTATTAAGCGGGGACTGATGCAAGATTTCTAGGCCTTACCGCTTTCACTGTCACCCCATAGTAAAAATGTAATCCGTCGAGCTTCACTACTGATCAATCTACTATAGATCACTCTTTTATAGTTAATCTACCTGAGATGGACTGATTAATTGATGTTATCCCATATTTAGCACTCGTCTGCATTAGTGGTCAAAACATGAATTCCTTGGAATTGGTAAGGCTTCCAACCTTGATGGAGCGGACTGAGGGTAGCCCTGAAATCATCATTGGGTTAATCGATGGCCCTGTTGCCATTGATCATCCTAATCTTAGCTCTAATAATATTCGCGAGATTCCTGGAAAATTGCGTGGTGCTTGTACACTGACAAATAGTTTCGCCTGTATGCACGGTACGTTTGTGGCTGGCATCTTATCCGCCAAACGAGGCTCTGACGCCCCGGCAATCTGCCCTAACTGCACCCTGCTGGTGCGCCCTATCTTTACTGAGACTTCCTCAGGCAATTGGCAAATGCCCAGTGCAACACCCAAAGAACTCGCCTTGGCAATTGCCGACTGTATTGATGCAGGCGCTTATCTATTGAAC
>DATDRM010000030.1:0-8736 GCA_035291705.1 Anaerolineales bacterium
CGCGCCAGGTTCAGACCCAGCAGAATGAGCCCAATGCCCAGCACGCCAATCCCATTTTGCTCGCCAGGCACAAAACCCAGGATGCCGACCCACATAAATCCTGCCCCCCAGGCGATTACTTCGTATCGCTTGTCTAAAGTCTTGCAGTCCTTCATCGAAATCTCCTTCATCATGGTTCCTGTGTTATGTACACTTACACCCTTCATCGGACGTGCTTGCGGCCAGAGGCACTGCCTGGTTCAGACCTGCCGCAAACTTGTCCATCTTGGAGGCCGCCCCCCGCCTCACCATCGTCCCAACCCAAATCGCTTCCGCGATTTCTCCCTCGTTGGCCCCGTTTTCCAGGGCCTTTGCCACGTTGGTTCGCAAGCACGGCTGGCAGTTGGCGGCGATGGAGGCTCCCACCGCGATCAATCGCATCATCCGTTCATCGAGTTTCATGGTTTATCTATCTCCTTTCCACCCTTATAGACGGAGTTCCGCGCGAAAAGATACACCCCCCATCCCGGAGAAGGGGTAGTGGGATAAAATACACCCATGCCGGAAAGCGATGAATTCTGGGATTTTTACTGGGAAATACGCCTGCAGGAACTGGAGGACCTGGGTAAAAAGGAAGCTATCCTGGCCACCTCGAAGCTGATCCTCAACCTGGCAGAACAGCCAGAACAACCTGTACGTTTACTCGAATTGGGCTGTGGGGAAGGTCAGATCATCGGCGCGCTGGTCGCGGCCCATGCCCAGGTGCGCTCGATCAATGCCTCGTGTGGGGTAGACTATTCTCATCGTTCGATTGAGAAGTGCCGTCGCACCTATCCGGGAATATCCTTCATCGCAGGCGATTTCACAGATTCCGGCCTGATGGCACGCCTGGGGCAATTTGAGATCGTGCTGCTGGTCAACGCCCTGCACGAGGTTTTCTCCGCCGGTTGTTCACCGGAGCTCGGGGAGGTGGCTGTCCCTGCAGCCAAACAGCGGGTGGATCAGGCGATTTCCGGCGCAGTGGAGCGCCTGGCACCGGGGGGCTACCTGGTCCTGTTTGATGGGCTGGAAACTTCCGGGGATATTCAAGAACCGGTGCGTATCCGCTTCCGCCACTGGCAAGCCCGCCGCCGCTTCGACACCTTCGTCCGCGAGTACCGGCCATTCCGAATTTCTTACCGCGAGGTAGATGGTCCCACCTGTGTGGAATTGTCGTGGCGCGACTTTACCCGTTACATCACCAAATCGATTTTCCTGGAGAAGGAACTCTGGCAGACTGAACGCCTGGAGAGCTACCAGTACTTCAATGAGGCCGAGTTTCGAGAGGCTTTTGCTCGCCGGGGGTTAACGATTCGCACGTTGTGCACCCTGACGGTAAACTACGAGAAGTGGCGCAGCGAGGTCGATATCGAAACCCCGGGGGTTGACTTCCCGCCCGAGCATATCCTGATTCTCGCTCAAACGCCTGGACGATCGGGGTAGACTACCCAGCCTCATACCCGGCCTGCTTCCGCCGCTCAAGGGAGCGCCCCAAAAGCCGCTCAATCGTGCGAATCATCGGCAAGTCTTCCTGGGTGACGAGCGAGAGGGCGGTGCCCAGCTTAGCCATCCGGCCAGTGCGTCCAATCCGGTGGGTGTATGCATCAGCCGTATCCGGCATGTCGTAGTTGATCACGTGGGAGATCTGAGTGACATCGATCCCCCGCGCAGCGATATCCGTGGCAACCAATACTTTAACCCTACCCCTGCGGAAGTTGTCCATCGCCTCCTGCCGCCGGTTCTGGGATAGGTTGCCTTGCAGCGATGTGGCGGATAACCCGGCTTTGATCAACTGCTCGGCCAGTTTCTTAGCGCGGTGTTTCGTGCGAGTAAAGACCAGGACCTGGCCGCTACTGGACATGCGAAGGATGTCCAGCAGCAGTTCAACTTTCCGGGTTTGCTCCACCGGATACACAGCATGGCTGACCGTCTCGACCGGGCGCGAGACGCCCAGGTCGACAGTCACTGGGCGGCGAAGGAATTCATTGGCCAGCGAACGAATTTCGGGCGGCATCGTGGCGGAGAACAGCAGAGTCTGGCGCGGAGTAGGCAGTGCAGCGAGAATCCGCCGGATGTCGGGCAAGAAGCCCATGTCGAACATACGATCGGCTTCGTCCAAAACCAGGACTTCGATACCCTTCAGGTTGACAGCTTGCTGCCCCATCAGGTCAAGCAGGCGACCCGGGCAGGCCACCGCCATTTCCACACCAGCCCGCAAGCTCTTGATTTGAGGTACGGCGCTGACACCTCCGTAGATCGTCATACTGCGCAGGCCAGTCTGGCGACCCAGCCCCACAATGGCGGTGTGAGTCTGTTCGGCCAGCTCGCGCGTAGGGGAAAGGATGAGCACGCGCAGCTTGCCGCGCGGCCCCTTCAAGAGGCGCTGGAGGATGGGCAAGACAAAAGCGGCTGTCTTCCCGGTGCCGGTTTGGGCCAGGCCCAATACGTCGTGCCCTGCTAAGATGGGCGGGATAGTGCGGAGTTGAATAAGAGTGGGAGTAGAATAACCAGCGGCTGAAATCCCCGCATTAATTTGCGGGTGAAAAGCAAACGAAATAAAACTCACAAGAGGTCCTTTTGGCATCAGATTGAGCCAAGGCGAACCCCAGCTCGTTCGCATCTGTTATGGACTAACTTTATCCATTTACAGACGCAGACACAAGAGTATACCACAATAAAATTAGGTCTTCGATTTCCCGTGGGTATAGTCACAAACCGACAGCCAAATCCGCGAAGGTGATCGGGGTAGCGGCGGCTCCGGGGTTGCGCAGCAGAAAGCTCGTGGCATCGGTGGTTTGCAAGGTCAGGTTCTCGCCAATGAACGGCTTGACCAACTGGACGCAGTTCAACTGGCAAAAGTTGAGTCTTCAGCTTCTCTATCCCTTCGCAGACCTCAGTTCAGGTACAAATTCATTGCCACAAATCTGTGCTCAGATACTTCAGACCTGAGTCGCTCAGGAGCACCGCGATCGTTTTGCCTGAGCAAGTGGTTTGAAGCAACTCGACTGCCGCCGCGACGTTTGCCCCTGACGAGAATCCAGCAAAGATTCCCTCCTCCCTTGCCAGACGGCGGGCAATATGTATCGCATCATCATCTGTCACCTGGACGTAGCCATCCACATGCTCCTGCTTCAGCAACGACAGATCTGTCATACAATACCCCCCACCTTGAATGCGATGATTGGGATTGGTGACCTTCTGACCAGCCAAAATGGCCGCCCCGACCGGTTCGACGATAAAGCATTTGATGGACGGATCATACTCTTTGAAGGCGGCGGCGCAGCCGGCAAAGGAGCTGGCAGTTCCGAGGAAATCACAGAAAGCGTCGATGCTTCCCCCTGTTTGGCGAAGTATTTCTTGCGCTGTATGTAGATAGTGGGCGCGGACGCTGCTGGGGAGGCGAAACTGATCGGCTCGGAAGGCTTTCCGTTCCTGTACAATGCGCTGAGTTTCTTGCTCGACCAGTTTCAGATCTTCGCCCGAGACCTTGCCTGGTGTGGAGTCGGGCATTTGATCGACAAGGACGACCTCTGCTCCCAGGGCCGACATCATGCGGGCTCTTTCCATTGAGTTCCCCCTGGACATGACGGCGACAAAAGGGTAGCCTTTAACGGCACAGACAATTGCCAGCCCTGTGCCGGTATTGCCACTCGTCAGTTCGACCACAGTTTGACCGGGCTGAAGGACGCCTTGGCCCTCGGCATCTTCGATCATCTGGCGTGCATTGCGGTCTTTTTTCGAGAAGCCAGGGTTAAGATATTCAAGTTTAGCGACGATGCGGCCACCCAGGCCGCGTGCGATCCGACCGAGGTCGACAAGTGGCGTCGCTCCGATAGCGTCCAAAACAGACGGGAGAATTACACTCGAGTATGACATCTTACCCTCCTTCAGTACCCAACGGTCGGTTCTGCAACTTCGGCAGGTAAAGACCCAAGTCGGGAGGACTGATCTAGGTCAGTGCCTGTTTCACTCGTATGGCAATCCCGCACAACCGATGAACTGGCTCGTTGGCAAATACAAGGCGCACGTACTTATCGCTATTGGCGCTACCCCAATTGACCATCGGCGTTGCCACGATTTTACCTGATTCGAGGCTGTTGCGCTGTCAATTCGGGGCTTGTCGCCCTATTCGGAATGTTTGTTTTCAGCACAGTCAACCGGACCCTGGCGAAGAACTGCAATGAAAGCACCCATGCAAGCCAGGGCGGCTATGGACGTACGAGTCATGGAGCATTTTCTGCAGAATAGACTGGTGGAACGTATGCCCAGGATTAGGGAAACGGCGGCACAGGTCATGGCCAGGGCAGCGGGATAATGGCATCGGCGAATCCGCGGCGACGGCGAAATCGCCAGCCTCCTGGTCAAGCTTGATATGTCTTACACGCCCAACAGCTTCTTAACGGCTTTGATTTGTTCTCTATCGCCACCCAAGCCGATTCGATCCCCAGCGCGCTGCTCTTCTTCGGTGTCGACCTGCAGATCGTAATGATCCTAAGGATTGCCTGTTCCAAAAGGCCGCAGGCCTGACGAACTCGAGACAAGCAGTGCAGTCAACTGCCCGCTGTGATCATTCCCAAGTTGGGATACAGTAAAGATCGTTGAGACACCGGTGAAGAGAACGGAATATCCACCAAAGCTTGTTTTTCTGGCGGATTATGGCGCTCCGACCCATTGGATTGAATTTGTCAGCTCATCAATTTTGGTTTCTAATTCGCACAATGCTTGTGGCGCTTTCACAGGGGACTCGCTCAGACACCCGCCATAATTGCGAACTGTCTTAAATTTGCCATCGAGTGTGATGGATGTGATCGTGGTCGGGAGATCTGTGACAGGCGCGATATATTCGTCCTCCATATCGAAGTAATTGGCATTTTCAAAGTCATTCACCAATTCTTTCACCTGTTCAGGTGTAAGGACAGCAGTTTGCTTCCCAGTGACCTCTACATATTGTTGTCCCTCATATTCCACTCGCCCATCGCCGTATATCGTCAGGGTGTAAACCGGGCAAAACCCAAAACAGACCGTGCGTTCAAGGGTGATAACAGCGCTGGTGTAGTCTCGAGGCGCGGTTGAGCTGCAGGCGGCCAAGGCCAGACACGCAAGAATAATGATTGTTGCTTTTATACTATGTGATTTCATTAGATAAATCTCCAACGCTTCCACCATTCCCTGCGCTGCGTCAAGGACTGGTCACTCAACTAGATTGCACCAAGGCATCAAGATGCGTGATGTCGGGCGGCGGGTCTCCATCCGCCATCTGCATCGGCGCAGGCGACCTACCCATTCGGCGGAGAAAAGCCCTCCGGTGCGACCAATACACTATGCCAGTAGAGCGACCCATCCGGTCGGCGGGCGACGAGTAATAACGCCTCGTCTTTGCCATCCAGGCCCCAGCCGGTCACGAAGATGGTCTTTACCAGGTCCACATCAGGACCAACCATCGTTCGCGGGTCGAATCCGGGCATATCTTGAAAGACCTGGAAGGCAATCGCGCTGTCTGACCCAACGTAGTTAGTGAGCAGTTGCGTCACGGCCTCCTGCGCAGGATACAACACCCCTTCTGATTGCCACAAGGCGATCAGAAAAGACTCGCTCATCAATGCCTGCATTTCCTGCTCGTCACGTTGGATGAGCGCCGCCTGCAAGCGGCTTTCGTAGTCCTCCATCTCCGTGGCGTCGGAAGGAACTGCGCGGGGATCGAAACTGGCCGTCGTACCGTTGACATGAACCTCGTAGGGTCCTTCTGGAAGGTTCACGATATTGAGCGGAATCTCAAGCCGGAACGGAAGACTGTCTGGGGTACAACTACCGATCTCCGGCGTGGCGGCAATTAACCGCACAAGAAATGTTGTCCCATCTCGATGCATTCGGATCTCACCTACCTGTGCGCAGGTACCAGGCAAGTTCCCTGAAACAATGGCGTGAACCTGGATCGGCGAGCCAACCCCAATATCAATATCTACGGTATCAACCTGAATATCATCTTTGGTGATCGGTGAATTGGTCGTCGGCAGTTCGGAGCCTGTACTGCCTGTATCCAAATTGAATGTCGTGCTGACCCCATTTACTTCCACAGCGTATGAACCAGCCGGGAGATTAACTACATTCAATGGGATACCGATCTTGAAGGGCAGGGTATCCTGGATACAATCTTCAGCAACTGAAGGGACAGCTGAGACCGATACGCGGAAGGTCGATCCATCCTGTTGTTGTTGGACGTGCTCAATCTGAGCACAGGTACCCGGTAGGCTGCCACTCACAATCACATGCACGGGGATCGGGGAACCGACACCGACCTCCACTTCAACGCCATCCACGGCCACTGCCTGATATCCCTGGTCCGGAACAGCAGGTACGGTCTCTATCACGGGCGTTGGTTGTTCTCCGGTAGATTGCGAAATTACGAAGGGCGCGCAGGCGCTGAGCAGCAAGAGTAAAACAGTTGAAAACCAAATTTTTTGTTTCATGAAGTGTACTTTCTTTTTGTACGGGTAATTATCGGGTTGGTACCAACGAACACGAATTCTATTCAGTTGCTGTATCGTTCTTTGCCGCATAATAATCACATAGTGGAGTATTTAGAGCCGGAAAGGGGCAATTGTAACATAAGGGCAGATACAGGGCAAGTGAGTAGCATTGGTGATTACCCACATCTTTGGAGAAAAGGGAAGCTCTGCTTGACTGTGGTAGATTTGGGTTGAGCCACCCAAACCACAGGAGCAGAGCTGGGATGAATATAACACTGGAGAACGTTCTTGCCAAGTTACCGATGGCTGCGATCATGGAAACCATTCATAGACATGCCAAGCCGATGACCGACAGACTACCAGACAAACGCTTGGGGCGGGTAGTGGAGCAGGCGATTGCCGGAATACTGGCCGGCCAGACACCGGTAGTGACAGGCATCGCCCGCCACAACTCGAAGACGGATGGTGAGACCTGGTCGGTGGCCAAGCGTCTGTATCGATTTCTGAATAACCCGCGGATAGAAACTGCCGCATTGTATGCGGGGCTCTACGAGGTTGGGCAACAAGAGGTGGCGCGAGAGAACCCGGACTACTTGGTGGTGGCGGTGGATCCGGTGAACTTCGAGAAGCCGTATGCACAAGCCATTGAAGGGGTGAGCGTGGTGCATAAAGCCACCCCGCCAGATTTGTCGGGAGAAGCCCGGCTGGCGCATGGCTACCCGGCCATCACGGCGACAGTGGTGAATACGACGGTTCCAGCTATCAGCTACGCCAAGTGGTTCTCATACCAGACCAAGGATTTTGTCAGTCAGAACAAGGAGATCGAGCAGGCCCTGGTCAGCACGTACCAACACTATCCAGATCGCAAAATCCGTTTCGTAGGCGACTCAGAGATGGATGATCAGAAGAAATTCGAGCAAGTTGGCAGGCTGAACCAGGAATTCGTCTTCCGTGCCAAGCATATGGATCGAATCGTGGAAGTGTACAACCCGCGTCTGGATCGCTGGGAGAGGGAAAAGCTCCAGGATTTGACCGATACGGTGCTGCACCAGGCTACCTTTCAAGTGGCTTTCAGCCATGCCGGGCGTACTTACCTCAATACCATCGCCTTCGGCTGGTTCCGTATCCGCTTGCCTGGTAAGACCCAGGACTTGTGGGGCTTGGTCGCCGATGACCTGACCCTCAACCGGCAGTTGGTGCTCTTGACCAATGTCCCCCTGGAAATGGTCCCGATCGTCAAACAAGTCTACGAAGACTGGCGCTTGCGCAGCCGCATTGAGCATGGCTACCGCTTTGACCAGGAACAAGGCCTGGACGTCGAAGACATGCGCGTCCGCACCCTGGAGCGCATGCGCCGCTTGTTCGCTTTGGTTTTGTTAGCTGCTCAAGTGGTCTGTGTTATCGCCGCTTACTGGCCGCCCAAAGCTGTGCGCTGGTTGCGACAGTTAGGCGGTAAATTAGACTTGGCCACTGATCGGGATGGGCCTTATTGGCTGCTGCAAGGCTTGGCGGCTGTCATCATCACTTCGATGACCTTGTCTTTCGCCTTCCTACGCCCATTCCCCGTTCAGGAGATGAGTTGTGGGTAATCACCGAATTGAGAAGAGATCGTGGGTGATCAGGGATCAGGTTATCAGGTCGATTGCTTTTTGGAGAATATTTGTCTATAATATGCCAACCATTAAATAAATAGATGTAGGACTTACGCAGTTGGAATGAGGATGGGGGTGTTTAGGCGGGTAACGCCCGCCCAAACACCCCCTCAACCCCCGCAACTGCGTAAGTCCCAAGATGTTCGAAAGTATGTATATACTAAACTGCTCAAGCCGCCGTCCCCGGCGGCGAGGACGCCGCCTAGAGCATGGGAGATGAGGGGAGGCTGATCACAGAGCAATTGAGGCACATGATCGACCTGATCGATGCCAGGCTAGATCGGATCGAACAGAATCAGATGCATTTGAGGGAGATGCTCGAGCACCGCATGGGGTATCTCGAGCAGCAGGTGGAGGACCACGAGGGGCGGATCCGGGCAGCGACCGAGGGGGTGACGCACTTCAATAGCATATACCTTGACTTTGTTCGAACATTCGGACTAAAATGCTTACGGTCGCATACAAAGGAGTAAGTTACGACATGAATGCAAATGCCTTTCGCCATTTCTACGACTATCACTTCACTGAAAATCGCAAAATATGGGATACAACTATCACTTCACTATCCCAAGAACAGTTCACCCAAAATGTGGACTACT
>DATDRM010000031.1:0-5689 GCA_035291705.1 Anaerolineales bacterium
GCTGGAAGTGCCGGCGGTGAATGTGCTCTCCGGGCTGCCGGCGGGATCGCCAGACGATAGCCAGCCAAACTGGGTCACCTGCCCCTGGCCCAACCATTTCACTGAGATGCTGGACTACCAGTGGAACCAGGTTGGCATCCCTTATTGGCGCCAGGCAAGCAAGTTCGCTGAGGAACACGGCGTGAAGATCGCCGTGGAGATGCACCCTGGCATGCTCATCTACAATGTGGAGACCCTGCTCAGGATGCGCAACGCCTGCGGCCCGGCCCTGGGCTGCAACTTCGACCCCAGCCACCTGTTCTGGAACGGCGTCGACCCGGTAGCCGCCATCCGCCAACTCGGCGAAGCCATCTTCCACGTGCATGGCAAGGATGTGTCGGTCGACCCATACAACCTGGCGGTGAACGGGTGCAACGATGGCAAGCCCTATGACCAGATCCCCAGGCGGGCGTGGACTTTCCGCAGCATTGGCTATGGCCACGATGCCAAGACCTGGAAGGACATGCTCAGCGCCCTGCGCCTGGTTGGTTACGATTATGTCATCTCCATTGAACATGAGGACGCCTTGATGTCGGTCGACGAAGGCCTGGCCAAGGCGGTTGCCATGCTGAAAGAAGCTGGAATTTTCGAACCGGCCGACAAGATGTTCTGGGCATAAATTTGCTCGGAAGTGAATGGCTTTTACGCAGGCATCGAGGCTGGGGGGACGAAATGGATTTGCGACGAATTGGAGTATACTCAAGCTGGTGCCTGAGCCAGAGTCTCATCAAGGAGGAAGCATGACAACCCAGCTGGCAGACCAAACCTTCGATTTCGTCGTGATCGGTTCCGGATTTGGCGGCAGCGTGTCGGCCATGCGCCTCACCCAGAAGGGCTACCGCGTCCTGGTGCTGGAACGGGGCAAACGTTTCGGCGATCAGGACTTCCCGCGCACGAATTGGAACATATTCAAGTACCTTTGGGCGCCCGTCCTGCGCTGCTTCGGCATTTTGCAGCTCAGCCTTTTCCGCGGCTTCTTCGTCTTTCACTCCAGTGGCGTGGGAGGCGGGAGCCTGGTTTACGCCGGCGTGCTCATGGAACCAGACGAACGCTTCTTCGATTCCCCTGCCTGGAACCATCTGGCAAATTGGGAGAAAATCCTACGCCCCCACTATGAGACAGCCCGGCGCATGTTGGGCGTGACCAGAAACCCTCGCCTGTGGCCGGCCGACGATGCCTTGCGAATTGTCGCCGAGGAAGTATGCCGGAGCGATTCATTTCGACCCACCGAGGTGGGAACGTTCTTTAATGAGGAGGAAGGGGAGGTTCCAGACCCCTATTTCGATGGCGAAGGGCCGCCGCGCGCCGGCTGCATTCACTGCGGCGGTTGCATGGTCGGCTGCCGCTACAACGCCAAGAACACCCTGGACAAGAACTACCTGTATTTTGCCGAAAAATGGGGAGCAGAGGTGCGCGGCGAGGCCTTTGTTCATGATATCCGGCCTCTCCCACAGGGACAGCCCGACGGGGCTCGTTATGAAGTCGTTTACCGGTCGCCCACCCGCATCTTGTATAATCCTACGCATGTGTTACGAGCTCGCAATGTTATTCTCGCTGCGGGTGTGTTGGGAACCCTTAAGCTGTTGTTGAAGTGCCGGGAAGAGAATCGATCATTGCCCAAGCTTTCGCCGCGCCTGGGGGAGATCGTGCGTACTAACAGCGAAGCGTTTTTAGGGGCGTTTACCCTCCGAGAAAAAGTCGATCACTCGAAAGGCCTGGCGATCACATCCATCATTCGAGCGGACAATACCACCCAGGTGGAACCTGTTCGCTTCTCAGGAGACTCTTCGCTGATCTTCAGGTTAATGGTCGCCCCATTTATTATCACGAGAGGCGGCTTCTTCCGCCGCCTGGGGAGTCTCCTGCTGGCGATCGTGCGGAACCCGCTGGATTTCATTAACACCAAGTTCATCCCAGGGCTGACCCGGCGTGGCGTCTCGCTGATGGTGATGCAGACGGAACAGAATCAAATGCACTTGCGCTTAGGTAGGAGTCTATTCACTCTCTTCCGCCGCGAGCTGGTTGCTGAACACGACCCGGAACATACGGTACCGATCAATACCGACCTGGGACATGCTATGGCCCGCAAATTTGCCGCAGAGATCGGCGGCGAACCCTCGTCCACCATTATGGAGACACTGTTCAAGGTGCCAATGACCGCCCACATGCTGGGAGGATGCGTCTTTGGTCGAGATGAATCCGAAGGGGTGATCAACTTGAATTGCCAGGTTTTCAATTACCCTGGTCTATATGTGGTGGACGGCTCGATCATCCCCGCCAACCCGGGCATCAACCCAAGCCTGACGATCACCGCCCTGGCCGAGTACGCCATGAGCAGATTCCCCGCGATGGATGGCCGGACGGCCCGCCCACCGCTAGGCGTCTCAATCCCGCTTCATGACCAGCAGGCTTACCCCCTCACTGCGCAGCCGGTCTAACACGCCAGCCAGGCGGCTGATGCGCTGGAAATACTTTGGCATATCAGCCGGCTGGAGGATATGGAAGCCGAACTTTTCATAAAATGGGCCCAATACCGAGCGGCACATCAGGTATAGGTCGCCCGGGTGCACCGCCAGCAGGTGTTCGATCAGCGCCTGGGCGACGCCGCCTCCCCTCCAGTCCGGGTGGACGACTAGGGAGGCGACCTCGCGCGAGCCGTCGCGGTGCGGCTTGACCTGCCCGCAGCCGATGACCTCTCCCGCGGGGCTTACCGCTACCATAAACCGCCGCCAGTCCAGCCCGGTGGGGTTAATCTGGCCGACATGCACCAACCAGCGGATGGCCTCGGCATCTTCAGCGGTGGCTGGACGAAGGGTGAACATGGGGGAATAGAGTGGAGAGCGTGGAGAGTAGTAAGTAGTTCGTAGTCAGTCGAAAGTGGAAAGATACGTTTTACGCATCACGCATCACATTTTACGTTCAAGTATTACGCTTTACGTTCTACGCATCACGTTTCACGTCTCACGCTTTCGATAGCAGCTGCTCAAGAATTGCCCGCGCCAATTGCGGGTCCGCCTTGCCCTGAGATTTCCTCATCACCTGCCCGACGAACCAACCGATCAGGGTGACTTTACCACCTTGGTAGGAGGCCACCTGCTCTGGGTTCTCGGCCAACACTCCAGCGCTGATCGCTCGCAGGGCGTCTTCATCGCTGACCCTGGCCAACCCTTCGGCCTGGACGATTTCCGCCGGCGCCCGGCCGGTACTCTCCACATTTTCCAGTAAGGATTTGCCAGTCGAGATATTGATCGTGCCGGTATCCACCAGCTTAATGATTTCAGCCAGGTAAGCGGGCACCAGGCGTAGCTCGCCAGCTGAGAGGCCGCGCTCGTTGATCATGCGCAGCACGTCGTTCATCAGCCAGTTGGAGACGCGCTTAGGGTCATCGCCATAGGCCTGCACCGTGGCTTCAAAATAATCTGACAGGCTGCGTTCGCCGGTCAGGATGTCGGCGTCGTATTCAGGTAAACCATATTGCCGGGTAAAGCGCGCCCGCCGCTCAAGGGGGAGTTCAGGCAGGCTGGCCAAAATAGCCTCACGCCAGGTAGCATCAATCCGAACGGGTAATAGATCGGGCTCATGGAAGTAGCGGTAATCGGCCTCCGTCTCTTTAGAGCGCATCTTACGCAGCAAGCCCGAGCGATGTTCTGCATCGCCGTCTTCATCCCATTCCAGCGTCCAGGCTTCGATGCGGTTGCCAGCCTCCACCTGGCGGATCTGGCGCTCGATCTCGGTCTGGATGGCATCCCGCACGGACACGATGGAATTGACGTTTTTGATCTCGGTCTTGGGGTTCAGGTAATCGGCGCCTTTGGGCCGGATGGAGACGTTGGCGTCGCAGCGCAGGTGGCCTTTCTCCATGTCCGCCTCGGAGATATTTAACCAGCGCAGCAACTGGCGCAAACGGATGATATACTGGGCAGCTTCGTCGGCCGAGCGCAGATCGGGGCCAGTGACCATCTCGACCAGGGGCACACCGCAGCGGTTGAAATCGATCAGGCGCCGGCCATGCTCGTGCTTGGTTTTGCCGGCGTCCTCTTCGATATGCAGCTTATGGATCGTCACCTGGCGGGTGTAGCCAGCAGGCATGGGCAGGTCGAGGTGACCACCACATGCGAGGGGCAGGTCGTATTGCGAGATCTGGTAACCCTTGGGCAGGTCTGGGTAGAAGTAGTTTTTACGGTCGAAATAAGACACCGGCTGGACCTCGGCGTGCATGGCGGCCGCCAGCAAGACTGCCTTCTCAACCACCGCCTGGTTGAGCACCGGCAGCACACCCGGCAAGCCTGTGCACACCGGGCAGATATTGGTGTTGGGCGGGTCGTCCCAGGAATCTGCCTTGCAGGGGCAAAAAATCTTGGTGGTGGTGTTGAGCTGGATATGGGTCTCGAGACCGATGATGGCTTCGTATTCAGGCATCCGGAATTGCTTGTCCTTTTGGCTCTATGTTGTTAGTTCTTAAAACCTACTTTGAATTCTATCATCCGTCAATTCTTTTAATACGTCGTTAGCAATCCAGCGGGCAACCTGCGAGTCGATCTGCTCGATCTCCCGGGCGATTTCGATCGCACGGGTGTTGAGATGGCGGTTGCGCTTACCGATGTTGCGCAGTGCCCAGCTTACCGCTTTTTTGACGTAATTGCGCCCATCGGTGGCCTGGCGAATGATGATCGGGAAGAAGGATTCGAACCGCTCATCCCCGGCTCGCTTATCATGTACGGCCAATGCGGCCATCAAGGCGAACCCGGCCCGTTTTATGAATTCTGCTTCCCCTCCACTCCACTCAATCGCCTTCTGATAAGCAAACGTTGTCTTGTCGAACAGATTGCTACATACCTGATCGCAAACATCCCAGGAATCGAAATCGGCGACCCAGCGCTCCATCTGCTTTTCAGTGACTCGATGCGGATCGTCGATAATGCTTGCCAAGATGCGCGCCTCGTGAATACCGGAAGCCCACAACTCTTCGGCCAGCTGGTGGTCTTTACCGATCTCCCTGGCCATGGCGCGTAAAGTTGGGATGGAGATGCCCAGGGCCTTGTCCGGGTTGATACCGTAGCGCGCCATGCCAGCGACGTTGGCAGGATTGGCGAGGGCGTGGAGCTGGGCGAGGATTTGCTGGGCATTCATGTGATGGTGATTGTTCTCTTCATATGTGAACGATCTCCACGGCAGGCCAGTAAGCAGCCAATCGTTCAGCAACTAGACGGCGATGGCAGTGCTCAGGTGTTGCTTCGCTGCACAGCAGGCAGGAAGCTAATGCTTCAAATTCTTCCCTTTTTAGTGTGGTGGGGATTTGGCGTTCATCCATAAGGGTCTCAAAACGCACCGCGTATCGCTGCCAGTCGCCATCGGAGCGGTAGTCGTTGAGGATTTCCTTGGTTGGGGCTAATTCCGGCATGGGAATGTATTCACAGCCGTCAACAAGCCTGGAAAGAAAAAAAGGCAAATCTTCCTGTTTGGCGAAACCCGAGAGTTGCCCACCAGGATTCAACCGGATATCGACCAGACGTTTGACCTCATGCTGCCGTAAGAGTTCAAAAAAGGTTTCTGCGCGTTTCTGAGTAAACCCAATGGTGTAAAGTTTCATGCCTTATTTCCCGCTCAATAACGCTGGCTTCCTGCTCCGCCACTCCTTGCCTTCCGTGGC
>DATDRM010000032.1:0-9108 GCA_035291705.1 Anaerolineales bacterium
AACTCATCCGGCACATCCCGCCACAACCCCCCTTGGCGGAAGTAGGTGGTCATCATCCTCTGGCCTGAGACCATCTCGAAGATGTCCAGGATAATTTCCCGCTCCCGAAAAGTATAGAGGAAAACCGACATTGCCGCCAGGTCCAGGGCATGGGTACCCAACCATACCAGGTGAGAAGAGATACGCTGCAACTCGGTGAGCAAAACCCGGATCACTTGGGCGCGGGGCGGCACATCCAGCTCAGCCAACTTCTCGATCGCCAGGCAATATACCAGGTTATTACCAAGATTGTTCAAGTAATCCAGGCGGTCGGTCATCACCGCCGCTTTCTCATAGGTCTTGGCCTCCATATTTTTCTCGATCCCCGTGTGCAGGAAGCCAATATCAGGGATACAGTTGATCACCAACTCCCCATCCAGCTCCAGCAAGAGGCGCAAGACCCCATGTGTGCTGGGGTGCTGAGGGCCCATGTTCAACAGCATGGTCTCGCCCTTGATCGCCCGTTCGGAGACCAAATGCCTTAATTCATCCAGGGAAACTTCGCTAACGGTTGTCATTTTTATTCCTTCGCATACGGCTTGCCCTGGTTAATCTCATCTTCATTGAAAGTAAAAGCCACCTCTTCGTAGCCCAGGGGGTAATCCTTGCGCAGTGGGTGGC
Source organism: Anaerolineales bacterium (assembly GCA_035291705.1). Classification (GTDB taxonomy): domain Bacteria; phylum Chloroflexota; class Anaerolineae; order Anaerolineales; family UBA4823; genus DATDRM01. The sequence continues at coordinate 661 of DATDRM010000032.1, forward strand.
CTTCCCAATCGTATGGCATGAGGATGCGCCGCAGGTCTGAATGGCCCTCAAAGCGAATACCGAACATATCCCAGATCTCGCGCTCATGCCAGTTGGCGTTGGGATAGATGCCCTCAACCGTCGGCACTGAGGGGTGCATGCCAGAGACCGGCACGCGCAGACACAGCCGCAGGTAACCTGGCTGTGAATAAAGCTGATAGACGACGTGGAAGCGCGGTTCCTGCTGAGGCCAATAATCAACAGCGGTTTCGTCTTCAAGCAGGTTAAAACCAAACTCATCGCGTAAGGTCCGGCAAGCGGCGACGAGCTGCTCGGAGGGGACTATCAGGGTGGTTTCGCCGCGGAACTCACTCGCTGTCGCGGTGAAACGTCCTGCCAACGCATTCACAGCGGGTAGCAGTTGTTCATTCATGTCATTTCACCAGTTGTAAGGATTGAATTACGCCCACTTTTTGAGGCTTTCGCCGCGCACTTTTTCGTGCAGGGTGAGGATGCCGTGGATCAAAGCCTCCGGGCGCGGCGGACAACCGGCTACGTAAACATCCACCGGCACGACTTCGTCAACTCCTTGCACAATGGCGTAATTATTAAATATTCCGCCGCAGGAAGCGCAATCCCCCATGGCGATGACCCACTTGGGTGCCGGCATCTGATCATAAAGCCGGCGCAGCACCGGAGCCATCTTGCGCGAAACCCGCCCGGCCACGATCATCAGGTCTGACTGGCGCGGGCTGGCGCGCATCAATTCCATGCCAAAGCGGCTCATATCGAAGTTGGATGCTTGAGCAGCCATCATTTCGATCGCACAACAAGCCAGGCCAAAAAGCATCGGCCACATGGCATTCGTGCGCGCCCAGTTCACGGCCTGTTCCAGGCGCATCGTTACGATTCCCATATCGGCCGCTTTCTGCTCTATTCCCATTCCAATGCTCCTTTCTTCCACGCGTAAACATACCCTACCAATAAAATCAAAATGAAGATGAGCATCTCCACCAATCCGAAAAGCCCCAGGCGACGGAATACAACTGCCCAGGGAAAGAAGAAGATAACTTCAATATCAAAGAGGATGAAAAGGACAGCGATCAGATAGAAGCGCACCGGGATGCGACGGGTGCCTGGACCGATGGGCGTCATCCCAGATTCATAGGGCATCGACTTACGCTGGGTGGGGCGCCGGGGACCAAAGGCATGTCCGATGAGGACCGCCATCCCTGCCAGGAGGGTTGCCAAAATGAATAAAATCAAGATCGGCAAATACTCATTGAGCATAAAACTACCTGAACATAGATACTATTCGGGGTGGCAACCAATCCCCTTCCTTATCTTGCCCGTCCTTCATGGGTAGATAATTCTTAAGGAGCGCCACCCCGCTAAATTCTTGTCTGTCTCATAAAAAACTGGTTGATCTTATCATAAGGAAGGTCAGGTGTCAAATTTCACAAAGAAAATAAACTTAGTAGATAAAACCTGAAGGATTTCTAATTTACCACGTGGTACAAATAAACCCCTCCCGCCTCATAGATCAACTCCAGGTTGGGGCAATATTCCAGGTTGCCGGGCTGGAGGGAGCCTTTATCTTTGCTCGTATATATATGGGTGATCCCCGTGGCCCGGATTATCTCCCAAAACTCTGGGGTACAGCCCTGCAAACGGCTGGTCCGTTCAGCAAGGTCCTTGACCTGATCGACGTATTTTTTTTCGCCCATCGTGTATAAGGCAACCGGCAAGGAGGTTTGGCGTCCGGTTAACGGTGTGATCCACCAACCGCCGTCTACACCTCTGAAGATCCCGGACTGCCAATGGCTGACATTGATTAGGAAACGCGCCTCCTTTGGTGTGTTGCTGTCGATCCAGCGGATCGCCTGGAGATCTGCCTGCGTCGCCAGCACGGTTGACGCGTTAAACATCGAGCGCGTCGTCCAGATACCCCATCCGAGCAATAGTGCGATGCCAAGGATCACTCCGAAGGTTTTCACTCTGCTGAACCGCCCTCGGTTCAGCCAGTCCAATAGCGACACCAATAAGCCCGAAACCAGCAGAGCGATTGGCAAGAATAATACGATGACGACATGATCCGGCCGGAAAGGCGCAAGGTACACTCCCCAAGGTAGACTGAACAGACCCAATGCGAGCGCCCAAAGGGCCAGCGCCCGAGTCCGCCAGCGCCACAAGGCGATCACTAATCCGAGCAAAGCCGGGAGCAGCAAGACTTGATTTCGAAGCGGACCAAGCAAATGCCACAAATAAGGCAGGTATCTAGGGAAATATACCTCCTCCACCGCCTCGATCGACGGCGATAGCACGCCGAATCGCATCGCTCCCTGGGCATATCCCCCCATCCGAGAGAGCCATGGCACAGCCAGGATCGCTCCCGCCAGGATAGCGCCAACCAGGGGGATCCAGCAGGCACCTTTGATCAAGGTTCCCTGGCGATAATCACGGATCAACGCCTGGCAACCCAGGAAGACGAGAAAGATGGCGAATAAATAGGCTGCAAAGTAGTGTGCCAGGAACAGTCCACCGGTCAGGATCGCCAGGCTGGCGAGGCGTGAACGCATAGGCCCTTTTTGAACGATATCTACCGCGTCTGCCATAGCCAGGGGCAACAGCACCAGGCCAGCGAGCAGGGTATACCGCCCCCAGGTGGCATAGTAGGCCGGCATCTGTGTTACAAACCCGACGAACAATGCGCCCAAAGCTGCTCGCCGCCAGTCACCCCAGAGAGCTTTGCCCAGCCGATAAACCGAAAGCGCTACCACGGCGTTCAATATCTGGCCCAGCAGCAACACGGCTTGCTCCGGAGCCAAGCGCGCCAGAAAAGAATATACCGCCGCAAGAGCATGAAATGCGAAATGATAAAGAAACAACACCGGTAGATATGGGTCCAGGGTATCTGGTAAGCCTCGATTCTCCAGGATCAGGCGGACGATGAGCACATGGTGAACCGAATCGACCCAGGCAGGCAGGGCGAATTCACGCACCTGGTAAAACCGCCAGGCCAGGATTAACAGAAAAGCTGCTCCCAGGCCAGCTAAGTGAAGCAACCGGGGGAGGTATGGTTCACTAAGTCCTTCCTCAGGGACATCTTTCAACCGGCTGCGCCCCCTCAGCTGGTAAGCCAACCCCCACACTACCGATAGCACCAGCAATCCATATAGAATAATGAGGCTTGCAGATGAGATCTGCCAATTGAGGAGAAAAGCTATTAACGCCCCCAGCGCAGTCAGAGAAATGCTCAGTCCGATGGCATGCGCCAATCGTTCAAGGGGGTCTTGACCGGTGTCCCAAAATAAGGCCACCCAGACCATGCCTGGCAGGAAAAGGACAATGATACCGGCCACCAGGTGCCAGGAAGCCGCGAGGAAGGGGATCATCACCCCAGATAATCGCGCAGGTGGCGGCTGCGGGTGGGGTGGCGCAGCTTTCGCAATGCCTTGGCTTCGATCTGCCGGACACGCTCGCGCGTCACCTGGAAATAGTGGCCAACTTCTTCTAAAGTATGGTCTTTACCGTCAACCAAACCAAAGCGCAGCTCCAGCACTCCCCGCTCGCGGTCTGAAAGCACCGCCAGGGCGTTCTTCACCTGTTCACGCAGCATCTCCCGGGCGGCGGCATCCATCGGTTCCAGGGCCTCATGGTCCTCGATGAAATCGCCCAGCAAGCTGCTGTCCTCACTACCCACTGGACTCTCCAGAGACATCGGTTCCTCGGAGGCGCGCATGATGCGGCTGACCTTGCTAGCAGCCCGCATCCACCGGCGGCGCACATCTACCGGGATGACCGTCCCCTCGGATTGGGCGCGCAGGATGATCTGCTCATCTTGCGGTTCCAGAAAACCAGCTTCCATAGCCAGTTCGTCGCTGTTTGGCTCGCGGCCTAACTGCTGGATCAACCCCCGCTGGGCGCGCAATAGGCGATTAATTGATTCAAAGACGTGCACCGGGATGCGGATGGTGCGCGCCTGGTCGGCTATCGATCGGCTGATCGATTGGCGAATCCACCAGGTGGCATAGGTACTGAATTTATAGCCCCGCGTGGGATCGAATTTCGCCACCGCCCGCAGCAAGCCGATATTACCTTCCTGGATCAGATCGAGGAAAGAGCTGCCGCGTCCAATATAACGCTTGGCGACGCTGACCACCAGCCGTAGATTGGCGCGGATGATAGCGTTATGAGCATCTTTAGAGCGGTAGCGCACCTCCTCCAATTCAGCCTGCAGCGCCTCGCTCGGCGGTAGGTGGCGCGAGAAAGTCCGCTCAGAAGGTAATCCTTCGTGCCCGCCGCCGATAAAGCCCCCCAGGTGTTCTGCCAAATCATTGGGTAATAGGTACAGACAAATAAAAACAGTGAATACATTGCGAGCTACGCTATCCCAAAGTGGATCGTTGCCCCACAATCCATTGTCAAGATAGGAGTGCAGATAAGAAGGAGAATCAGATCCCCAAGTTTGGCGCAGCATTTGGGCTTCGCTCAACATCAGGCCCAAATCAGGCAGGTTGAACCCCAGCCGCCTGCCATCTTCCAGCACCCGCTTCCAGGCTGTCCGCAGCTCCTGGAACAGCGCCCGGTAGGTACTGCTCGGCAACGACCCCCCTTTACGCACCAAGGGATGCTGGCGGATAACCGAGTCAACCCGCCGGGCAGCCTCCATTTGAGTGGACAGCCAGAATTCGCGATTCGTGTCTAGCAGCTCGATCCCCCCAATCTCCTTAAGGTACAGCCGAACGGGATCCTCGCCTAACTCCATCATCAAGGCCGGATCTTCCAGGAGATCGAGAGGCCCTTCTTTGATCAGTTCCGCCAGATCCAGTTCTTCCCGCGATAGGGCGTCGTCGTCCGGCTCTCCCTCTTCATCGAAATCGGCCGCGCTGGGCAGGTCGTCCACCTCACCCATAGGCAAGTTGACATCCTGGAAATCCATCAGATCCTCGTCCAGGTCTTCCAGATCGGGAGGTGTTTCCAGACCAGGTACTTGCGGATCGAGGTCGGGAGGTGTGGTCTCCCAATCTTGTTCGCTCATTGCAGGATGTGGCTCGTATAATGCCCGAGGGCCTGATCCAGGCGCTGGCGGGTGAGAATATAATGCAGCATGGTCTGTTGGTAATCGCTTGCCCGGCTGTCGCCGGTCTGTTGGGCCTCTGCCATCAAAAAGCGCACATGATCCATTTCCTGGCGTAAGCGGCGTTGGCGGACCTCGAGCAGGGTTCGTACCAGGTCTTCCAACACGCGATCCTCGTTCGGGTCGATCTTTTCTGTGCGCAGCAACAGCTGATCGACCAGCTCCATGAGAGGCAAGGAGAGGCTATTCATCACGAAGAAAAGCGGCTCTGCATGATCCTGCTCCAGCGAATCTTCGATCAATTGTAGGATGACCTGGTGGTCGGCGGATTGGAAATCGTCCGGCGAGAGCCGGCCCAGGCCGCCAGCCTGCAGGGCGCGATCTACCCGGTGGACCAGATCAGGGCGGCGGAGCAAGACGCTCAGGCAATGGGCTTCCAACATGTCGGCCGGGGCGACGGCAGAGACTTCGCCCTTCTCAGGCATAGCCTCCTGGGGAGGCAGGCCGCCTGTTCGAGGCCTTGACCGGGGCCTTGCCCGAGGTCCGACCGGCGTCGGTGTGCTGAGCAAGGCGCGCTCGTCGACGTGCAGCAGACGCGCCAGGCGCTGGCGATAGGTATCACGCTCGATCGGGTTTGGCACGTCTTCAATCAAGGGCAATACCTGGGCGGCGATCTCGGACCTAACCTTAGGGTCTTCCAGATCGCGGCCTATTGCCAGAGTCTCCATGACATGCACAACCACCGGCCGCGCCTGCGCCACGGTCTGCTCCCATCCGGCCGGGTCCTGGTTGACGACCTCATCCGGATCCATCCCGGGGGGCAAAGTTGTGACGCGGATATCGGCTTGCAGACGCGCCTCGTTCCCCAGCAAGCCGCGGGCGTCGAAGACCGGATCGGACTCGCGGTCCAGCGCCTGGCGCGCCACCTGCAAGCCACGCACGGTGGCCTTATCGCCGGCCGCGTCGGCGTCCAATGCCAGCACCATCCGGCGTGTGAACCGCTTGAGCAGGCGCAGTTGCGCCTCGGTCAGGGCGGTGCCCATCGGGGAGACAACGTTGGCGAAACCGGCCTGGTGCAAGGCGATCACATCCAGGTATCCTTCTACGATCACCACCTGATCCTGGGTGCGGATTGCCTTGCGCGCCCGGTCCAGTCCATACAAGAGGTGGCCCTTGTCAAACAGGATCGTCTGGGGAGAGTTGAGGAACTTTGGAACGTCATCGGGGTTCACCACACGTGCCCCAAAACCGGCCATGCGGCCGCGCTCGTCCCGAATTGGGAACATGAGCCGGTGGCGGAAACGATCATAGAAACCCGCGCCCTGGGCAGCGCTGCCCGAATCGCGCTCAGTAACCAGGCCGCAAGCCAGCAGATCGGCCTGGCTGTATCCTTTGGAGCGAAAATGGTTGAGCCCAGCCTCCCACGAATCCGGAGCATAGCCCAACCCGAAAGCCTCGATCGACTCATCGCTCAGGCCGCGCGTGTGGCGGATATAGTCTAAAACCCCTTGCCCGGCTGGGGTGTTGAATAAATTGTGGCGATAAAACGTGACGGCGTCTTCCAGGATTGCGCGCAGCTCATCGTGCTCTTCGGCAGCCGCCTGTTCTGCGGGCGTAGGTGGCTTGAGCTCCACCCCAGCCCGCTCGGCAAGATACTTCAACGCCTCGCTGAAATCCCAGCCTTCCTTCTTCATCACAAATCCAAAAATATCCCCCCCTTCGTTGCACTGCCCGAAGCAGCGCCAAGTGCCCGTCTCAGGGAAAACTACGAAGGCCGGCGTGCGGGTGTTGCTGTGGAATGGACAGAAACCTGTGTAGTTCTTCCCCGAACGGCGTAGCTGCACCGTCTCCGAAACCAGCTCGATGATATCTACCCGTGCTTTGACTTCGTCGATAGTTGACATATTACGTTTCACGTATCAATCTTCGCGTTTAAGATTATACCAGTTGAGGCAGAACGACCAGGGATGAATGGTTAATGACCAACAATAGCAGTACAAAGTCCACCCCCAATATTCGCCAGGGCTAAGGAAACGGTTGATCCTAGCGGCTAAGGCCACTTAAGATCACAACATGGTTTCCAATGTTGCCCGCCGGTCGGCAAAGGCGGCGTCAGCCTTGAGAGGCAAACATTCTGCCAGTACGTGATTTTGCATGAGCAGGTTAAAAGCGAAAGCCATGCAGGTCGCTTCACCACACTGCCCACAGTTGATCTGCGGCAGCAGAGCCCATACATCCAATGGGCGGGGAGCGCGGCGGGCAGCAGTCATTGCCACCAATTCTGAGCGATGCTCCCAGGTCGCGTTGATGGCGTCAGCCAGCGCCTTGAGCAGTTCCAAGCCCTCCTCGGTGTCCTTGACCTGGGTAATATAGACCCGGTCAGAGTACAACGTGAGGAAACCTGGCTGGCGTCGAAAGGTGAGCGCGTGCGCCTGGGGGTTGTAAGCGATGATGTTGGGCAGGGTCGCAAGATATGGGATCACCTCGTCAAGTGGGCGCGTAGGTTTGCCCATGACGATGATCTTGCCCGGCTCGGCGAGGCAGGGCAGGGTGCGCATAAGGAATATCGCCTCAAGAAACATCACGGCTTGAAAAGGTAGCCGTTGATCTGAGTGATGCCCGCACCGGGCACCTGGATCATCACCTTTCAGCCGCCTTCGAGTAAATCACGCGCCTTGCCTTTAAAATGTGTCTTGAGGAATGCCAGGGCGCCCTGCGCGTCCTCGTCAAGCAAAATCTGGATCAATTCTAGAATGTCTTTCTCCTCCAGAACGAGGTTTATGGCTTTCTTCATTGCGCACTCCTTCCTAATAAAGCGTGGAATCAGAGAACCTCACGCCCTTTTTTCACAGTCAACGCATAAATCAGTGCCGTAAACTACCTTTACCCGATAGCCGGGGCTTCGATAATAATCTCCGCAGCTCGGCCAACTTTCCAGCGTATTGTGGCTCAAACAACAGCTGACAGTCAGCGATCTTCTTCTGAGAGGTCGTAAGTTTCAGCGCGAAGGTGTAACAGGTCGGCTCTCCGCACTGTTTGCAATTGGTTTGCGGAAGGAGTTTGTAGATCGCCATCGGCGTCGGGCGTTGGTGGGTTTTTGCGTCGGGCGTGATCTCGTCCCGCCGTTCCCAGGTGCGGTTAACCAGGTCGATCAGGCCTTTGAGCTCCTTCTCGGCTGCAGCGCGATCCTCCACATTGCTGGTGGAGATCTCAAAAGCATGAAATGCAATGTTGTGCCCGCCTTTCTTCCAGGTCAAGGCGTTGGCCTCGCGCAAGTACACCGCGCCCCGCAGCGTGGCATTGAGGTAGGGAAAGACCCCCGAGATATCGGTGGTTAACCGGGCGGTGGCGGCGAAGCGTTCCGACCCCGGATCGCAGGGCGGGGTAAA
>DATDRM010000033.1:0-5155 GCA_035291705.1 Anaerolineales bacterium
GCCAGTCAGCCCCGAGCCGATCGTCGAGACCAGCTGGCCGGACCAGATCACTCCAAACACACGCATCTCTTTTAAGAAAGATCGTTTTGCCAACTCCTCACCTCACCGTTTATTGTTTTCGACTTCTCAGGAGATCCGTCCCAAAAATATTGCTCTCACGGCCGTCCCTGGTGCAAAGATCCGTTTTGTCCTGGAATTGAGTCAAGGCCTCGAATGATCTAAACTTGCTCATATTGGGGCTCTTGATCGGCGCGGCACGCCCCGGGAAAGCTGGGAAAGCCTAATTATACCCTCACGCAACTATTGCGACATGAATTGTCCTGGATTACAATGCCATACCTGGCTAGTTTCTAAAGACCAACTCGTGTTCATCAGCGAAACCTGCAGATAGACCAAAATAAAATGACTCTCCTCACTATCCGCTTCGACGACCAGGACCGCAGCACCCCTGCGCCCTACTTCCGCCTCCCTTCTGCGCAGGGAGGTTGGGTCTCATCCCGCGATTTCCACGAACAGAGCAACCTGCTTCTGCTCTTTCTCCACGCTCAGGCCTGTCCCACCTGCCAGGAATTTCTGAACGCGCTCGCTACCCGCTGGTCCGATTATCTCCAGGCGGATGCCAGGTTAGTCATCATTCTCCCCCAGCCAGTCGAAACGCTCGCCTTACCTTCCAGCCTTGTAGGCATCCCGATCCTCTTTCTGGCCGACCCCAACGGGAGCGTGCGCCAGGAATATGCCCGCCTGATGGCTCCGCACCTGGTGGGCGAAAACGATGTCATGCTCTTCGCCCTCGACAACTACAGCTCTCCATATGCTTGCCTGGTCGGGCCGCAACCGGAGCCTTCCGCCCAGGACGAGCTGCTCGCCTGGCTGCGCTTCATCAGCATCCAGTGTCCCGAGTGAGGCGTCCCCGAATGGCCCGTCGGGCCAGAGTGAATCAGACTGCGCTTAGGATAATAATATTGATCCGGGATAAACACGGAAAACTCAGATAAAGATCATGCCCTACAATGAAGAGCACGCTTCATTACCGGCTGCGTCCGTAGCGCACACCTGATAAATGAGGTCGCCAGATGGCCCATCAATCACACCGCGCCAAAGGTACTCACCGTACCACTGCATCGGGGTCTCATGTTCTTGTCCATCTACTGTCCATCGCAACACTACTGAGCGCCAGTCGTGAGGCATGGTTGGACTCTTGTTATCGTGAACGCGAGCGCGTATCTGAAGTGGCTGACCCGGCGTAGGTGTGCTTACTTTCTCAACCAAAGTAATCACAGGCGGGGCTGTATCGGGTTGAATGTTCTTGCCGAGAAAAACTCTTTCATCACTTGCAGATGGATTTTCTCCCTGGGCCTGGACGACATCCAGCTTGTTATCGTTGTTGAGATCAGCCACGGCGATGCCGAGCGTCCCCGGGGTGTCTTTCCCGGCGAACACTTTATAAGCCATCTTCAAATGGCCTGAGCCATCATTGATTAACAAACGGTCCGGGCCATCCAGGGATCCAATTATAAAATCCGCATCTCCATCGGAGTCGAAGTCTAGAAATACGTCCATGTTATCATCATAGGTGGGGTTCTCACGATTGGGCCATAGTTCAGCGGTGGCGTTCACAAAACCACCATGTTGATTATTGAGAAAAACATGCTCATAATAACCGCCATCGTTGATCGTGACAAGCTCGAGATAACCATCGCCATTGAGATCCATGGCCTCAAAATCATAATTGTTAATGAATTGAGGCAGTCTATCTTCCGTAACATCGGTAAAGTTGTAGGCGCCATCATTTTCGAAGAAGAAGCTCCCTTTGCAGACCTTACATGAAACCAGGATGTCGAGGTCGTAATCGTTGTCAACATCTACAAACTCCAATTCCCAGGAGAACTTCACCAGGACGTCAGGCATACGCCCACCGGTGGCATCGGAAAAATGCCCCTCGCCATCGTTGAGCCACAGCATGGTGCGTCCTCCCTTGTTATGCATTGGGCTGTCAGGGCCCCAATCAGCCAGAACTATGTCCAAATCCCCATCATCGTCCACATCGCCGAACTCCAAATCGCCGATACTGGCCTTGATTTGCGGTAGATGGGTCGCTGTGACCTCGGTGAAGTTGCCTGAACCATCGCCCAGATAAAGTCGGCTTTGGGTTTGAAAGGTTGTACCCACCAGAATATCGGGTTGTTGATCATTATTGACATCCCGCACCTTAATGACCCGCGCCAGCATGCTGGTTGGGCCAAAAACCTCCTGGGTTACCTCCTTGAACATCTGGCTGGGCCTTGATTGAGGAAGACCCGACTAAACGCTGGTTGTCCAGGTGTCTCGTAGTCGCCTCCATTGGCAAAGAGAATATCTACCAAACTGTCGCCGTTAATGTCCGCTAATTCGACTTTGTTCGTCCATTCCCTGGTTGTACCAATAGTCGCCTGGGTCGCATCTTCCCATAAGTCCGCTGGCCCGGCTTCTGGTGTCACCGTGGGTGCCGAAGTCGATGCAACCTCTTGCATAGTAGTCGGGGGAATTGAGGTCGGTGTTGGTGGTAAGGTTGCTACGACCTCTTGCGCAGTAGTCGGAGAAATCGAGGTCGAGGGTGGTGCTAAGGGGGTAGTTGTGGGGGCACTGCACCTAACCAAAAAAACAGTAACCAATGTGATTCCAACAACATGCATTAACAATTTTCGGTAGTTCATTTTCTCTCTCCTTTTTTGGATAAGGCCGTCGCTTTGCTTAGATAGTCGTGGATGGAGAATTGCGAATCAATTGTCAAGAAGAAAGGGTCAACAACGCTAAACTAAGATAATTTAGATTATATTTACCCTAAAACAATTATGGCGAAATTTTTTAGAATGTCAATAAGGAATAATTTGTTTTGGGTGTTTGTCCCAAAATTGGTTGGAGAATTTCTCCGATCATAAATGGCCTCGCAACCGTGCTCACTGCGCCGTCCCCGGCGCACCAGGACATTGGCTGGGGTGACCGTATATAACTTGCAAATTTGATAGCAAGGAAACCCTTTACTTATCGAGTAACTTCAGAAAAAAGTATTAAAATACACACCACAAGCCGAAACGTTGTCCGAACAATTTAGAATTTGTAATAAGTAGGATTGGTTCCAGGGGGGTAAAGGAGGGTTAATCTATGTCCTCAAACTTTGCACCTACCGATGACGATGTATTAACCATCATCAGATCGCTTGGCCGGCAAAACGTCACTCTACAGTTGACCAAATCCTTCAAGGGGATGGTTCTTAACCAAGATATCAATATCCTTGAGGTAAATCCGGACTGCGCAACTTTTCAGACAACCCGTATTGAAATGTGCGCTGCCTTGGAAGGCAATATTTACCTGCATAGCCAGCTATTTCCAAAGCCAGTGGTTGCGCGCTTGAAGAAGCTCAACACTTGTAAAGGCATTTTCGTTCTCTCTGGATTCGCCTATATCGACACTAAATGGAAAGAGCGCCAGTATGAAAGAGTTAGACCCCCAAGAACCGTTTATGTTACCTTGCATTGGTGGGGTAAATCGTATCGCGCTTCTCTGGAGAATATTTCGATCAATGGAATGGGGCTATTGGCTTATAAGCTTTTCGAAAGCAGAATGAAAATCCAACCTGGTTCAAACACCCAATTGGAATTCCAGCTTTCTCCCGAATACAAGTTTATGGGGCTTAAAGGGAGGATCGTTTACTCGTGTGCAATCAATAGTTTTTTTGTGAAATTAGGTATCCAGCTCTACCCCAAGGCAAGCGAAGCTCGTTCGTTGAAAAAGTATATTGCTCAACGTAAGTATGAAATTATGGAGGAACTCGACCAGGCCTTCACCGACTTGAGTAAGCCGCGCGGTGTGGAGAGCCTGTTTTTTTAGCATCTCTTTTCGGCCCCTCTGGTTCCTCTGCTTCCTCTGCTCCTTCTGTCCCCTCCAAGACAAATCGGCTTATAATAGCCTTAATGAATCGCCGCCTCCGTACTTTCCTTTGGTTGATCGCAGTCAATGCCTTGCTCTTCACTGCGTGGACTGCGTTCGCCCAGCAGTCCGCTCCCCTCGTCCTTCTCCTCACCGCCGAAGGCCCGCTCACCCCCGCCATGGGACAATACCTCGAGCGCGGCATCCGCGCCGCCGAACAGGGTGGCGCACAAGCCCTGATCCTGCAGCTCGATACTCCCGGCGGCAGCATCGTCCTGATGAACCGCATGGTGCAGACCATGCGCGCCAGTCCAGTGCCTATTGTCGTCTACGTGGCTCCCTCGGGCGCCATCGCCGGCAGCGCCGGGACGATCCTTACCCTGGCCGGGCATGCCGCCGCCATGGCCTCGGGCACCGCCATCGGCGCCGCCAGCCCGGTCGGCCCGGAGGGGCAGGAGCTGGGCGAGACGCTGGCCGCCAAGGAAAAGAACATCCTCAAGGCTACCGTGCGCAGCCTGGCGGAGGCGCGCGGCGCAGAAGCCATCGCTCTGGCCGAACAGACCATCGAATCAGCCGAGGCCGTTTCCGCCAGGGAGGCGCTTGAGATCGGCCTGGTGGACTTCATCGCCAACGATATCCCTGACCTGCTGCGCCAGCTGGATGGCTTCACCGTCTCCACTGTCGCGGGGGAGCGCACGCTGCACACGGCGAACGCCCTGGTCACGCCCATTGAGCCGGCCTGGATCGAGAGTCTGCTGGGCATTCTGACCAACCCGAATTTCGTCTTCCTGCTGCTCACCATTGGCGTGCAAGCCATCTTGATCGAGCTCTCCAGCCCGGGCGGTTGGGTGGCCGGTTTCATCGGGGTGGTCTGCCTGGCCCTGGCGACCTATGGGCTGGGCATTTTACCCGTCAACTATTTTGGTTTGATCTTCCTGGCGACCGCTTTCGTCTTGTTCGTTCTGGATATTAAAGCCCCCACACATGGCGCGCTCACCGCCGCCGGGGTGGGCTCGCTGATCCTCGGCGCCCTGGTGCTGTTCAATTCGCCGGGCACGCCGTCTTTCCAGCGCGTCTCGGTGCCCCTCGTGATAGGTGTCTCCCTGGTGACTGCCGCCATCTTCTTCACCATCCTGACCTTCGCCCTGCGCGCCCAAAAAGCCCCCATCCGCACCGGCCAGGAGTCCCTGGTTGGCAAGATCGGCACAGTTCGCAGCTCGCTCTCCCCCGTGGGCAGTGTTCAGGTAGC